>DASZKN010000224.1:0-19893 GCA_035552855.1 Trebonia sp. | reverse complement strand
GTCCGCGATGTTGACGTCGGGATTGCGGGACGGATAGGGCGCCGTGCGGAGCAGTTCGACGGTCTCCGCCTCGCGGAACGCGCCGCCGCCGACGAGCAGCCAGTTCCGCAGCAGGACGCCCTCCTCCTCGATGCGCCTGCTCGCCGCGGGCATCGAACCAGGGGTGAGCCCGCCGATCTCGGCGTGATGCCCGCGGGAAGCCACGTAGAAGAGCACCGCGCCGGCGCCGGCCGCGTCACCGCCGCCGGCCGCGCCGCCGGCCCCGCCGCCGAGCACCGGCGTGATCACCGTGACATCGGGCAGATGGGTCCCGCCCCGGTACGGATCGTTGAGCGCGTACACGTCCCCGGGCTTCATGCCGCCCGCCCGGTCCCTGATGATCTGCTTGATGCTCTCGCCCATCGAGCCGAGGTGCACGGGAATGTGCGGCGCGTTCGCGATCAGGTTCCCCTCGGCGTCGAACAGCGCGCACGAGAAGTCCAGCCGCTCCTTGATGTTCGTCGAGTGGGCGGTGCTCCGCAGGCGGTAGCCCATTTGTTCGGCGATCGACATGAACAGGTTGTTGAAGATCTCCAGCATCACCGGGTCGGCCTCGGTTCCGACCGCCTGCCCGCCCGGGAGCGCCGCCTCCCGGCTCAGCACCAGGTGGTTGAGGTCGTTGACGCGCCCGGACCACCCGGGCTCGATGACCGTCGTGGAGTTGTCCTCGGCGAGGATCGCCGGCCCGGTGATGACGTCGCCGGCCGCGATGCGCGAACGCTGGTACAGCCCGGCGTCCGTCCAGCCGCCGAGGGCCGGCAGGTACATCCGCACCGGCCGGGGCTCCGCCGGAGCAGCAGCCGCCCGAGCCCCGGCCGCCGGGCCACCAGCAGACGCGAGCGCCTCTTCGCCGGCCGCGCCGCCGCCCACGGCCTCGACGGAGACCGCCTCGACCACGATCGGCTTGTCCCGCATCAGGAACGAGAACCGCTGCTGGTAGGTCTGCTCGAACGCCGCCACCATGTCCGCGGCGGACCCCGCCGGCACCTCGATCGCCGTGTCCGTCCCCGCGTACCGCAGGTGCGCCCGCCGCAACGCGGACACCCCGCCCGCGGGAACACCCTCCCCGGCCAGTTCCCCCCGCGCCCGGGCTTCCAGTTGCCCCAGCACCTTGGCGAGTTCCGGCTCGAGCGAGGCCGTCAGCACGGACTCGATCGCCGTCTCGCGCGTCGCGGTGATGTCCGCCAGCCCCATCCCGTACGCCGAGAGGACCCCGGCCAGAGGGTGGATGAGGACACGCTTGATGCCGAGCGCGTCGGCGACCGCGCAGGCATGCTGCCCGCCCGCCCCGCCGAACGTCGCCAGCGCGTACTCCGTCACGTCGTAGCCGCGCTGCACCGAGACCTTCTTGATCGCGTTCGCCATGTTGGCCACCGCGATCTCGAGGAACCCGGCCGCCACGTCCTCCGGCGACCGCCCGTCGCCGATCCGCGCCGCGAGCTCGGCGAGTCGCGACCGGACCACCGCGGCGTCCAGCGGCTGGTCACCCGACGGCCCGAACACACGCGGGAAGTGCTCCGGCTGAATCCGGCCCAGCATCACGTTGGCGTCCGTCACGGTCAGCGGCCCGCCGCGGCGGTAGGCAGCGGGCCCCGGGTTCGCGCCGGCCGACCGCGGACCCACCCGGAACCTCGCGCCGTCGAACTCCAGCAGCGACCCGCCGCCGGCCGCGATCGTGTGGATGCTCAGCATCGGCGCGCGCATCCGCACGCCCGCCACCTGCGTCTCGTACTGCCGCTCATACTCGCCGCTGTAGTGCGACACGTCGGTCGACGTACCGCCCATGTCGAACCCGATGACCTTGCCGAACCCCGCCGCCGCGGACGTCTTGGCGACGCCGACGATGCCGCCCGCCGGCCCGGACAGGATCGAGTCCTTCCCGCGGAACATGCTGGCGTCCGTCAGCCCGCCGCTGGACCGCATGAACAGCAGCGGCACGCCGGACAGTTCCCCGGCCACCTGCCGCACGTACCTGTCCAGGATCGGCGACAGGTACGCGTCCACCACGGTCGTGTCGCCCCGGGACACGAGCTTCATCAGCGGCGTCGTCTCGTGGGACAGCGACACCTGCGTGAACCCGGTCGCGCGGGCGATCTCGCCGATGCGCAGCTCATGCTCGGGGAAGCGGTACCCGTGCACGAAGATGACGGCCACGGAGCGGAACCCGTCCGCGTATGCGGCGAGCAGCGCGCCCCGCAACGATTCCTCGTCGAGCGGGGTGACGACCTCACCGTCCGCGCCAACGCGCTCGTCGGCCTCGATCACCCGCGAGTACAGCAGCTCAGGGAGCACGATCCGGCGGTCGAAGATCCGCGGCCGGTTCTGGTACGCGATCCGCAGCGCGTCCCGGAAGCCCTTCGTGATCACCAGCACGGTCGGCTCGCCGTCCCGCTCGAGCAGCGCGTTGGTGGCAACGGTCGTGCCCAGCCGGACCGACTCGACGGACTCGGCCGGCACCGGATCGCCGTCCGGCACGCCGAGCAGCTGCCTGATGCCCGCGACGGCGGCGTCGGAATACCGACCGGGGTTCTCCGACAGCAGCTTGTGCGCCCGCAGCGTGCCGTCGGGCCGCCGCGCGACGATGTCCGTGAACGTGCCGCCCCGGTCGACCCAGAACTGCCAGCGCCCGTCCCTGTCACCGCCGGTGCCCATACTCCGCCTCTCCGTTCGCGGCCGCGGCGCGCCGCGGCGACGAATAGGTGCCAGTCGACTATAACGGAGGCTTCCCCGGGCGGTGATATCGAAAGTTTAATGTACCTATGCGATGAAAATACTTCGCGATAAAAAATACTTTCGTGATGATGGTGTCAGCCCCAGAACGACACGACTGACCCTTCGACGCCATGCCGCCGGTTCCACCGGCGGATCTCGCGGCGGGCGGCCGCCAGCCGGATCCGGCGGACGAGCGCGAGCAACGGGTTCGGCCGGACGCGGGCCGCGCGGGCCGGCGCGGGCCGCGCGGTGATCGGCACGCGCCGGGCAACCGCCCGGCGCGCGACTTCGTCCTGGGTGAGCAGGCCGAGCCGCACGCGCACCTCGTCCTCGGTGTCTTCCCTGAGGACGGTCGCGTTGGCGAAGACTCCCATGAGCCGCTGCGATTCGACGAGGTCCCCGGCGACGACCGCGCGCAGCAGCTGGTTCCTGGCTGACTCCATGATCTTCGCCGCCTGCTGGACGTGCGGGTCGATTCGCACCGTGTCCTCACGCCGGTCTACGAGTTCATCCCCCAAGACCTCCATGGGAATCACCTACCTTCTGCCATGCAGTCTAGCATATTCCAGCTAGTTCCAGTAAACTCCCTAATAGGGAGGCGCGGCGCGACCACGCAGCGGCGGCCGCGCCGGCACGGACTTGGGGCATCAAGAGAACTTTATGTCCGTATACGTTGCTTATTTATGCGCCGCAAGTATCTTTCGCGCTGCGAGCCGCATCTATGCGGCCAAACGTAAATGTCGGACATGCTCGGACGACCGCCGTTACCCTAGGGGCGGGCGCCGAGCAGGGCCGGGATTCCCGCGGGGCCACGACCACGCACGCGCCGGATCGTCGCCGACCAGCGCCGCGAGCGGCGGGCGTTCGCCCGGCCGCGCAGCTGGTCAAGCCGGGCCTCAACGAGGCTGGACGCGACGTCAGCCGCGGGACTCACCGGTTCCCTTGCGCTCCGGTTTCGTGCCGAAGAGCTGCTGCGCGTCGTCGAGCTGCTGCCGGGCCCGGCGCGCGGCTTCCTCGCGGGTTTTCGCGTCCTTCACCTTATGCACGCTCAGCTCCGCCCCGGCCGCCGCCTTGACCGCCCGCGGGTCCACGCGGTTCGTGACGTCGCACGCGCCGGGGATGCTGGCGGCGAAGCGCGCGAGCAGGCGGCGGGCGGCGGGCACGGGCGCGGGGATCCGCTCGATGGCCTCGGCGACCCGGATGGCCGCCTCGAGGAAGTCGACGCGCGGGGACAGCGGTCCGATGACACGCTTTTCCATCGGCCACGTCGAGGCGGCGAGCAGTCCCCGCGACGGGATCAGGAAGTCAGCGGTGAGCGCGGCACAGATGTAGTAGGGGCGGGCGAACGGCGCGACGCGGAAGGACCGTTCCTCGTCGCGGCGCAGGCTCGTGACTCGCTGGGTCGGGAACGTGGTCGCGAAGAACGCTTCGTGCACGGTCGCGATGAGCCGCGGCGCGGCGGGCGCCTGCAGCAGGCTGAGCGCCTCGTAGACCTGCTCGCGCAGCGGGAGCAGTGGCCCCGGCGCGGTGTTGACCAGCCTGGCGGCCGGGACCGCGGTCTCGGTCTCGGTCTCGGTTCGAGTGTGGACCTGGACCAGGGCGTCTTCCCAGTCCCCCTCGGCCTGCCGCAGTTCGGCGCGCAGCGCGGTGACGCGCGCCTGGTCACTGGCCAGGACCGCTTCTCGCAGCGCCACCCGGAGCTGCCCCATCCGGCGTTCCAGTGCCTCGACGGTCTCGTTCACGGGGCCAGCGTACAGTCACCCGGTAATTCCAGCGAGTTCCAGTATAGTGTGGGTTAGCCGCGCGATTGTTCCGCCACCGCGGTGAGAGCCAATTCAGAGACAGCGCCCCTAGCCTGGCCACCATGCTGAACAAGGCCTTCGCGCTCGTCCACCTCGACTTCGCCCCGCGGCACCAGCAGCCGTCCGCCATGCGCGTGGCGCTCGCGACCGTGGTCTCCGTCGTCGGGTCCCTCCTCGCGGACGCGCTCCTCGTCGTGATCGCGGAGGCCGTCATCCCTGGCACCAAGGGATACGCGCACTTTCAGTTCGGCGACTACGCCAAGCTGACGGTAATCGGCGTGATCATCGCCTGCATCGCGTGGCCGATCACGACCCGGATCACCTCGCAGCCGCGCTGGATGTTCTTCCGGATGGCGGTCCTCGTCACGCTCGTGCTGTGGCTGCCGGACGTGTACATCCTGATCCAGGGACAGCCGGGCAAGGCCGTGGCCGTCCTGTTCTTGATGCACCTGGCGATCGCGGTCGTCACCTACAACGCGCTCACGCACCTCGCGCCGACGCGCCCAGTGCGCCTGGGAGTCAGCCACCGGGCCGAGACAGTCGCGCGGTGAGGTAGGCTTACTGGGTTACTGAGGCGTATGTCCCTGCGCCGCTCGGGGAGCGGCCTATTTCCCACGGACCTGGCGCCCACCACGATTACGTGACCATCTGAGGTCAGCGCGACCATGCCCACGGTACGCGTGGGCCGCCTACGTCCTGGAGACGATTTTTTTGACTGCTGTACCCGCGGAAGAGACCGCTGGCATGCCCGCTCTCGGTCCCGCCGCTTCGCTGGCCGCCGACGCGACGTTCGCGTCCCTCGGCGTGCCGGCGCCACTCGTGACCGTCCTCGAGAACGGCGGCATCACCGCGCCGTTCCCGATCCAGGCGGCCACCCTGCCCGACGCGCTGGCCGGACTCGACATCCTCGGCCGGGCGCAGACGGGCTCGGGAAAGACCCTGGGCTTCTCGCTGCCCATGGTCGCCCGGCTGGCGGGCGGCTCGACCGCCGCCGGACGGCCGCGCGGCCTCATCCTCGTCCCCACCCGTGAGCTCGCGACGCAGGTCGAGCTGGTGCTGCTGCCGCTCGCCCGCGCGCTGGGGCTGCGGGTGGCCACCATCTACGGCGGCGTCTCCTACCGGCCGCAGATCAACGCGCTGCAGCGCGCCACCGACATCCTGGTCGCGTGCCCGGGCCGCCTCGCCGACCTCATCGGGCAGGGTGAATGCGACCTGTCCGACGTCGAGATCACCGTGATCGACGAGGCCGACCAGATGGCCGACCTCGGGTTCCTGCCGATCGTCCGGCGGCTCCTCGAGGCCACCGCGGCGGACGGCCAGCGCATGCTGTTCTCGGCGACGCTGGACAGCGCCATCGACGTGCTCGCGCGCCGGTTCCTGCACAACCCGGCGCAGCACTCGGTGGACGAGCACTCCTCGCCCGCCGAGATCGAGCACCACGTGCTCACGATCGACCACAAACAGCGGATCGAAGTCCTCGCCGCGCTCGCCGGCGGCGCGAAGCGCTCGCTGGTGTTCACCCGGACCAAGCACGGCGCGCAGCGGCTCGCCAAGCAGCTGACCACGGTCGGCATCCCGGCGGCGGAACTGCACGGCAACCTCGCGCAGGGCGCCCGCGCCCGCAACCTCGCGGCGTTCTCCACCGGCGTGGCCAAGGTCATGGTCGCGACCGACATCGCCGCCCGGGGCATTCACGTGGACGGCATCGAGCTGGTGATCCACGCCGACCCGCCGGCCGAGCACAAGGCCTACGTGCACCGGTCCGGCCGTACCGCCCGTGGCGGCGCGGACGGGATTGTCGTCACCATGCAGACCGCGGGCCAGTCCCGCGAGGTGCGCAAGCTGATGCGCGAGGCCGGCGTGACCCCGACGGTCACCGCGGCGGCGCCGGATTCCGAAGTGCTTCGCGAGCTCTCCGGTAAGCCGGCGGAGCGGGTCTACCTCGACAAGCCGGTCACGGACCTGGTCAAGCAGCCCGGCCGTCGCGGGCCGCGCGACGACCGGCCCGGCCGGCGGTCGCGCGGCGGCTTCGGCGACGGGCACGGCGGACGGTCTGACCGCCCGCGGGCGGATCGTCCGCGACGGCGCGACGACCGGCGTGACGAGCGGACCGCGCGCGGCGACCGGACCTTCGCGGACCGGACCGGCACGGACCGGGGCGGACGGGATGACCGCGGCGGCCGCTTCGAGCGGCAGGACGGCCGCGACCGGCAGTTGGGCGGCGACCGCCAGTGGAGCGGCGACCGGCGTCCGGCCGGCAACGGCCGCTCCTGGGACGGAAACGACCGCTCCTGGGGCAATGGTGACCGGCGGGCAGCGCGCCCGGCGGGACCGGCCGGACGCGCTAACGGCGGTGCTGTCCGCCGTCCGTCGGGTGAGGCGAGCCGACGGGGAGACTCTGCCGGCCGTTCAGGGCCCGCGGGACGGCGCGACTGGGGCGGGAATCACCGGAACCCTGGACAAGGCAGGCATTTCTGACCGCTCGCGCGGTCTGTGACTCGCGATGAGGGTGCACTTTCCCCGCGTTAACTTGCGGACGCGCTCTGCATGATGCGGTAGATTAGCCACGGCTGTTGTCGGACTTTGCGATCGGAAATACTCCCCGCGGTTTTGACAATCGGGCGAGTTGCCGGTCGACGCATATGTTTCGCACGGCGGCGGGTATCCCGCAGCTGATCCGCGTGAAGCGCGCGGGTCTCCAGCTAGTTTCGAAGGATATACAGCAAATGGCTCAGGGAACCGTAAAGTGGTTCAACCCGGACAAGGGCTTCGGTTTCATCGCTCCGGATGATGGCAGCGCCGACGTCTTCGTCCACTTCTCCGCGATCCAGTCGTCCGGGTACCGGACGCTGGAGGAGAACCAGAAGGTCGAGTACAACGTGACCCAGGGGCCGAAGGGTCCGCAGGCCGCGGAGGTTCGCCCCGTCTGACAACAGGCATCGTCCGGCCTCGGCGGAGGCCAGACCCTCCTGTCATCGGCTTTGAAGGCGACGGATCCCGTGCAAGAGCCGCGCGTGGTCCGTCGCCTTCCGCGTTCTTATTCACGCCAATGCCGTCTCGCCGGCGAATCGCTGTGGGCCGGACATTTGCTTAACACCCACTAACTTACGCGCCACCACGGCGCGAATGCGCGTGCGGATATGCCGCGGCTGGCCGGCCGCGACGAGCGCGAAACAAGACGTTCGCCCGTAGTCCACGTCCGGCAGCCTCGAACGCATATTTGACCTATGCGATAGCATGTTCGGATGAGAGTCCCCGTACAGGATTCACTGCTGGACCTGGGCGACGCCCCGGCGCCGGGGGCCCTGCGTCCCGAGCGTGCCCGGCTTGCCCGGGGCGCGTGGGTCGACGTGCAGCGCGGCTGGCTGGCCGGCTCCGCGGAGTTGTTCACGCGGCTGGCCGAGCGAGTCCCCTGGCACGCGGAGCGGCGGCGAATGTACGACAGGACCGTGGACGTGCCGCGCCTGCTGTGCTTTTACGGCGCGGACGCCACGCTCCCTGACCCGGTGCTGGCCGGCTGCCGCGCCAGGCTCAACGACTATTACCAGACCGAGCTGGGCGAGCCGTTCGCGACGGCCGGATTGTGCCTCTACCGGGATGGCCAGGACAGCGTGGCCTGGCACGGTGACACTATCGGGCGCGGCCGCACCGAGGACACGATGGTCGCGATCCTTTCGGTGGGCGCCGCCCGGCCCTTGCTGCTCCGGCCCCGGCCCGGCGTCCAACCCGGCCCCGGCACCGGCACGACCGGCACGCTGCGTTACAGCCTCGGGCACGGCGACCTCATCGTCATGGGCGGCAGTTGCCAGCGCACCTGGGAGCACGCCATCCCTAAATCGGCGCAGAGCACCGGGGCGCGGATCAGCATCCAGTTCCGCCCGCGCGGAGTCCGCTAGCGTCCCCGCCGCGATCACCATGAGTAGCTATGATTACCCATCGTTACCGGATACTCACGATGAGGAGACTAGAGCGATGAGGGTCAGGTCATCAGTTGTGCTGGCGGCGGGGACCGCCGTGCTGGCAGGCAGCGCGCTCGCGAGCGCCGTGACACCAGCCGCCGCGGCGGCGCGGCACCTCGACGCCGCGAGCGGCACGGCACTCCGGGTGACCGGAAGCGTCTCGTCGCGCTCGACGTACACCCCGGCGCGGCTGGCGGCGCTGCCGCAGACCACGTTCCGGGCCACCGCGCGCAAGCAACGGGTCACGTACTCCGGCGTCGCGCTCACCACGGTGGTGCAAGACGCCGGCCCCGCCTACCCCGCCCTCAAGAACACGCGGAACAAGATGCTGCGGATGACCGTGACGGTCCGCGGCGCCAGCGGCTACACGGCGACCTTCGCGTTCGGGGAACTGCTGAAGGACTACGGCAGCCACCCGGCTTACCTCGCCGTCAAGCAGGGCGGGCGGCCGATCGCCGGGGGCGCCGAACTGGTCGTGCCGGGAGACCGGACCACGGCGCGCTGGATCCACGACGTCCGCCAGGTGACAGTGGGGATCGCCACCGCGCCCGCGACCAGCACGCGCCCCGCCGCGGGCAGCCCAGTGAAGATCATCGACGGCGACCGCGTCGTGTCGCTCAGCGCGGCCCGGCTTCGCAAGCTGCCGTCGCGGTCGTTCCGCATCTCGTTCAGCGGCATGAAGGGGATGGAGTCCAAGAAGGAAGCCGGGCCGTCCCTCCTGGCGGTGCTCGCCGCCGGCGGCGTGCAGACGAACGCGAATACCTGGGTCGCCGCCACCGGTGCCGATAACTACGTCGCGACGTTCACGCCGGATGAGCAGCTCGTCGGCGGCCGCGAGCTCCGGCTGTCCCTCGTGCAGAACGACGCCCGGCTCGCGCAGCCCCGGCTGGTGCCGGCCGGCGACTTCTACGGCGACCGCTATGTCTCCGGGGTCGTGGACCTCTACGTAGGCACCGGCCCGGCCGAGTGATCGCCGGCCGGCGCGACCGGGAAGGCGCCGGCCGGCGCGCCGCGAATGCCGTGCCATCAGGGGTCTGAGCTAGGCTTTGGCCCTGTGCCCAACATTCCCCTGCTAGTCGCGACCGACCTCGACGGCACGATCATCCGCAGTGACGGGACGATTTCCCCGCGCACGGTCGCGGCGTTCGCCCGTGTCGAGCAGGCGGGCGCGCACTTCGTGCTCGTGACCGGCCGTCCGCCGCGGGTGATGCCGCCGATCGCCGCCGCGTTCGGCAACCAGGGCACGGCGATCTGCGCGAACGGCGCGCTGACGTACGACATGGCGGCGGACACCGTGGTGGCGGAGCACCTGATCATGCCCGAGGTGCTCGCCGCCGCGGCCCAAGCGCTGCGCGCGGCGATCCCGGGAATCGGGATCGCGGTCGAGTACGCGGACGGGCACGCCGCCGACGACATGTACCAGGCGGTCCGGTGGGACGTGAACGCGGTCATTCCCCGCCCCGGGGACAAGGTCATGTTCGGCCAGCCGGCGGCGAAGCTGCTGGGCAGGCACATGGAATACACGCCTGACGAACTGCTCGCGAAGGCGGCGCCCGTGCTCGACGGCCTGGTGAACGTCTCCCACTCGAACGGCAAGAGCCTGATCGAGGCGGTGGCCGACGGGGTGAGCAAGGCGACGGCGGTCGAGGAACTAGCGGGGAGCCACGGGATCGGCGCGGAGGCGGTGCTGGCGTTCGGCGACATGCCGAACGATCTCCCCCTCCTCTCCTGGGCCGGCACCTCTTGCGCGGTCGCGGGCGGCCACCCGGCGGTGCTCGCCGCGGCGACCCATGTCATCGGCGGCAACGACGAAGACGGCGTCGCCGAATACCTGGAAAAGCTGTACGCGCGTTAGCTGGTCGGGCCGAAGCGTTCGGTCTTGATGGTGGACGGGGCGTAGCCCGCGCCGACCAGGAGGTTCGCCGCCGCTTCGACGAAGCCCGTCGGGCCGCAGACGAACGTCGCGGGCTTGTCGTCCGGCGGAAACGCCGCCGCCGCGAGCACGTCCGCGTTGATGCGGCCGGTCCGCTCCCCGGGCGGCGCCGCCCGCGTGTGCAAGAAGGTGACGGCGAGGGGAGACACCATGGCGCGTTCAGACAACTCGGGGGCGTAGATGACGTCGGCCGGCGTGCGCACGGAATAGATCAGCCGGACGGGGACCTCGCCGCCGCTCGCCGCGTGCGCGCGGATCATCGCCATCAGCGGGACGATCCCGCTGCCGCCCGCGATCAGCAGCAGCGGCTCGGTGGCGCCGGGCGGCCAGGCGAACCAGCCGCCGATCGGGCCGCGCAGCTCAAGCGGATCGCCCGGCTCGACGACGTCGGTCAGGTACGGCGAGACCTCGCCGTCCGCGAGCCGCTGCACGGTCAGTTCGAGGCGGTCGCCGGACGGCGCGGACGCGATCGAGTACGACCGCTGGGCGGAGTAGCCGTCCTCGGCGGTGAGCCTGACGTCAACGTGCTGGCCGGCCACGTGCCCGGGCCAGCCGGGCACGTCGAGGACGAGCGTGCGGGCGCTGGGGGTCTCCTCATGCACCGCCGCGACGGACGCGACCAGCCAGTTCAGTCGCCCTGGTACCGCTGCTCGCGCCACGGGTCTCCGTAGTCGTGGTAGCCAAGCTCTTCCCAGAAGCCCCGCTCGTTATGGGCCATCAGCCGCAGCCCGCTGACCCACTTGGCCGACTTCCACAGGTACAGGTGCGGGACCAGCAGCCGGGCGGGGCCCCCGTGCTCGGGATGCAGGGGCTTGCCGTCGTAGCCGTACACGATCCACGCCTTCCCGTCGCGCAGGTCGGCGAGCGGCAGGTTCGTCGTGTAGTCGCCGTAGGCTTCGGCCATCACGTAGCCGGCGTTCGTCGCGATGCCGTCGAGCAGGATGTCGCAGGAGACGCCGCGCCACTTCGTGCCGAACTTGGACCACTTCGTCACGCAGTGGATGTCCGTCGTGACGTCCTCGGCGGGCAGCGCCAGGAACTGCTGCCAGTCCCAGCGGTGCGTGTCCTGGTTCTCGGTGGTGATCGTGAAGTGCCACGTGTCGGTCCGGACGTTCGGGGTCGGGCCGGCGGACAGGACGGGGAAGCCACGCTCGGCGTACTGCCCCGGCGGCAGCTTCTGGCCGGAGTCGCGCCCGCGGCCGCTGAAGCCGCGAGAGATCACGTTCACGGGTTGAGCTTACTTCGCCAGTTCCCCGGCACGCGGCCGGAGGGGCCGGGAACTGGCTGGTCCGCCGGGTGGCAGTCGGGCGCCGCGAGCTCGGGGCCGCTGTCGTAGAAGGCCTCGTCGGGGAACGACCAGAACCAGGTCTCCCCCGGCTCGAAGCTGCGGATCAGCGGATGGCCGGTCTCCTTGGCGTGCCTGCTCGCGTGCTGGCTCGGCGAGGTGTCGCAGCAGCCGATGTGCCCGCACTGCGCGCAGCGGCGCAGGTGCAGCCACCAGCCGCCGGCCGCCTCGCACTCGACGCACCCGGTGCCGCTCGGCGGCATGCTCGTGTCAATGCCCTGAGGCTGCGTCATGACCGCTCCTCGATCGGAAGCCTGACCTGGAAACGCGTGTCGCCTGGCTGGGACTCGACGTGGATGCTGCCGTGGTGCTTGTTGGCGATGATGCGGAAGGAGATGTCGAGTCCGAGTCCCGTGCCCTCGCCGACCGGCTTGGTCGTGAAGAACGGCTCGAAGATCCGGTCCTTGATCTCGTCGGGGACGCCGGGGCCGGTGTCCCCGAACTCGACCAGCACGCACTCGTTCTCGCGGGCCGTGCGGATCGTGAGCGTGCCATCGCCGTTCATCGCCGACACGGCGTTGTCGATGATGTTCGTCCACACCTGGTTGAGCTCGGCGGCGTAGGCGGGGATCTTCGGGAGGGAGCGATCGTAGTTTCTGACGATCTTCACGGTCTTGGCAAACTTGCCGGACAGCATGAGCAGCGTGCTGTCCAGCAGGTCGTGGACGTCAACCTCGAGGTAGGGGGCGCGGTCGAGCTGCGAGTACTGCTTGGCGGCGCCGACAAGCGTGGAGATCCGCGTGGTCGCGTCCTCGATCTCGTTCATGAGCAGTTCGGTCTCGACGGTGTAGTTCAGCCAGCGGAGCGCGGGCTCGAGCATGTCCGCGCCGACGGCCTCGAGGATACCGCTGAGCCAGGGCACGTCCAGGCCGGCCTGAACGAACGTCGGCGCGATCTGCCAGCCGCTCGGCACCTCGTGGTCGTCGAGCCAGTCGGCCAGCTCGTCTTCCTGGTCGGACGCGGCCAGCGCGTCGAGCTTGGGCGCCTTCGAGACCTGCTCGACCGCCCGCTGCTGCAGCTCGATCAGCGTCTCGAACGTGGCCTGCTGGTAGGACCCGGCGGCGAGCATCTTGAGCTTGCCGCGCATGCCGGCGACCCGCTCGCGCAGGCTCGCGGTCGCCCGCACGGCGGCCGCCGCGGGGTTGTTGAGCTCGTGGGTCAGGCCCGCGGACAGCGCGCCGAGCGCGAGCAGCCGCTCGCGGGCCGCGACCGCCTGCTGGGTCGCGCGGCCGCCGAAGAACAGGCCCTCGAGCAGGTGCACGGCCATCGGGAACCACTCGTGTATGATCCGCGCGAAGTTCCCGGCGGACATCACGTAGAAACGGGACTCCTCGATGGCGCGCATCGAGTTCGAGTAGACCTGCGGCATGCGGTCACCGACATAAGCCTGGAACGCCCCGCCGTAGACGCCGCGCTGGCTGGTCCTGGTGACCTCCACGTCGTCGCCGGCCACCATGCGGGAGGTGGCGACCGTGCCTTCGATCAGCACGTAGAACCGCTCGGCGGGCTCGCCCTCGCGGTAGACGGGACCCGGCGGATACGTCTCCACCCGGCCGACGCGGCACAGTTCTTCTAGTTGCTCGTCGGTGAGCTTCGCGAACAGGAACAGGGACCGGAGCTCTCCGGGGTCGCAGGCTGGTTCCATGCGGGGTTTCTCCAGGGGGCTCATAGCTTTTCCGGGCCGGCGCTCATAGCTTTTCCAGGTAGCGGTGCACCAGCATGACGGCCATCGCGCCCTCCCCGACCGCGGAGGCGACCCGCTTGGCCGACTCCGCGCGCACGTCGCCAGTGACGAACACCCCTGGCGCGCTCGTCTCCAGGTGGTACGGCGGCCGGTCAAGCCGCCAGTCGCCCAGGTGATCCTCGGTGAGATCCGGGCCGGCCAGCACGAAGCCCCGGGTGTCGCGCGCGACCACGCCGTCCAGCCAGCCCGTTCGCGGCTCCGCCCCGATGAACACGAACAGCCGCGAGGCGCCGACGGCCTCGGTGGCTCCCGTGTTGATGTCGCGCAGGGTGATGTGCTCGAGTTCCTTGTCGCCGGCCGCCTCCACGACCTCGGTGCACGTTCGCACTGTGATCCCGTCGATCGCGGCGATCTGCTCGATCAGGTAGTGCGACATCGACTTCGTCAGCGACGGCGCGCGCACCAGCATCGTCACGGACGCGGCGAAGCGGGACAGGTACACCGCGGCCTGCCCGGCCGAGTTCGCGCCGCCGACGATGTACACGTCCCGGCCCGCGCACGCCTCGGCCTGGGTCAGCGCGGCGCCGTAGAAGATCCCGCACCCGGTGAGGTCGGCGCAGCCCGGCTGATCGAGCTGGCGGTAGGCGACGCCGGTGGCGAGGATCACCGCGTGCGCGCCGATCGTCGTCCCGTCCGACAGCGTGACCGTGCGGGCGGAACCGCTCCGCTCGAGCTTGATCGCCTCGGTCGTCGTCAGCACCTCGGCGCCGAACTTCAGCGCCTGCCGCCGGGCCCGGTTGATGAGCTGGCCGCCGGACACGCCGTCGGGGAAGCCGAGGTAGTTCTCGATCCGCGAGCTCTGCCCGGCCTGGCCGCCGGTCGCGATCTTCTCGACGAGCACGGTGCGCAGGCCCTCGCTCGCGCCGTAAACGGCCGCGCCCAGCCCGGCGGGCCCGCCGCCGATGACGATGAGGTCGTAGAAGTCCTGCTCCGGGATCGTGGCGAGGCCGACCTTGGCGGCGAGCTCCGACTTGGCCGGGTTGAGCAGCGGCTCGCCGTCCGGCGTGATGACCAGGGGCAGCACGCTGCCGTCGGCGCCCGCGATCCGCAGCAGCTTCTCGCCCTCCGGACTGTCGGAGGCGTACCAACGGTACGGGACCTGGTTGCGCGCCAGGAACTCGCGCAGTTGCGCGGACGGCGCCGACCACCGGTGCCCCACGACCTTGGTCTCGGGCACGACCCGCTGGTCTTCCTTGCGCCAGGCGCCGAGCAGGTCATCGACTACCGGGTAGAGCTTCTCCTCCGGCGGGTCCCACGGCTTCAGCAGGTAATGGTCTAGGTCCACGACGTTGATCGCCTCGATCGCGGCGTTGGTGTCCGCGTAGGCCGTGAGCAGCACCCGGCGCGCGACCGGGTAGATGTCCATCGCCCGCTCGAGGAACTCGATCCCGTTCATCTGCGGCATGCGGTAGTCCGCCAGGATCACCGCGGCCTGCTCGCCGCGCAGCTTCATCTGGCGCAGCGCATCGAGTCCGTCAGCCGCGGACTCGGCCCTGACGATCCGGCACGACTCGCCGTACTTCCGCCGCAAATCCCGCGCCACGGCGCGCGAAACACCAGGGTCGTCGTCAATGGTTATGATCACGGGCCGCATTTCGCGTACGTTTTCGCGTGCGGTCTCAGTCACTGTCTCTCCCCGGGTCCGCCCTCTTCCGCCCCATCGTAAACCGAGCGGCCCGATATGTGACCTCGGCCTCGTTACGCCCAGCGCACAACTATCAGATCTAGTAGCCCTGGTCGCCGATGACGTTCCGCAGCGGCTCGCCCGCCGCGTACCGGGCGAGCTGATCCAGGACGACCGCGTTCGCCCGGTCCCGGCCGCCGGCGACCAAGCCGCCGACGTGCGGGGTGAGCAGCAGCCCGGGCGCCCGCCAGAGCGGGTGCCCGTCGGGGAGCGGCTCGGGATCGGTGACGTCGAGCGCCGCCTTGAGCCTGCCGGAGCTGAGTTCCCGCAGCAGGGCGTCGGTGTCGACGATCACGCCGCGGGCGGCGTTGACCAGCAGCGCGCCGTCCTTCATGGCCGCGAGGAACTTGGCGTCCGCCATGCCGCGGGTCTCGCCGGTGACCGGGACGAGGAGCACCACCACGTCAGCGCGCGGCAGCGCGTCGGCCAGCTCGTCGATGCTCTTCACCTCGGGGCTGTCAGCGGTCGCCGGATGGGCGCGGCGCGCCACCCGCTCGACCATGACATCCCAGCCAGCGAGGCGGCGCTCGACCGCGGCGCCGATCGAGCCGTAGCCGACGATCAGCACGCGCTTCCCCGCCACCGGCTCGCTCAGCGCGGGGTCCCAGCGGCCGGCGCGCTGCGCCCGTACGAACCCGGGGAAGTTCCGTAGCTGGGCGATGATCGTCCCGACGACCCACTCGGCGGTGCCCGGGTCGTGCGCGCCGCGCGCGTTGCACAGCGTCACGTTGTCCGGGACCAGCGGGGCGATCGTGTCGGCGCCCGCGGAGCGGAGCTGGATGAGCTTCAGGCTCGGCAGCGCGAAGACGCGCTTGAGCAGCTCAGGCCGGGCGCGGAACGGGACCACGATCGCCTCGACCTCGCTGGCCGAGTCCGGCAGCGGCTCGCCGCCGGTCCAGACGTCCGCGACCATGCCCGCGGGCAGCGGGCCGCCCAGCACCGCGGGCGGGTCGGGCAGCCACACCCGGATCAAGACGCCTCCCGCGTAACCAAGTCCTGGTAGCCGGGGTGCCGCCGGATCCATTTCCGGATGTACGGGCAGGTGGGCAGGACACGCGCAGCGCGCGCACGGGCCGCGTCCAGGCTGTACCTGGCCAGCTGGCCGGCGAGGCCGGCGCCCTGGAACCGCTCGCCGATTTCCGTGTGGATCAGCTCGAGCAACTGTCCCCGGCGTTCGTAGACGACCATTCCGGCCAGGTCGCCGCCGACATGGATCTCGAACCTGGACTCCGCCTCGTTCTCGGTCAGCACAGGCGCGGTTGACTCCATGATGGCTATGTTACGCCACCGCGGTTTTCCGCCCCGGCGGTTAGCCGCACGCGCCGGCCGGGACCGGCAGGCCACGGCCGTGGCCCGGCGCGCCGGCCGCCGCCGGCTGGGCCGCCGCCGGCACGGGCTCGCGCAGGTCCGTGGGATGACCAGAAAGGCCGCCCCGCGCGAGCGGATCCTGGGCCGCGCTGATGACGACGACCGGGCACGGAGCACGCCGCAGGCACGCCCGGATAACCGGGCCGGCCGAGCGTGTCGAGTCCGCGTTGTCGCCCGCCGTGCCGAGCACAAGCATGTCAGCCCCCTGACTACGCTCGAGCAGCACTCGCGCGGCGAGGCCGGACGCGACCTCGGTACGGACTTGCACGCCAGGCAGGCGGTCAGGCATTACCGCTCGCCAGAGCATGTCGAAGTCGCTTTCGGGCCGCGTCTGAACAGGGACGGCGTAGCTGGCCACGCTGTGGCACGGCGCCTCCCAAGCATGAACGGCATAGACCTCCGCGCCGCGAAGGCTCGCTTCGCGGCAAGCCCACCGCAACGCGGTGGCGGACTCAGCCGAGCCGTCCACTCCGACGACAATCCGCCGGACAATAGGAACCGACATGACGGAACCCCCTCATACCGTTTCGCCGCCTGACGCGCCTGTCCGCCGTCCCCCGGGCGGTCAGTCAGGGGTTTCGTTTCTTCACCAAAGCCAGATCGTAATCCGGAAGCTCGCGATGCACGAGACCCCTGGACCAAGATTTTCGCAGGTGATCACTACTCAATCGATTGCTGTGTAACGGGCACGCAACGGAGCCCGGCATTCACGACAAAAGCGGCGGATACCGATTTTGCCGCCACCGGGCGATAGGAACGAAAAGGCCGTCGACGGGTGCCCGCCGTTGCATCACACTAGTCCCGCGAACACCATCAGCACCACAACTGAACGGTCGTGTAGCGACAATTGAGGACCGCGATCACGCGCCGGAGCCAGGCCAACCTGCGCCCGTCACCAAGCGCGTCACCAAGCGCGCCGTCAGGCTTCTCGCCAGGACCGTCCCGCCGACCGCGGCGGTGCGCAGTTACCTTATCGTTATGAGGTGCGCATAGGGCACTCCCTGCAAATGGCGGTTAAACGCCTGCCGAATCGCGGACGCCACCCGGCCGTTCCCGGGTGGCGCTGGGCTGTCATGGGCGCCGGTGTCGCGGTGCTGTGCTGCCTGCCCGTCCTGGCCGCCGCGATCCCGGCCAGCGTCCCCGCGCTCACCGCGGCTCAGCTGAGGAACCGCATCCTGGCGTCGCAGCACAAGCCGTTCGACGGTTACGCGGAGAGCAACGCGGACTTCAACCTGCCGCCATTTCCCGCCTTCTCCAGCGTGACGCCGCTGCTTGACGGGATAACGCGCATGCGGGTATGGCAGCAGGACCCGGGCCACTGGCGGGTGGACACGCTGTCCGACGCCGGGGAAAGCGACACGTATCAGGCGGGCGGCGACGAGTACGTGTGGAGCTCGGGGGCGGAACTGCTCACAGGAATTTACGGAAAGCAGACGGTCCGGCTGCCCCGCGGGGCCGACCTCGTGCCGTCAGCCCTGGCCGTCCGGATCATCGACGACGCGGGACCGCATGCGGGCCTGCGGCTACTCCCGCCCAGGCGCGTGGCCGGGCAGAGCGTGGCGGGGCTCGCGATCACGCCCGCCAGCGCGGCGTCCACCATCGGCCAGGCCGACATCTGGGCCAGCCCGGGCACGGGCTTGCCGATGCTTGTCGAGGTCTTCGGCAAGGGCACCGCCATGCCCGCGCTCACCTCCCAGTTCCTGCAGGCCGGCGCCTGGAAACCGGACTCGGCCATCCTGACTCCGCGGCACGGCCCGGGCAGCGGCTTTACCGCCACGACACCGGGCAACTTCGCCGGTGTGCTGCAGAACCTCGGCGACGCGCCGCTGCCGGCCCTGCTCGACGGGTTCGCCCGCCAGCCGTCACCGGTGGGCTACGGCCAGGTCGGGGTCTACGGCGGCGGGCTCGCGCCGTTCGCCGTGTTCCCGTTCGGCCCTGGCACCGGCGGCCAGTTGCTGGCGGACGCCGTCGACGCGGGCGCGACGCGGCTGCCGGTCCGCAACGGGACGGGCGCGATGGCCAGCGCGCCGCTCGTCAACCTCGTGCTGGTGCGGCCATGCCGGTCCCCCGACACGTTCCTGCTCATCGGGCTGGTCAGCAAATCCGTCCTCGTGCGGGCGGCACAAGAACTGGCGCTCCGCTCATGATCACTACGCAGCAGCTGACCAAGCGGTTCGGGCACGTGGAGGCGGTGCGCGAGGTCAGCCTCGACGTCCGCGACGGTGACCGGTACGGGCTCCTCGGCCCGAACGGCAGCGGCAAGTCCACGCTCGTCCGCATGCTCCTCGGCCTCGTGTACGCGACGAGCGGCTCAATCTCCGTACTCGGCCAGCCGATCCCCCGGCGCGCGGGCCGCGTGCTGCCCGACATCGGCGCGCTGATCGAGGAGCCGGCCGCCTACCCGCACCTGTCCGGGCGGGCCAACCTGCGGCTGCTGGACGCGGCGGGCCCGCACGCTGCCCGCCGCACCAGGAAGCGCCGGGTCGACGAGGCGCTCGAGCGGGTCGGCCTCGCGGGCATCGACCGGCGCCCGGTGCGCGCGTACTCGCTCGGCATGCGCCAGCGGCTCGGCCTGGCCGCCGCGCTGGTCCGCCGGCCCCGGCTGCTCATCCTCGACGAGCCGACCAACGGCCTGGACCCGCGCGGCATCAGGGACATTCGCGACCTGCTGATCTCGCTGAACAACGACGGCGTGACGATCTTCCTCTCCAGTCACCTGCTGACCGAAGTCTCGGCGCTCTGCACGCGGGTCGGGGTCCTCGACGCCGGGCGGCTGGTCCTCCAGGAGGAGCTTTCTGACCTGCAGCAGCCGACTGGCCGCGTCCTTATCTCAACCCATGATCCCGAACGCGCCCTCGCGACTCTCGACGGTCAAGTCGAGCACCGTGCCGGCGGCGACCTGGTCGTGCGGTCCTCCGACCCGGCCGACGTGAACGCAAAGCTAGTGGCGGCGGGTATCCGGGTCAACTCGCTTGCCGAAGAGCGCCGCTCCCTCGAGGACATCGTCCTGCAAGTGACCGGTGCCGGCTCGGATGAGTTCGGAATTGGTGTACCTCCCCCGGAGGAGCGGTCTTCCCCGGAGGAGCGGTCTTCCCCGGAGGATGACCCCACGGTGACCCCCCGCTCGGAGGGACTGCCCGTCCCCCCGAATCCCCCTGGCCCCCTTGGCCCCCCTGGCCTCACCTCTGGCTCTCCGGACCCCTCGAGCCTCCCTCGCCCCGCTGCCCCCCCGAGCCTCCCGCGGGGGGGCACATGATCGTCGTCGAGTTGTTCAAGATGGTGCGGCGGCTGCGGACGTGGATGTCGA
>DASZKN010000223.1:0-5121 GCA_035552855.1 Trebonia sp. | reverse complement strand
GGGCACCGTGCCGAGCGTCTCCTCCTCGCGGAGGTACGTGATGAGCATCGACCAGCTGTTCTCGCGGAGCCGGGATTCGACGCCGCGCATCACCTCGTCGTGCCACAGGAGGCTCATCGACTCGAGGTCGTGCTGGCTCGGCGTGACCACGTCACGCTCGACATAGACGAGCCCGATGATGTCCTTGCGGTTCCTGGCCAGGCTCTGCGCCGCGGCGTCGGGCACATAGCCGAGCTCCTCGATCGCGGCGCGCACCCGGACACGGGTGCTTTCCCGCACCCTGTCCTGCGCGTGCAGCACGCGAGACACTGTCGCGATCGACACGCCAGCGCGTTGTGCCACGTCATAGAGCGTTACCACGTCGTAACCTATCGGATATGTAAGCGTTTACAACAGCAAATCTAAGCGCTTACACTAGGCCCGGCCACGATGCGAGTCAAGGAGTATTTCATGACAATTGAGGTGTCAGTCAACGGCGGCCCGATCGCCTTTCCGCCTGGGTTCACGTGGGGCGCGGCGACCGCCGCGTACCAGATCGAGGGCGCTCCCGACGCTGACGGGAAGGGCCCCTCCGTGTGGGACACGTTCAGCCACACGCCCGGGAAGGTCCGCGGTGGCGACACCGGCGACGTCGCGTGCGATTCCTTTCACCGGTACCGCGAGGACGCCGACCTGATCGCCTCGCTCGGCCTGTCCGCGTACCGGTTCTCGATCTCGTGGCCGCGCATCTTGCCGACTGGCGCGGGCAAGGTCAACCAGCCTGGGCTTGACTACTACAAGGCGCTGCTCGACGCCCTCGCGGAGCGCGGGATCGCCGGCGCGGCGACACTGTTCCACTGGGATCTGCCGCAGGCACTGCAGGATCTGGGCGGCTGGGCGGCGCGGGACACGGCGCTGCGGTTCGCCGAGTACGCGGCGATCGCGGGCGAGGCGCTCGGTGACCGCGTGAGCCGGTGGATAACGCTGAACGAGCCCGAGGTCGTGGCCAACAACGGGCACCGCATCGGCGTGCACGCGCCTGGCCTGCGCGACGGCGCAGCCGCGGCGGCGGTGACGCATCATTTGCTGCTCGGCCACGGGATGGCGTCCGCCGCGCTGCGGTCGGTGCTGCCCGCCGGCTCGGAGGTCGGGATCACGCTCAACCTGACACCGGTGCGGCTGGCCGGCGACTCGCGGGCCGACGGCACGGCGACGCTGCTCGAAGAGGCCCGGCTGATCACCGACGCGACGCTGAACAGGGTGTTCCTCGAGCCGCTGCTGTCCGGCCGGTACCCGGAGCACGCCCTGCCGTCGGTGCTCCCGCCTGCCGGACTGATCCACGACGGCGACCTGGCGGCGATCGCCGCGCCGCTGGACTTCCTCGGCGTGAACTACTACCGGCCCGTGCACCTGCGGCCCGGCGACCGCAACGACCTGCGGCGCAACGAGGAGCCACCGCTGCCCGGCATCCGCGGGGTCGTCCAGTATCAGCCGGACGGGCTCGAAGTGACGAACATGGGCTGGCTGATCGACCCGGAGGGCCTCTACGAACTGCTTCTGCGGTTGTCCAAGGACGCGCCGGACCTGCCGCTGTACGTGACTGAGAACGGCTGCGCCGCCGAGGACTACGTGAACCCCGACGGCGTCGTCGACGACCTGGAGCGGGTCAAGTTCCTGCACCAGCACCTGCACGCCGCGGCCCGCGCGACCCGCGACGGCGCGAACCTGGCCGGGTACTACATCTGGTCGCTGCTCGACAACTTCGAGTGGGGTTACGGGTACCAGAAGCGGTTCGGGATCGTCTTCGTCGACTTCGAGACCCAGCGCCGCATCCCGAAGTCGAGCGCCGCCTTCTTCGCGGCGACCGCCCGGGCGAACGCGGTCCCGGCCCTGCCGTAGGGCCGCCGCCCGAAGCCGGAGGCCGGACCCCAGCCCAAGGCCGAAGACCGAGGGCTGGAGACCGGAACCTCAGGCGAGGGCGGCGAGCGCCTTCTGGTAGTCGGCGAGATCCCGCGCCTGCGGGATCGGGTTGACCACCTTCCAGCGCACGACGCCATCCTTGTCGATGACGAACGTGCCACGGACCGCCACGCCGCGGTCCTCGTTGAACACGCCGTAGGCCCTGGCCACGTCACCGTGCGGCCAGAAGTCCGAAAGCAGGCCGAAGCCGAAGTTCTCGGCGTCGGCCCACGCCCGGTGCGCGAACATCGAGTCCACCGACACCGTCAGCAGTTCGACGTCGTCCCGGTTCACCTCCGGGAAGTCATCACGCAGCCCGCAAAGCTCCCCGCTGCACACGCCGCTGAACGCCAGCGGGTAAAACACCAGCACCACGTTCTTCGCACCGCGAAAGCCAGACAGCTTCACCGGCGTGCCGTGCTGGTCTGTAAGCTCGAAGTCCGGGGCCTTGTCCCCGATCTCAACCGCCATGCCTGCATCCTCTCAGGGATCGTCCGCGCGTGAAAGGCCGTGATTCACGCCTGCCACGGCTTAATCTAGCCAGCGGACGAGGGGCAGCCGGCATGGACCGTTAGGGAAAACCCGACAGAGGCGACGGAGACCGTCAGCGCCGCGCTTTAGGCGCCACCAGCCGCGAACCCGACCAGTCGCGGGCCGCGCTCACACTTGAAGTCTGAGACAGCCCCGCAGTGGGTGCCGCCTCGCCGATATCACTCGGCTCGACATGGCCGGGCCTGCCCGCCTTCGGGGTCAGGAGCCAGATATACCCCCCATCGGCGAGCGCCGTCAGCGCGTCTACGAGCGCGTCGACGAGATCGCCGTCTTCCTCCTCACGGAACCACATGAGCACCACGTCGACGACATCCTCGTAGTCCTCGTCTACGAGCTCAACGCCTTCGATCGCCGTGATCGCGTCGCGCAATTGCTCGTCGCAATCGGTGTCATAGCCGATTTCCTGCACCACCTGGCCCGGTTTAATGCCGAGCCGCTCGGCCTGGCCGCGTTCATCCTGCGCCTGGCGCGCGGTCGCGCTCACTGACTTTCCTCCTGAATCCTTCCCCGCGTCCCCCACCCGCCGTTTGCGTCAGTGGCCGCGTCAGAACTTCTTGTTGGGACAGTTCACACTGGGTCGGGCCCGCGCGCAAGTGGCAATCTGCCCTGGGCGCGAATCCGCCGCCATTTATTGATCTTCCCCCCAGTCCGCCGGCTACCCACCCACCATGATTACGTCACGTACCGTAACCCATGGTGGGTCGTGGCGCGCGCCATAGGCGACGCGGCCGGACCCAGGAGCTACCGTCAGGGGTAACGGCAAAACCTGCGAACCCGCACCGAACCGCCGAAGGCGAGGCTACCCGTGGCTTCCGGACGCCAGCGTTATTCGATTATCAGCGACGGGCTGCCCGCGCAGCTGCCGGACATCGACCCCGACGAGACCCGCGAATGGCTGGACTCGTTCGACTCCGTCGCCCGCGCCCGGGGGCGCGGGCGGGCGCGCTACCTCATGCTGCGCCTGCTCGAGCGGGCGCGCGAGCAGCAGGTCGGCGTGCCCGGCCTGCGCAGCACGGACTATATCAACACGATCCCGCCGGAGAAAGAGCCGTGGTTCCCCGGTGATGAGTACGTCGAGCGCCGGATCCGCGCGTACATCCGGTGGAACGCCGCGATCATGGTGTCGCGGGCGAACCGCCCGGGCGGCGCGGGCGTCGGCGGGCACATCGCCACGTACGCTTCGGCGGCGAGCCTGTACGAGGTGGGCTTCAACCACTTCTTCCGCGGCAAGGACCACGGCGAGTCCGGCGACCAGGTGTTCTTCCAGGGCCACGCCGCCCCCGGCATCTACGCGCGCGCGTTCCTCGAGGGCCGGCTCAGCGAGACGCGGCTCGACGGGTTCCGCCAGGAGCTGTCGCACAAGGGCGGCGGCCTGCCGTCCTACCCGCACCCGCGGCTGATGCCCGGCTTCTGGGAGTTCCCGACGGTGAGCATGGGCCTGGGCGCGATCGACGCGATCTACCAGGCGCGCTTCAACCGCTACCTGCTCGCCCGCGAGCTGCACGACACGTCGCGCAGCCACGTGTGGGCATTCCTCGGGGACGGCGAGATGGACGAGCCCGAGGCGCTCGGCGCGATCGGCGTGGCCGCCCGCGAGGAACTCGACAACCTGACGTTCGTCATCAACTGCAACCTGCAGCGGCTCGACGGTCCCGTGCGCGGCAACGGCAAGATCATCCAGGAGCTCGAGTCGTTCTTCCGCGGCGCGGGCTGGAACGTGATCAAGGTGATCTGGGGCCGGGACTGGGACCCGATCCTCGCCCAGGACACCGACGGCGTGCTCGTGAACAAGATGAACACGACGCCGGACGGGCAGTTCCAGACCTACGGCGTGGAGTCGGGCGCGTACATCAGGGAGAACTTCTTCGGCGGCGACCCGCGGCTGCGGAAGATGGTCGAGCACCTGCCGGACGACGAGCTGCGCAACCTGAGCCGCGGCGGGCACGACTATCGCAAGCTGTACGCGGCGTTCAAGGCGGCGCGCGAGCACGTCGGCCAGCCGACCGTGATCCTGTCCCACTCGATCAAGGGCTGGACGCTCGGCAAGGACTTCGAGGCGCGCAACGCCACCCACCAGATGAAGAAGCTCACGCACGAGGAGCTCAAGGAGTTCCGGGACCGGCTGTACCTGCCGATCACCGACGCGGCGCTGGAAGCCGAGCTGCCGCCGTACTACCACCCCGGGCCGGACTCCGAGGAGATCCAGTACATGAAGGAGCGCCGGGCCGCGCTCGGCGGCGTGCTCCCCCGCCGGGTCGTGCGCGCCAAGCCGCTGCCGCAGCCGCCGGCGACCGTCTACGACGAGTACGCGAAAGGCTCGGGCAAGCAGTCGGTCGCCACCACGATGGCGTTCGTGCGGATCCTCAAGGACCTGATGAAGGACCCGGTCATCGGCGACCGGTTCGTGCCGGTCATCCCGGACGAGGCGCGGACGTTCGGCATGGACTCGCTTTTCCCGACCGCGAAGATCTACTCGCCGTTCGGGCAGACGTACGAGGCGGTGGACCGCAACCTGCTGCTGTCGTACAAGGAGTCGCGGGACGGGCAGATGCTCCACGAGGGGATCAGCGAGGCCGGCGCGATGGGCTCGGTGATCGCGGCCGGCACCTCGTACGCCACGCACGGGACGCA
>DASZKN010000222.1:0-3309 GCA_035552855.1 Trebonia sp. | reverse complement strand
AGCGGCGTGCCGTCCTTGGCGGTCGCGGCCCGGACCACGTTGGTGGTCAGCTCGCTGGCGATGAGCTGGGTGGTTTCGGCCAGCATGAGCAGGCCCCAGGACTCGAGTACTGAGGCCACAAAGCCGCGGGCGAGGCTGGGGGCAGTCGGCAGCGCGCCCAGCGGACCCAGGTTGGAGGATAGCGACCAGTCAGGCATTGCGTCCCATCATCCCTGGCAGGCCAGGCCGGAGCTGCGGTCCACGGGGAGCTACAGTACTCGCCTTCTGGCTATCCCGCGTCACTTCAGCACCGTAACGGAGGATATGCGGCAGAGCGGACTATCCAGATTAAGAAATCGCCTAATTCCGCCTCGTGCCCGCCGCCACCGCGGCGAGCTACGGGAGGTCGATCGGGAGGCTGATGCCGTCGAGGGAGTGGGCGCAGAGGTCGTCTTCGCGCTCTTCGGGGAAGTCCGCGATGATCTGCGCCGCGAGCTCGCGCAGCCGGGCCATGTTCTTGCCGAACACCTCGAACACCTCGGCCTGCGTCACCCCGTCGCCCTCTTCGACGCCGGCGTCCAGGTCGGTGACCAGCGCGAGCGTCGTGTAGCACATGGCGAGCTCGCGGGCCAGGATCGCTTCCGGGTGGCCGGTCATGCCGATCAGCGTCCAGCCCTGGGCCGCGTACCACTTGGACTCGGCGCGGGTGGAGAAGCGCGGCCCGTCGATGACGACCAGCGTCCCCGAGCCCGCCGGCACCCAGCCGGACCGGCGCGCGACGTCGATCGCGCGCGCCCGGCCGCTCGGACAGTACGGGTCCGCGAACGAGACGTGCACCGCCTGCCGGTCGTAGTACG
This sequence comes from Trebonia sp., assembly GCA_035552855.1. Lineage (GTDB taxonomy): Bacteria > Actinomycetota > Actinomycetes > Streptosporangiales > Streptosporangiaceae > Trebonia. The sequence continues at coordinate 2,473 of DASZKN010000222.1, read as the reverse complement.
TCTGCTCCCGGCCGCCGGTCCTGTCGACAAGCTGGTCGGGGATGATCAGCGTGCCCGGCCCGTACGACGTCGTAAGCGAGCCGACCGCGCTCGGCGCCAGGATCCGCCGCACGCCCACGCTGCGCAGCGCCCACAGGTTGGCGCGGTAGGGGATCTTGTGCGCGGGATAGCGGTGGTCGCGGCCGTGCCTGGGCAGGAACGCCACCCGGCGGCCGGCGACCTCGCCGACGAGAACGGGCTCGCTCGGCTCCCCGTACGGGGTCTCGACCTTGACCTCGTCGCAGTCGGAGAAGAACTCGTAGAAGCCGGAGCCGCCGATGACGCCTATTTCCGCGACCGGAGCCATCCGCTAGGCGACTTTCTCTCCGGACGAGGAAGGCGACGAAGATGCCTTGGCGCCGTCGGACTTCGACGACTTCCCGGCCGAGCCGGAGCTCTTGTCGGAGCTTGCGCTCTTGTCCGGGCTCGCGCTCTTGTCCGGGCTCGCGCTTGCGCCGGACTCGGACTTGGCAGCCGACGCGTCCGCCGGATCCGCGGAAGACGAGGAGGAACCGCCGCGGCTGTCGGTCCGGTAGAACCCGGAGCCTTTGAAAACGATGCCTACCGGCGAGAACACCTTGCGCAGCCGACCACCGCACTCGTCGTGCACGGTCAGCGGGTCGTCAGTGAACTTCTGGACGGCCTCGGTCTGGCCACCGCATTCGGTGCAAACGTATTGGTAAGTGGGCACAGCTTCCTCCAGCACGAACCGGATTCAAGTTTTCCGCGAGCGCCGCCGGTAGATTAGCACTCTCGCAATCCGACTGCTAAGCATAACCGTGCGGGAAGCCGCGTGATTCCGTGTGCTGGCCGGACTACCGCGCGAACCGGCCTGTCGTGCGGCGCGACGGGCACCGACGGCACCAGTTCGTCGTCGTACAGCAGCGCGATCACCGGCACCTGCGGGCCGACGCGGGCCAGCGCCCGGTCATACGACCCGCCGCCCCGCCCGAGCCGCGCCCCGGCGGTGTCGACCGCGAGCGCGGGCACCAGCACGATGTCCGCCCGCGACACCGTCGCCGCGCCGCGCCGCGGCTCGGCCGGCTCCCGCAGCCCGAAGCGCCCGGGCACAAGCGAGTCCGGTCCCTCGTACGACGCCCAGTCCAGGTCGCCGTCCGGCAGGAGCACGGGCAGCACCACGTAGCTGCCGCGCTTCCAGAGCGCGTACAGCAGCGATCCGGTCGGCGGTTCTGTGTCAATCGAGCAATAGGCCGCGATTGTCCCGGCCGCGGCCACCTCGGGAAGCGAGAGAAGGTGATCGCGGATGAGACGGCCGCGCTCGTTACGGAGATCGGGGGGAATCTGGGCACGGGCGGCGAGCACCTGCCTCCTGAGCCCGGCCTTCGCCGCCTCGACCGCTGCTGAGGGCGTCTCGTGCACGTCACTCCCGGGATGTCACTAGTCTTTGACGCATGGTTTTCACCGGCGAGGGCGGGACGCCAGCAGTCACCAAGGCCGTTGTGCCAGCCGCGGGCCTGGGAACGCGATTCCTGCCAGCGACCAAGGCGACGCCCAAGGAGATGCTGCCTGTCGTCGACAAGCCCGCTATCCAGTATGTCGTGGAAGAGGCCGTCAATGCCGGCCTGAGCGACGTGCTGCTCATCACGGGCCGCAGCAAGCGATCGATCGAAGACCACTTCGACCGGGCGTACGAGCTCGAAGAGGCGCTGGCCGCGAAGGAAGACTGGGACAAGCTCGAAGTCGTCCGGGAGCCCAGCGAGCTCGCGACCATGCACTATGTGCGGCAGGGCGCTCCTAAGGGGCTCGGCCACGCCGTGCTCTGCGCCGCCCAGCACGTAGGCCACGAGCCGTTCGCGGTGCTGCTGGGCGACGACCTGATCGACCCGCGGGACCCGCTGCTCACCCGGATGATCGACGTGCGGAACCGGTTCGGCGGCAGCGTCGTGGCGCTGATGGAGGTCGACCCGGATGAGGTGCACCTCTACGGCTGCGCCGCGATCGCGCCGACCGACGAGGACGACGTGGCGATGATCACCGACCTCGTCGAGAAGCCCCCGCCCGACCAGGCGCCCAGCCGCTGGATCGTGATCGGGCGCTATATCTGCGACCCGGCCGTCTTCGACGTGCTGCGCGAGACCCCGCCCGGGCGGGGCGGCGAGATTCAGCTCACGGACGCGCTCAAGGTGTTCGCGGGCAAGGGCGAGCTGCGCGGCGTGCTGTTCAGCGGGCGCCGTTACGACACGGGCAACAAGCTGGACTATCTGCGGACGATGGTGACGTTCGCGGCCGGGCGTCCCGACCTGGCCGGCGAGTTCATCCCGTGGCTGCGGAAGTTCGTCGAAGGGCAGTCGTGACGGATCGCGGCGGCGGTCACGGCGGCGGCGGTCACGGCGGCGGCGGTCACGGTCACGGCCACGGCGGGACGCTGACGCCGGTCGAGGATTACGTGGACATGATCCGCGCGGCGGTCCGC
>DASZKN010000221.1:0-31028 GCA_035552855.1 Trebonia sp. | reverse complement strand
CTCGGCTGGCAACACATATTGTTCATGGACGACGACATCCGCGGAATCACCGTCGATGATCTCATATGCACCGTTTCACTACTGAAGCGGGGGTTTCGGTCCGCCGGGATGCAGGTTAAGTATTTTCCCGACAACTCCGTTGTCTGCCACGCGCGCAGGATGGTCGGCCTAGACCAGGGCGTCTTCGTCAGCGGCTCGCTGCTCGCGGTTGATTGCACCGCGCCTTTCGGTTTTTTCCCCGATATCTATAACGAGGACTGGCTTTTCTTCTACCGCGCCGTGGCGACACGAAATCTCGCCAGTCCGGGCAGGCACGCGACACAGATGAGACAGATGAAGTACAACCCGTTCGCCGATCCGCAGCGGGCCGCGAGGGAAGAATTCGGAGATACGATCGCCGAGGGGCTCTACTCACTGCTCCACCACGGTGATTCCTGCCTGAAGTTTCCGGAGAGTCAGTATTGGGAGCAGTTCCTGCACGATAGAAACGCTATTCTGGAAGACGTCTTCCAACAGCTTCACAAGGCACCGGTCGAGCTGCGCGACGAGATCAAGAAAGCGATTCTAATCGCCCGCGACACTCTTCAGAAGATCACGCCGGTCATGTGCGTGGACTACATCGCGGCCTGGCAGCGCGACCTGGAAATGTGGGAGGACTCGCTGGCGAACCTGCCACGCGGACTGGCGATCGAGAAGGCCTTGCACGAGCTAGATCTCAACTAGCACCAGCCCTCCCTTGGATGACCCGACACTTCGGACATAGGCTCTTGCCGAACGAACGCGGGGTCATCAGAGCCGCATGCTGTTCCGCTGGGGCGCCACGGCTGTTGGGACGGAGCGTGCATGGGCTTGATCCGGCCGCGGGCGGGTTCTCCCATGCTTCGCCTGCTCGCCTTGGTGTGTGCCCTGGTCCTGGTCGACACGATCTTCTTCTCCGCGCTCACTCCCCTGCTGCCGCATTACACGCGGATGGCCGGGCTGTCGAAGGCAGGCGCGGGTGTGCTCGTCGCCTGCTATCCGGCCGGGACGCTCATCGGGGCACTGCCGGGCGGGATACTCTGCGCCCGGCTCGGCGACCGCAAGGTGGCCCTGCTCGGGCTCGCGCTGATGAGCCTGTCGACGCTGGCCTTCGGCTGGACGACGGTCGTCGGCGTGCTCGATGTCGCCCGCTTCGCCCAGGGCCTCGCCGGCGCGTGCACGTGGGCAGCGGGCCTGGCGTGGCTGTCGGCCAGCGCTCCTGACAACCGGCGGGGCCAGCTACTGGGGACCGCCATGGGGGCGGGCGTCGTCGGCGCCCTCTTCGGGCCGGTAGTGGGCTGGGTCGCCAATCAGATCGGCCCGGGACCCGCGTTCTCCGCTGCCTCGGTCGCCGGGGCGATGCTAATGGCGGCCACCTTCGGCGTGCCGTCGCCCGCCGACCCGGACCCGCAACGGCTGCGGGACGTCTTCCCCGCGCTCCGCGACCCGCGGCTCGCGACCGGCATGTGGCTGATGGCGCTCGCCGGGATCGCGTTCGGCGTCGTGGACGTGCTCGCACCGCTGCGGCTGTCCCATCTGGGTGCCAGCGGAACGGTCATCGCGGCCACGTTCTTGCTCGGCGCTCTTGTCGAGTCCGGGGTGGCGCCGGTAACCGGTCGGTTCAGCGATCGCTTCGGCGCTCCGCTGCCGGTGAAGGTGGCGCTGACGGCCGGCGTGGCCTTCGGGATCCTCGTGTGGCTGCCCGGCAGCGTGCCCTGGCTCGTGCCCGTGCTCGTGCTCGGCACGCCGTTCTTCGGCTCGCTCTACACTCCGGCGGCCGCGATGGTCAGCGAAGGCGCGAACGATCTCAAGCTCAATCACGGGATCGCGTTCGCGCTCACCAACCTCACCTGGGCCGCCGGGCAGGCCATCGCGGCCTCGGCGAGCGGCGCGCTCGCCGAGGCCACCTCGGATGTCGTCCCGTATCTGCTGCTCTCCGCCGCCTGCGCGGCGAGCCTGTTCGCTATGACGTCTGATCGCGTTTCACGCGGGCGCGGATGAAGGGCGCGATCACCATGACCGCGGCCGCGGCGGCGGCGATCAGCCCCACGAACGCGCCGTACTGGAAGCCCACGGTCACGCCCTTGATGAGCGTGTCCGGCACGTCGAAGAACGGGATGATGACGAGGATCAGCTGCGCGATCGTGAGCAAGAGCAGCACGGGCTCGCGCGCGAACCGGTTCACCGGCGTCCGGTCCCAGCCCACGGTGGCGTGCACGATCAAGTACGTCAGCGTCACGACCGTGAGGATCAGTTCCAGGTAGAGAAACCTGTGCACGGTCCCGCTGAGCGTAACGGTCACCCCGGACGCGCTCACCCCGTACCACGGCAGGAACAAGGAGATGAGCAGCAGCAGGCTCGCGGCCCCCGCGACCTTGTCCGCGCCTGTCAGCCTGCGCAGCTTCACGTTCTCGAGGTGGAAGGCCCCGGTCTCCGGGGCTGGCTCGTCCCGCGGCGCCGTCCGGGCCCTGCTCGGAAACTGGCTCATGTTCTACTTGACCTCCGTGCTGGCTGAAAATCTGCAGACTGGCGGATGCTAAAACACGCCCGGGCTCTCCGGTGTGCCATTGCCGAAACGTGAAGGGTCGTTAACCCACAACCGATGGCTGCGTCACGGACGGCGACGGAGACGGGGACGGGAGCACCACCGGAGCAGGCGTGAGCGCCGGCAGTGCCTGCTCGTCGGCGAGCGCGATCGCCAGTTCGCCCGCCGCGTTCGGATGCAGCGGCGCCGGGTCACCGGGACCCTGCACATACGGATCCTGGGTACACAGCTCATGGCCCTTGAACTGCGGCGCCGCGATGCCGAACCCGAACGAGCTGGCTCCCTGGGCCAGCACCGTGTTCAGCTGGCCAAGCCGGGAGACAAGCACCTTCTCCTTGGCCGGTGTCATGCCGTACTGCCGCAGGCAACTAAGCGATGACCCGAACGGGTCGTAGTACTCGTTGATCAGCACGGCCGGGTGGCCCGGCAGCCGGACCAGGTCGCTGAGCAGCTCGTAGTAGCTCCGGGTGAACTTGTCCAGCAGCTGGCCGAAGTACGCGCCCGATATCTTGTCGTTGCACACCTGCGTGGCCGCGCACAGCTGCGTCATCACGCCCCACTGCAGGTCGTCCGCCCCGACGCTCACGATGACGACCTTCGCGTGCGTGGCGGCTTCTGCCTCTGGCAACTGCGGCGGCGCCACCTGGCCGTTGTACAGCACCTGCGGGCCGAGCAGGCCGTTCTCGATCGTCGCGCTGCCGCAGGCCACGCTGAGCACATTCCAGTTGTTGGCGGTCGCCAGGTCGCGTGAGTAAGCGTCCGCGGAACGCCCGCACGCCTTGTCCAGGTCGGTCGGATCCGGCCCCCACGGCAGGCCCCAGCCGGACGCGGTCGAGTCACCGATCACGACCGCCTGAACGCCTGGATCCGGCTTTCCCACGGCTGGCGGCTCGGTCAGCGGATCGACGCCCGCCAGGTCGTCAAGCGTCTTGACGCTGCGCAGGGCCTTGGGCGTGCCCGAAGCCGTCAGCAGGATGCCGCCGACGTTCACGACGCAGACCACGGCGACGCCGGCCGTCACCAGTTTCCAGATCTTCGGCTTCTTCCGGACCGCCGCGATCGCGATCAGCGGAACGGCCGCGAACCCGATGGCGATCAGCGTCTCCCACAGGAAGTACCGCTCCCAGCCGTCCGCGAGCTGCTGGCTGAACGTCAGCTCGACCTTATGCGAGCCGTCGCTGCGCAGCATCTGGACGACCTGCGGACTGATGCTGATGTGGTTGAGCTCAAGCCGCGGCCGGATGGGTCCGGTGAACTCCGGCCGGGTCGGCATTACCTGGCCGAACAGGTCAAGCTCGCCGGGTCCCTTGATGCTCGCGTTCGGCAGCGTGGCGCCGACCTCCGCTGTCTGGCCCGCGGCCGAGACTGTCTGGAGTGGCGTGACACGCAGCCCGAGCCAGATAGCGGCCGCCGTGACGATGAGGAAGGTAAGGACGTAGAACGTTGTGGTCCGCGTCCGTCGCAGCAGTGCGGAAATAGGCCATACCCCCTGAACTTCCCGTTTGACTGTACCCAGTGGCCGCTGTCCGAATCTGTCCGGGCATTTCCGCGGCACTCCCGCGGCGCCGCGGGCCCGCTGATACTGGTGCCCAGCGGGTGGCGGTCAAGGGGTGGGGACGTGCCAGCAATTGGACATCAGCTAGCGGGGACCCGGTCGGCGCGGTGGTACCGGGACGCGCGCAGCGCGCAGCGCGCGAAGGCGTGGGATGAACGCACGCGCTGCTTTACCGCGCTCGCCGCGGTGCTGGGAGAGCACGGTGTGCTCGGCCCGGACCAGCCGCCGATCAGGCTGCCCGGGATCCTGACCACGGTGGCGCGCCGCGCGTACTTCGCGTCGGCCGAACCAGTTTACAAACGCTGGCGGGCCCGCCAGGACGGGCAGCCGATCCCGCGCTGGGCGGGACCGGATCCCACGGTCAAGCCGGGCGCCGCGTTCGTCGCCGAGGCGAAGGTCGTCGCGTTCTGGCCGTACCGGGAAGGCGTCGTCGAGACCGCCGACGCCCTCGAGATGACGCCGACCGAGTTCGCGATCGCGTACCTCCGGGTGGTCGCCGCCTGGGCTCGCGAAGAATCGCTGCTCGCGGCCTGTCATCCGGCCGGGGCGCCGCCGTGCGTGGCGGAGGACATGGCAATCCTCGCGGCCCGGTTGCCGGAACACGACCAGCCCGTTACCGAAACCGCTAGCCGCTGCGCGGACCGGCTCACCGCCCTGGCTGCCGAAGTCGTCACCGGCGTCCTGACCCATCCCGCCCGCTCCCCGGCCGAGGCGGTCGACGCCGTGCAGGAGGAGGTGCGTGCGCTGCTCGCCGAGCCGGCGGTGTCGATCGCCGATCGGGTGCTGTCTTCCGCGACCGACCTGACGGCCCGGCTCGCCGCCGATCGCACGGGCATCGGCGCTAGGCAAGCGACGCGGCTGCGCGCCGTGCTTCGTGATCTGACCGCTCTGGTTTCCGACATCGCGGAAGGACAGTCATGACCGCCGAGATCCTCCTGCCGCGACCGGTTCGCCGGACGCCGGTTCTTCGCGCGCTACCGCTAGTCGCCAGGAGTTTTGCCGGCGCCGTGGTCGAGCTGGTGGTCGAGGTTCACCGCGGCACTGATCAGGGCGAGGTGACTGAACGCTTGCGGGAAGTTGCCCAGTTGCTCGCCCGTGCTGCCGATCTCCTCCGAGTACAGGCCGAGGTGGTTGGCGTACGTGTGCATCTTCTCGAACGTGAGCCGCGCCTCGTCGAGCCGCCCGGCGCGCGCGAGCGCGTCCACGTACCAGAACGTGCACAGCGAGAACGTGCCCTCGTTCCCGGCCAGCCCGTCCGGCGACGCGCTCGGGTTGTACCGGTAGACCAGGCTATCGGAGACAAGCTCGCGGTCGATCGCCTTGAGCGTGGAGAGCCACATCGGGTCGCGGGGCGCGATGAACCCTTGCAGCGGCATCATGAGCAGGGACGAGTCCAGCACGTCGCTGCCGTAGTGCTGGGTGAAGCCGCCGATCTCCGGGTTCCAGCCCTTGTCGAAGACCTGCCGGTAGACGGCGTCGCGCTCGGTGACCCAGCGGCTCACCTCCGCCGGCCGGCCGCGGTTCAGCGCCATCTTCACCGCCCGGTCGAGCGCGACCCAGGTCTGCATCCGGCCGTAGACGAAGTCCTTGCGGCCGCCCCGCGTCTCCCAGATGCCCTCGTCGGGCTGGTCCCAGTGCTCGCAGAGCCAGTCGATGAAGTTCGCGATCTGCAGCCAGCTCCGGTGCGTGACCTGCACACCGTCCCGGTCGGCGAGGTAGACCGCGTCCATCGCCTCGCCGTAGATGTCCAGCTGAAGCTGGTCGGCGGCGCCGTTTCCGATCCGCACGGGCTTCGACCCGCGCCAGCCCTCGAAATGATCGAGGATCTCCTCGGTGAGGTCACTCGAGCCGTCGACGCGGTACATGATCCTGAGCGGGCCGGACACCCCGCCCGCCTGCTCGCTGGCCCGGTCGCGGAGCCAGCCCGCGAATGCCTCCGCCTCCTCGGTGAACCCGAGGCCGAGCAGCGCGTAGATGGAGAACGAGCCGTCGCGGATCCACGTATAGCGGTAGTCCCAGTTCCGCCCGCCGCCGGCCTGCTCGGGCAGCGCGGCGGTGGGCGCGGCGACGAGCGCGCCGGTCGGCGCGTACTGCATGAGCTTCAGCGTCATCGCTGATCGCGTGACCATCTCCCGCCAGCGGCCCCGGTACGTGGACCCGTCCAGCCAGCCGCGCCAGAAACCGGTGGTCTCGTGCAGCAGGCGGCCGATGTCCTCGGTGTGCAGGCGCGCGGGCTGGCTGGTACCGGATTCGAGGACCACGCCCCACGTCTGCCCGCCCTTCAGCGTGCGGGCAGCGGTGATCCCGTCGCCCGCTCGCTGGATGCTGACCCCCGACTCCTCGAGGGAGTGATTGTTCGAGCCGGCGATGTGCAGGGTGAGCGGCGGATTCGCGATCGCGCCCGCTCCTGCTGGCACGAAGGCGGCGCCGTCGGCGGTGACGTGAACAGTGTGCTTGACGCGGGCATAGTCGAACCTCGGCTGGATGTCGAGTACGAACCGCATGGTGCCGCGGACCACGCGGACCTGGCGCACGAGCCGGTGCCTGTCGGTCACGCGCTTGCCCGCTACCGGCATGAAGTCGTGGACCTCGCCTACCCCGTCGGGCGTGAGAAAGCGGGTGATGAGCACGGCGGTGTCCGGGAAGTAAAGCTGCCTGCTGACGTACTCCCGGTCGGGAGCGAGGCGGAAGTGCCCGCCCTTGTCCGCGTCAAGCAGTGCGGCGAAGACGCTGGGCGAGTCGAATCGCGGGCAGCAGAACCAGTCCACGGTCCCGTCCGTCGAGACGAGGGCGGCCGTCTGGAGGTCGCCTATCAGGCCGTGGTCGCTGATGTTCGGGTAGCGCTCCATGATCCCCGATCATGCCAGACCGCGCGCTGAGGCACGGGCAAGCCTGGCAGGATGGAGACCATGAGCGATGACAAGGTCGACGCGCTGGTCATCTTCGGGGCGACCGGTGACCTGGCAAAGCTGGAGACGTTTCCCGCGCTGGTCGGGCTGGTCGAGCGAGGGGTGCTCGACGTGCCGGTTATCGGCGTGGCCAAGAGCGGGGGCTGGGGCCTCGGGCAGTTCCGCGACTACGCGGCCGCCTCCCTGAAGCTGAACGACCTGGATCCGTCGTCGCAGGCCGCCAAGCGCATGCTGGCCCTGCTGCGCTACGTGGACGGCGACCTGGGCGATCCTTCGACGTACCAGGCGATGTCGGACGCGATCGGCCCGGACGCGCACCAGGTGCTGTACTACCTGGAGGTGCCGCCGTTCCTGTTCGGGCGGATCGCGGAGGGCATCTCGGGCGTCGGGCGGGCCGCCGGCAACCGGGTCATGGTCGAGAAGCCGTTCGGCAACGACCTCGCCAGCGCCCGGGCCCTTAACGACACCATGCACAAGTACTTCCCCGAGGACTCTGTCTACCGCGTGGATCACTGGCTTGGTCTCGACCCGGTCGAGTCGCTGATGTTCGCCCGGTTCGCGAACTCGGTCATCGAGCCGCTGCTGAACCGCAACTACGTGCAGTCCATCCAGATCACGATGGCCGAGGCGTTCGATGTCGCGGATCGCGGCAGCTTCTACGACAAGACCGGCGCGATCAAGGACGTCATCCAGAACCACATGCTCCAGGTGCTGGCCACGATGCTCGCCGACCCGCCGGACGGCACCGGCCTGGAGTCGTGGGTCGGCGCGAAGGCGTCGCTGATCGGAGCGCTGCGGCCGCTCGGGCCGGCCGACGTGGTCAAGGGCCAGTACGCGGGCTACCAGTCGGTCGCCGGCGTCGCGCCCGGTTCGAAGACCGAGACGTACGCCGCCGTCCGGCTGTTCGCGCACTCCTGGCGGTGGGAAGGCGTGCCGCTGCTGATCCGGGCAGGCAAGTGCCTGCCGGTCACCGCGACCGAGGTCTCGGTGAGGTTCAAGCGGCCCCCGCACGACGCGTTCGGGCTGGGCGGTAACGCGGCGGCGAACGGCCTCCGCTTCCGGATCAACCCGGAGAACAAGGCAGTCTTCACGCTCGTCGGCAAGAAGCCGGGCGCCGGCTGGGAACCGGAGGTACAGGAGCTCACGTTCGCCGAGCACCCCGGCGGCGACATGCGCCCGTACGACCGGCTTATCGGCGCCGCGCTCCGGGGTGAGCGCTGGCTGTTCGCACAGCAGGACACCGTGGAGGCGGCCTGGCGCGTGGTGGACCCGGTGCTCGGCGATGTCGGCCCGGTGGTGCCGTATGAACGGGGCACATGGGGCGCCGACTCGTCGTCGCTGCTGCCGGCCGGCGAGACCTGGCATGACCCGGTCGCCTAGATTTGGGCCGTGGCTACTGACACGGACTCATCCCTCGTGCCGCGCCCGTTCCCGTTCCACGACGCCGGGGACGGGCACGGGCACGCGCGCGGCGTGACCGCGGTCGTCACCACTCGCCACGGCGGCGTGAGCACGGGCGTCTACGAGAGCCTCAACCTCGGCGACCACGTCGGCGACGGCCACGCGGCCGTGGCGGAGAACCGCCGACGGCTGGCCGCGGCGCTCGGCGCGGACCGGCTCACCGTGGCGGACCAGCAGCACGGCGCCCGGGTCGCGGTGATCGGCGCGGACCTCGCGGGCCGCGGGCACGACGGTGACGACGACGCGCGCGCGGCGCTGCCGGCGACGGACGCGATGGTGACGAACCTGCCCGGCGTCGCGCTCGCGACGATTGTCGCGGACTGCGCGCCGGTCGTGCTGTTCGACCCGCGCCAGCGGGCCGTCGGCGTCGCGCACTGCGGCCGGCGCGGCACCGTGCTCGGGATCCTGCCGGCGACGGTCAAGGAGATGGGCGCGGCCTTCGGGTCGCGGCCGGAAGACCTGGCCGTGGGCATCGGCCCGGCGATCGGGCCGGACAGCTACGAGATCGGCGAAGCCGAGGCGGCACAGGTGAAAGCGGCGCTGCCCGGCGCCGGCCGGCTGCTCCGGCCGGCCCGGCCCGGGCACTGGACGTTCGACATGGTGACGGCGCTGCGCACGCAGCTTCGCGACGCGGGCGTCGAAGACCGCGACGTGCACGCGATGGGCATCGACACCCGCACGTCGACGGACGACTTCTTCTCCGACCGGGCCGCCCGCCCCTGCGGCCGCTTCATGGCCGTCGCCATGCTCCCCCGCTGACCGGTCTTGCCGCCCGGCGTACTGGTCAAGCCGGGCACACCGTGCAAGGCTGGGCTACGTACGGATACCTCAGCGCGGAGGGAGATCCATGGAAGCGACCATCGGTGACCGTATCCGCATTCGCGGCAAGAACGTCGGTCACCCCGACAGGCACGGCGAGATCGTCGCGGTGCACGGAGACAAGGGTGAACCGCCGTACCTTGTGCGGTTCGAGGACGGCCACGAGCTCCTGCTGTTCCCCGGCCCCGACGCGGTAATCGAGCACGTGCCCAGGCAGCGAACTGGCGACTGATCGCATGGCGACGGTCAGCGTCAGGTACATCGTCAACGACGTCGGCGCGGCGATCGCGTTCTACCGCGACAACCTCGGCTTCACCGAGATCATGCATCCCGCCCCGGCGTTCGCGATGCTGGCCCGCGGGGATCTCCGCCTGGTGCTCAGTGCGCCGGGCGGCGGTCCGGGCGGCGGCCAGGCGATGCCCGACGGCACCGTGCCGGTGCCGGGCGGCTGGAACCGGTTCTCGATCGAGGTCACTGACCTGGCCGCGACGGTACGGGAGCTGCGCGGCAAGGGCGTGCGGTTCCGCAACGAGATCGTCGAGGGCGTCGGCGGCCGCCAGATCCTGGCCGAAGACCCCGCGGGCAACCCGGTCGAGCTGTTCGAGCCGATGCGGCCAGAGGCGCGGCCGCTGTGAGCAGATCTGCTCACAGCAGCATTGGCGGTCGCCGCGCTCTCTGGTCGCGCACGCTGGTCACATGGCAGATGAACCGAGAATTTTCTCCGAACGCACCCGGCTGACTCTCCTGCAACGCCGCGTTCTCGTCTTGGACGGTGTCCTTGACGATGACAACGGCACGCTGCTGGCCGCCCAGCTGCTCAGCCTCGCCGACGAGGACGCGGACGCGGACGTGGCGCTGTGGATCAACTCCCCCGGCGGGTCGGTGCCGTCGATGCTCGCGATCCGCGACATCATGCGGCTCGTCCCCTGTGACGTGTCCACGCTCGCGCTGGGGATCGCGTGCAGCGCCGGGCAGTTCCTGCTGTCGGCGGGGACGCGCGGGAAGCGGTTCGCGCTGCCGCATTCCCGGATCCTGATGCATCAGGGCTCGGCCGGCATCGGCGGCTCGGCCGTGGAGGTCGAGCTGCAGGCGGCCGACCTGCGGCAGACCCGGGACACCGTGCTGGGCCTGATCGCCGAGGACACCGGGCAGCCGGTGGAACGGATCTTCGAGGACTCGCGGCACGATCACTGGTATACGTCCCCCGAGGCCAGGGAGTACGGCTTCGTCGACGCGATCGCGGAGACGTTCAGCGCGGTGATGCCGTCGAAGAAGCGGCCGTTCGGGCTGCGGACCTCCGCGGCGGTGCGGTCATGAGCAGCTACACGATCCCGAACGTGATCGCAGAGTCCCCGCGCGGCGACCGCATCATGGACGTCTACTCCCACTTGCTGACCGAGCGCATCGTCTACCTCGGGACGCCGATCGACGACGGGGTGGCCAACGCCTTGATCGCACAGCTCTTCTACCTCGAGGCGCACAGCCCCGAACAGGAAATTTCGTTGTACATCAACTGCGAAGGCGGTGACTTGACGTCGATGTTCGCGGTCTACGACACGATGCAGTTCATCCAGGCGCCCGTGGGCACGACGTGCGTCGGCCAGGCGATCGCCGCCGGCGCGGTGCTGCTCGCCGCCGGCGCGCCGGGACGGCGGGCTATCCTGCCGCACGCGCGGGTCGTGCTGCACCAGCCGGCCACGCGCGGGCAGGGCACGATCCCGGACCTGATCCTGGCCGCCGACGAGGTAGTCCGCCTGCGCGGGGAAATGGAGTCAGTGCTGTCGCGGCACACCGGCCAGTCCGTCGAGACGCTGCGCGCCGACACCGACCGCGACCGCGTCTTCACCCCGCAGGCCGCCATCGACTACGGCCTGGCCGACCAGATCCTCACCGATCGCTCGTAGAGCGGGGCGTCAGGCAGCGATTGCACCGGAACACGCGCCAGGCCGTCATGATCCCGCCGCGGACGATCCCGTGACGGCTGATGGCCTGGTGGCCGTAGACCGAGCACGTGGGCGTGTGCAGGCACATGCCACGGGGCCGGCTGGGATTACGCTGCCAGGCCTCGATGGCCCGCAGCGCGCTCGCCTTCGGCCCGGTCACCGGTCCCACGAGTTCACGGTCAGGCGCTCCAGTTCGATCGCGACCGGTCCGACGCCGTCGCTGCGGGAGTGCACGAAGGCCGGGAACTGCCCGAACGGCGGGTCCAGCAGCTCGCGGTTCCCGAGCACGTCCACGGTCTCGCCGGAAACGCTGACGGACCCGTGGCCCTTGCCGAACTCGCGGCTGGTCGACTGGCGGCGGACCTGCCGGGTACCGAGGCGGGACTGGAAGATCCCGATGCTCGCCCGGGACGCCCCCGGCAGCAGCATCATCGTGTCGCACGCGTCGAACACGGTGGACTGCTCGCCCTCGTCACCGAACTGGGCGACGTTCTGCGCGGCGATCACAACGCCGGTTCTCGTGGCGCGGCTGGTGGCGAGCAGGCTGGCCAGGTTGATGCGGCGCGCGAGAACCGGCGCTTCGTCGAGCAGCATCACGACCGGCGCGCCCCGGGTCGTACCGTACCGGGTCGACAGTTCGGCGGACAGCCGGTTGACGAACAGGGATGCCGCGATCTCCCCGCGTTGCCGCAGGTAAAGTTCGGCGCCGACGACGACCAGCGAGGGCCGGCGGGCAATGTCGGCGATCGTGAAGTCTGAGCGGCTGACCTGGCCGCTCACCTGGGGCGCCACGAACGGCGCGAGACGAGTTTGCGTCTCGCTGACCATCTGGGCGGCGTCCGCGTCGTCCGCCGCGAGGAAGTCGCGGATCTCGAGGCGCAGGCCGGCGTGCTCCGGCCTGGCCAGCCGCTTGCGCAGCACGTCCCTGTGCACGGCCAGCGCGATCAGGTCAGTCAGCGTGGGGCTGGCCGCCTCGGCGAGCAGCAGCCGGATGAGGGCACCGAGGATCCTCAGCTCGCGGTCGAAGAAGAAGCGGTGCTTGGGGTCCGCCGGCTGCTCTCCGAGAATGCTCGTCTTGAGACCCTCGACCGCTGTGAGGTCGTCGGGGTCAAGGCCGGCCAGCGGGTTCCAGGCGTGCCGGCCGCGGGCCGCGTCGGTTGACCAGTGGAAGAACGGGACCGCGGTGCCGGTGGGCGAGCTCCCGGCGAAGTCCTTGATCGCGTTGACCAGGTCACCTGTCACGTCCAGGACCACCACGGTCGCGCCCGCGCGCGCCAGCCGCGCCGCGAGCGGCGCGATCATGCCGTAGGTCTTGCCCTTGCCCGGCGGCGCGACGACGGCGACGTGCTGGAAAAAACGCTCAAGGGGGAGACGATACACGGCGAACGGCGCGCCGTCCGCCAGGTCGATCGCCGCCCCGAGCGTGACGCCGTCCGGATAGAGCGCTCCCCGTACGGCCCGCGCGGGGGCGAGCCCGGAGTAGTCGAGCACGTCGAGTCCTGGTGGCGGCGCCGGATCGCCCGGCGCGAGGTACCCGCGGTTCCGCACCCGGCGGGGCACCCGTTCGGCGGCGTTGCGCTCGTACGTGGCCTGCACGGACTCGGATACGGACCGGGAGGCGCGCCCGTAGGCCTTGGCCGCCTCCCAGCCGAGTTTCCAGCCGTTCACCTGCCGCGCTTGTTTCTCGACCGGTCCCGCTCCTTGCGCCGGTCGATGACGGGCCGGTCCGCCTCGTCCGTCAGCCGGTCAGTGGCATCCCCGAGCTCGCGGCTGATGTCCTTCTTCTCTTCTATGGCGTCGTAGACGGGATCGCGTAGGTCTTCATCCAGCTCGTACGCGAATCGCACGCCTTCGTACACGCCCGGATGCTGGAAACGGCGGGCGGTTTCCTTGTCCGCCTGCTCATAGATCCCCGGTGGCTCGTCCGGGACGGCATGCTGGTTGGACGGAAGTGGCACCTGCACAGTGGCCTCGCTCAGAAGTTGAACAGCTTGGAGAAGTCGATTTCCGGCCACTGGCCGGGCCGCTGCTGCCACGGCAGCTTTGCCTGCTCGTGGACCGGCTCGATATACGAGTTCCGCGTCACCAGCGTCCACGAGCGGTTCTGTGACGCGATGGCCGCCTTCCGCTTCTGCTGCTCGCCGAGGGCGGGGCCCGTGAGCAGCACCTGCCACGCCGGCTTGGCCAGCTGCGAGTTGATGAGCGGAAGGGCGATGAACAAGGTGATGAGGCCGAAGAAGGCCCGCCACTGCCAGTTGCCGCCGAACACTGGCTGATCCGCGTTGGACGCCCACATGCGGTGGACGCGGACGAAGTCCTCGGCCTCGGGGACCCCGTCGGCGATCCAGGCCGCGGTGGCGACGACCAGCTGGTAGCGCTGGACGGCCTGCTCGGTCGTCAGCGGAAGCAGTTCCGCCGTCACGCGCCCGATGATCATCTGGACGAGTTCGCTGCGCAGCGCCCGGTCGTCTCCAGACTCCCGGACCAGGCTGACGCAGTAGCGCAGCAGCGGCTCCCACGCTTCCTTGCGGAACCGGACGGCGAGCTCACGGACCCGGAACGACGCGGACCGGGCCGGAAGCTGCCGCTCGGCCTCGGCGAAGACGGCCGGGATCTGGTCGGCGTGTCCGGCTGCTTCGAGCAGGTCGACAAGGGTCAGGTACCGCGCCTCGGTCGGCCCGAGCTTCTCGATCACCCAGCGGGTACCGGCGGCCGCGGAGTCCAGCACCCCGTCCGCGAACCTGATGCCCGGCACCTGCTGCGCCGCCTCCAGGATCACTTCCGATCGCATGTCGATGAAGTTCGGGTACTGGCCCCAGCGTTCTCCGTACCGCTGCAGACGTTCCAGGGCGTCGTGGTAACGCCCGCGGAAGAGCAGCCGTTCGAGCTCGCGCCACACGTCCTCGACCGTGACAGGCTCCCGGTCCCTGGCACCCGGCTGGAACCCGGCGTCGCCGGCGCCAGTGGCGGCGGCCCCCCGTTTCAGCGCGTCTTCGGCGTCCGCGACCGCCTGCAGCACCGCGCCGGCGAACTTCAGAGCCTCATCCGAGCGCGCCTTCTGCTGCTTCTTCTTCCAGTACTTGCGCTTTTCCCTGATGTTGTCGTCGAGCTTCTCGGGCGGCGACGGCGGGATGCCGAAGAACTCCCGCAGGTCCGCCGGGGTCGGCGTGGCGGCGAAATCGGTGCTGCTCACCCAGTCAAGGGCGGTCTCGGTCGGCATCTCAGAGCACCATCACATCGTCGAGGGCCGACATCGCGTCCGCCCGCTGCTCATCGGACATGGCGCCCTCCCGGCGCACCTGAACCTGCGTGATCAGCGCGCCGCTGGTGCCGTCGTGCGCGGTGACCCGCAAGATGCCGTCACCGTCCAGCGCCATCTGCACCGTGATCGGGTAGCCCTGCGGCTTCGGGCCGCCGAGGCCACCGGTAGCGTTCCCGAGCCGGTCCACGAATTTGAGGTCGAAGTCATCGCCCTCGTACACGATCAGCTCTATCTCGGCCTGCCCTTCGCTCGCGCAGCCGAACGTCCGCTCGGCGGGCGGCACGGTCGGGATAGGCGCGTTCGCGGGCAGCACGACCGTGTTGCCCATGACGCCCTGGTCGTTCAGCGCGCCCACGCCGATCGCGTGGGAGGAGCGGTCCACCGGCGCGGGCAGTGACGCGAGCGGACTGGACGGAGCGGCGGTGCCGGTTTTGAGCGCACCGATGAGGGCGGCGCCGCGGGCCACGTCCTCGTCGAGGTTGCGGGAGTACTGCGGCTCCTTCCCGAAGTAGCGGCGCAGCAGGTCCTGGAAGGCGGGGATCCGCGAGCTGCCGCCCACCATGAGCACCGCGTCGATGTCCTTCGGAGTGAGGTCGATGTTGTCCAGGCACGTCTCGACCGCGAACTCGACGTTCTCCAGGTGCTCGGCGAGCATGCCGGTGAACTCTTCACGGGTGAGCGCGAACGTCATCCGCTTGCCGCCGACGATGAGCGCGGCCTGCGCACGGTCCCGGGTGCTCAGGTCCTTCTTGAGCTGTTCGGCCTTGGCGTAGGCGTCGGCGAGGTCGACCGGGTCGGACTCGATGTTGACGCCGTGGGCGCGGATCGCCATGTCGTTCATCCGCGCGACGATCAGCCGGTCGAAGTCCGCGCCGCCCAGGCGCCGGTCCCCGTGATGGGACTTGGCCTCGAGCTGCCCGTCGTCGTGACGCTCCAGGATCGTGACGTCGAACGTCCCGCCGCCCAGGTCGAAGACGAGGAACCGGCGGTCATGCGTGTTCCCGTCCAGGCCATGCGCGACCGCCGCCGCCATCGGCTCGGCCGGAAGCGCGTGCACGGTGAGCCCGATCATCTCGCCCGCCTGGCGGGTCGCGGACCGCTCCGCCTCGCCGAAGTACGCGGGCACGGTGATGACCACGTCGGTGACTTCGTGCCCGAGATGCTCGGACGCGATCTGCACCATCTTCTTCAGCACGAGGCTGGACAGTTCCTCCGGCCGCCACTCCTTACCGCGGGCGCGGAACGGCTGGCCGGAGTCGAGGAACGTGACGGCGCCCATGCCCCGTTTGAACAGCCGCGCGACGTGATCGGGATCGATGACCGCCTGGCTCTTCGCCAGCTCGCCGACTTCCGCCCTCGTGTCATCGTCCTGCGGGAACCACACCGCGGACGGGATGATCCGCTCGCCGTCCCGTCCGGCGATCGCATGTGCCTCGCCCGCGTCATCGACGAAGGCGACAACCGAGTTGGTCGTGCCAAGGTCGATTCCCACTACCTGCTTGACGTCACTCATGTGAGAGCTTCTCCTTGCTCGGTCGCCGCCTCGGGAGCGGGCTCGACATCCACCTTCGCCTTGATGATCACGTCTCCGTAGCAGACGAGCCCGCGGCTATGGACGCGGGTCACGACGCCCGCGCGGCCCACCGATCCCGACATCGGCTCGTGCCAGGCCGGATCGAATTGGTCGCCGGGCGAACCCATCTCCTGGTAGCCAGCGCGCACAAGCGCCTCGCTCAGCGTCTGCTCCACATGCTCCCTGATGTCCTCGCCCGAACGCAGCCGGCGGACGTCGGACAGCAGGTTCGCGAGCAGCACGATCAACGGCCGCTCCTGACGGTTGCGGAAGCGCGTCTCGAGCGCGCGCATCCGCGCCTGCGTCTCGCTGAACTGCCGGGTTAGCAGCGGTGTCACGGCGGCGGCCAGCCGTTCGAAGTCGTTACGTAGGTCCGCGGCGAACCGCTCGAAGTCGGCGTGCATGGCGCCCTCGACTTCGGTGAGGCGCTGCCTGACCTCCGCGGGCGTCATCTCCCAGCCCTCGTCGCCGACGGTTTCACCGGTTAGCTCTAGGTCCGTGCGGTCGGTCACGCCAGGCCTCCTGATGGCTGTTCCCTAGTGGCGAGCCGCGTCGGCGGCATCGCTAGCGACTCCGGCAGTTCTGGCTTGGCGAAAGCCTGCGCGTACCGGCGCCGCAGCACATATCCGCCGGGTCCGTAGAACGCGAAGGACACGATCGTGTCGGTGCCGGACAGCGCGAACCGGACGTCTACCCGCGACCTGAGCACCCGCCGGAAGAAACGGTCGAGGAACGACACCGCGAAAAACGGCGCGCCGATGCACCCGATCATGCAGAACCAGAGACAGCCCGCGCCGCATCCGTCGTCAAGCCCGGCCGCCCCGAGCGACCCGATTTGCATCGAGCATCCGTCGGTGATGGCGCCGGCCGGCTGCATTTCCCGCATCAGCAGGCGCACGCCTTCTTGCGACCGTTTGTCGTCGGGAAAGAAGTAGCCGGTGGGATAGCCGAAACGCTGCTCAAATGTGCCCATCGCGTAGTCGTGGACGATCGCCCATGTCACCTTGGGCGACGTGTCGCGGAACGTCACGTCGGGCAGTCGCATCGCCAGCACCTGAGTGCAGATGGCCGCGGCCGGGATAACGACGAAAATGAGTATCAGCAAGAAATCTAGAAATGCGTTCATGCGGAACCTCGCCCCTCAACCGCGCCGCATGACCTGGCGGCGCTTTCGTCATTATGGGCGTCTGTGTCGCTATCGCCATCAAAGCGCGGCGAATTCCACGTGGCACGCGATAATCGAAGAATAATCCCAGGTCAGCGGTAACAGCCTAGCCACAGTTGCACAAATAACTGAGCAGCGATGTATCACCGGCAGCACGAAGACGGGGCGCGGCGAGGCGCCCGGCAACCGGGAGTCCCGGCGTGGTCAGGCGGCCAGTGCGAGCGCGTTCGGCGCGCTGGCGGCGCCCCGCGCCGTGCGCAGCGCCCGCGGCTGGCGTAGCTCCTCGGTGACCTGGGTCGTGAGATCCGCGAGGGTAGTGCCGAGCGCGCCCGTGAGCGCGGCGATCATCTCGCTGGACGGCTCCTTGCGACCGCGTTCGACCTCCGAGAGGTACTGCGGCGAGATGCCCGCTCGCTCGGCCGTCTCGGCCAGCGTCTCACCGCGCTCGGCGCGCAGCGCACGCAGGCGCTGCCCGAGCACCTCCCGCCAGAGCGGTTCCGGCTGCTTTCGCTGCAACGGGTAAATCCTGGCGACCTCAGGCATGCCCTCACTGTAGGCAGCCGCGGCCGGATGCGGAACCGCGCTTCGCTGACAGCAGAGCCGCCCGCTTCACCTTTGCGGCAATGCGCCACTGCAACGTCCAAGCCCCCAGCCAGGCGGAATGCAAGCTCGATCCCGCGCCCTTACGCCCGCCCTACGCCCGCCCTCGCGGCCAAAGCGCCTCCGCAATCGTTTGCGGCTAACGGGACAAGCGTAAGCCCGGCAGGGCGACGGCGGTGCCGGCGTGGGCGGCGGCCCGCGGCGGCGGCAGGTGCGTGCGCACGCCAAGGCATCACCCTAGGCACAGTCTCCGACATTTGCCCGCGTACCTCACCAAGGTCAAATGGTGAATAACGTTCAACAAGAATTGAGACATGGAAATTTTTTAACCATCGCCGCCTATAGGGCTCAGCGGCGCGGCCCGTCGGGTGCGCAACTCTGAAACCGGCCGCCTGATGACTCATCGCGCCGGACGCCGACACGGGGCGTTCGCCCCTCGGCTTGACATGGCTCTTGCCTGTGACTACTGATGCGGCCGCGGGCCACGTGACGGATAGTACGAAGCCGTAAACAATGGGTAATTCTCGTGTGCATCGTGCCGTCGGCCAATTCTTCCATGGCGGGCACGACGGCGAGCAGGGCTTCCGCGGTCCCCGGCGGCAACTGCTCCAGGCGTCGCGACAGCAGTTTCGTGCGGTGCGCACGGACGCGATCGTGGACCTGCGCGCCCGCCGGGGTTGCCTCGAGGCGTGCCGCCCGCATGTCGTTCGGGTCGGGCATCCGGCGGATGAGCCCCCGCTCGTCGAGCGCCTTGACGACACGGGACAGCATCGTGGGGTTGATCCCCTCCATCTCGGTGAGGTCAGCCAGGCCCAGTGGCCCGCGCCCCCGGACCAGGGCGAGCACCGAGTACTGCGTGGGGGTCAGGCCCTCCCCGGTCGACGTGTCGTTGAACTGCCGCGCGAGCCGGGGAATCACCCCGCGCAACCGGGCCACGAGTTCGGCATCCATCACACCTCCGACCACAACTTGAATGCTTGCCAGCAAGCAACTAACCTATCAATATGTGAGCACAAGTGACGGCCTGGCGACGACCAACCCGGCTGTCGCCCCAGCGAATGCAGAGCCGCTCGAGCGGCGCAAGCTGGTCTTCGCCATCGTCTCCATCGGCTTGTTCATGGCGTCGGTCGATCAGACCATTGTGGCGACAGCACTGCCGGCGATCGAGCACGACCTGCGCGCGGGCATCAACTGGAGCGGCTGGACCATCACGATCTACGCGCTCGGTCAGGTCATCGCCATGCCGATGGCCGGCAAGATCAGCGACATGTACGGGCGCAAGAAGGTCTTCGGCGTCTCGGCCGCGATCTTCACCCTGTCGTCGCTGTGCTGCGGCTTCGCGCCTAATATGGCCCTCCTGCTGGTGCCGCGGTTCATCCAGGCGCTCGGCGGCGGGGCATTCATGCCGTCGGCCACCGGCATCGTCTCCGACCACTTCGGGCCGGAGCGCGACCGCGCCGTGGGTATGTTCACGTCCATTTTGCCAGTCGGCGGCATCATCGGGCCCATTGTGGGCGGCGTCTTCGTAAGCTACTGGTCGTGGCGCGGCATCTTCCTGGTTAACGTGCCGATCGGAATTATTCTCATCGCGCTCACGCTCAAGTTCATCCCGTCGAACTCGACCAGGAAAAAGAGCCGCATCGACATCACGGGCATCGTCACGCTGGCCATTCTCATCGCGTCCGCGATGTTCGGCATCACTTACCTCGGCAGCGGGGACGTCCGGTGGTACAGCCCGGTCTTCCTCGTGTCGGAGGCGGTCGCGGCCGCCGCGGCGGTCATCTTCATCAGGCACAGCAAGACCGACCCGGCGCCGTTCGTGCCGTTCCGGCTGTTGCGCGGCCGGGGTTTCGGGATCATGAACCTGATCAACCTGGTGTACGGGGCCGCGGCCCTCGGCTTCGCCGCCCTCGTCCCGCTCTACGCGCAGGAGCGGTACCACATGGCCCCGCTCGGCGCCGGCACCCTGCTCACCGCGCGCGCGGTCGGGATGATCGCCGTCGCCGGCGTGGCCGCGATGGCACTGCGGCGCACCGGATACCGGCTGCCGATGATCATCGGGTTCGCGGTACTGGCGGGCGGGCTGCTGATGATGGCCTTGTCGCCCGGCCTGTCGGCCTATGCCTGGCTGGCCATCGCCGCCGCGATCACCGGCTGCGGCATGGGCCTGTCGGTGCCCGCGTCGAACAACGCCAGCCTCCAGCTCGCGCCCGACCAGGTGGCGGCCATCGCCGGCCTGCGCGGGATGTTCCGGCAGTCCGGATCGATCATCGCCGTGTCCGTGACCACGGCGATCATCGCGCGCAGCAGTCACCCCGGTCTCGTTCAGGCGCATGTGTTCATTATTTTCGCTATTTTGCTGCTCGCGCTTTTGCCGCTGATCCGGCTGGTGCCCGAACACCACGGCAACTGGTTATCTATCGCCATAAATATTTTATTAATATTGCAATATGCCGGATAAAACGGACTGGGACGTTGTCACCGGGGTCGGGCTCACCGCGCTCGGCGCCGCCGCGATACGCGCCATCGAGGGGCACCACCCCGAACCGCTAGTCTCCGATCCCTATGCCGCCGCGTTCGTGCGCGCCGCTGGCCAGTTGCCGCGGCCGCTGCCCGTCACTCCCGAAGAGGCCGACGCGGACCCGGACTTTCCCTGGTACGGCCTCGCCCGCTACCTCGGCGTCCGGTCGAAGTTCTTCGACGGCTTCTTCGCCGCCGCGACGCAGGCGGCGGGCATCCGGCAGGTGGTCATCCTGGCGGCGGGCCTGGACACCCGCGCGTTCCGGCTCGGCTGGCCGGATGGCATGACGCTGCATGAGATCGACAAGCCACTGGTGATCTCCTTCAAGAACAGCGTGCTCGCCGGGGAAGGCGCGATCGCCGGCTGCGAGCGGCGGACGGCGCCGTGCGATTTGCGCGATGACTGGGCGACGGCCCTGCTCGCGGCCGGTTTCGATCCCGCGCGGCCGACCGCTTGGCTCGCCGAAGGGCTGTTCATGTACCTGCCCGACGAGGCGAAGGACGCCCTGCTGGCATCGGTGGACCGGCTGTCCGCGGCGGGCAGCCGGGTCGCGATCGAGCACGTGCCCTCCGCCGTGCAGGACAGGGGCACGGCCGCCGGGTCGGCGGTCGTCAGCCGGGTCGACGACGACCTCGCCGGCCTATGGGCCACGGAGTACCGGCACGACCCGGTCGCGGCGCTGCGGACCAGCGGCTGGACGGTCACCGCCGATCTCGTTCCCGACGTCGCCGAGCGCTACGGCCGCCCGCTGACCGACGTCCCCCTGGCGTCGCAGCTTTCATCCGTGCTCGTGACCGGGGTCAAGCCGGCCTTGGAAAACCCTTAGGAAAGCGGCGGGTCGAGCAGCCGCAGAACCCGCGCGTCCGCGTCCAGTTCGGCCGCGACACCAACCGGGAACGTCTGGAACTTGCCGCCGTGGCCGACGTCCGCCCAGGCGATCATCGGGACGCCGAGGCCAGCCAGACGCTCGAGCAGGATCTCGTGCACCTCCTCGCGCGGGCCGCAGCCGGTGAACGTGCCGGCGATGATCCCAGCGACGCCGTCCAGGTAGCCCGACCGGCGAAGCTGGGTCAGCATGCGGTCCAGCCGGTACGGCTCTTCCTCGACGTCCTCGAGCAGCAGGATGCCGTCGCGCGCCGGCCAGGACGTCGGCGTGCCGAGCGAGGACGACAGCAGCGTCAGCGTGCCGCCTTTCGTGACACCGTGCGCCCGGCCGCCGTTGACCGTCACCGCGTCCGGGTATCGCAGCTCGCGGGCGTCCTCGGGCCTGGTCAGCGTCCGCAGCAGCGACGCCAGCGAGTAGTGGGCGTCCGTCCCGAGCACGCTCACCATCGGCCCGAACAGCGACGCCCAGCCCAGCCTGGCCGCGACCGCCTCGAGCACGGCGGTGACGTCCGAGAAGCCGGCCAGCACCTTCGGCGGCAGGCCGGCGAGACCGTCCCAGCTAACCGGTTCCATGGTGCGCTGCGCGCCGTACCCGCCCTTCGCGAACAAGATGCCCGCGATCTCCGGGTCGGTGAGCGCCGACACCAGGTCGGCGGCGCGTGTCTTGTCATCGCCGGCGAGGTAGTCGCGGAAGCTGCCCGGCTCCCGCGCCGACGCGTACACCACCGGTTCGAGCCCCGCGAACCGCAGCGTCTCGACCCCGGTGGCCAGGGGCCCGGCTTCGACCGCGCCGCTGACGCTCAGGACCGCGACCTTGTCGCCGGGCCGCAGCGCCGGCGGCCGGGCAAGCGAAACCGGCCAGCCAAGCGACGGCGGCCCGGCGGGTGAAGGCGGCTGGCTCACGAGACCTCCGCCAGGTGACACGCCGTCAGGTGCGCCGCCAACGGGAGCAGGACCGGCACGTCGCGCACCGCGCATCCGGCGGCGCCGGCGGCCGCCGGATCGCTGGCGGCGAGCGCGGCCAGCCGCGGGCAGCGCGGATGGAACCGGCAGCCGGCCGGGATCGACGCCGGGTCCGGCGGCTCACCTGACAGCGGCACCCGCTCGCCCGGCGCCTCGAGCACGGAGACCAGCGACCGCGTGTACGGGTGCCGTGGCCGGAGCAGGACGTCCTCGACCGGACCCGTCTCCACGACGCGCCCCAGGTACATGACCGCCACGCGGTCGGCGATGTTCCACGCCAGGCCGAGGTCGTGGCTCACGATGACGGCCGCCAGGGACAGTTGCGCGCGCAGGTCGAGGATCAGCCTGAGTATCTCGCCGCGCACCGACGCGTCCAGCGACGACACCGGCTCGTCGGCGACGAGCACGGCCGGGTCGAGCGCCAGCGCGCCCGCGATAAGCACCCGCTGCTGCTGGCCGCCCGACAGCTCGTGCGGGTACCGGCCGAGGAACCGCTCCGGCGGGCGGAGCCCGGCCCGGCTGAGCGCGTCCCGCACACGCTGCGTCAGGCCGTCGCGGAGGCCGTGCAGGCGCGGGCCTTCCGCCACCGCGTCGAAGACGGTCTGCCGCGGGTTGAGCGAACCCGCCGGGTCCTGGAGCACCAGCTGGACGCGCCGGCGGTGGCGCTTCAGCGCCCTCGGCGTGAACTTCAGCGGCGCGCCGTCGTACCTGATCTCCCCGGCGCCAGGCTTCACCAGCCCGACCAGCGAGCGGCACAGCGTGGACTTGCCGCAGCCTGATTCGCCGATCAGCGCGAGGATCTCGCCGGGCGCGACCTCCAGGCTGACGTCGTCGACCGCCCGCGCGGCGCCGTGACCGTACCGCGCCGGGAACGTGACGCGGACGCCGCGCGCCTCGAGGACGGGCGGGGCGTCGGGCCGCGCCCTGTCCGGCGCCAGGCGCGAGGACTGGTCGCCGATCCGCGGGAAGGCGGCGCACAGCTTCTTCGTGTACGGATGCCGGGGCGCGGCCAGCAGCTCGGCGGCGGGCCGCTCCTCCACGATCTGCCCTTCGTACATGACCGCGAGCCGGTCGCAGACCGCCCCGAGGACCGACAGGTCATGGCTGATCATGATCATCCCGATCCGCGACGAGCGGACCAGGTCGGCGAGCAGCGCCAGGATCTGCGCCTGGACGATCACGTCGAGGGCGGTCGTCGGCTCGTCGGCGATCACCAGGTCGGGCTTGCACGCCAGCGCCATCGCGATCATCACTCGCTGCCGCTGCCCGCCGGACAGCTCGTGCGGATAGGACGACCGCCGCGACGCCGGCACGCCCACGCTTTCGAGCAGTTCCGCCGCCCGCGCCCGCGCGGCCGCCCGCGGCACGCGCTCGTGCAGGACGATCGGCTCGACGATCTGGTCGCCGATCGTGCGCACCGGGTTGAGCGCGCTCATCGCGCCCTGGAAGACGACCGACGCGCCCGCCCAGCGCGCGGCGCGTAGCCGCCCCCAGCTCATCTCACTCACGTTCTCGCCGCGGAAGAGAATCTCGCCGCCCACGCTGGCACTGCGCGGCAGCAGCCGCAGCAGCGACAGCCCGACGGTCGTCTTCCCCGATCCTGACTCCCCCGCGATGCCGAGGACCTGGCCAGGCTCGAGCGTCAGGCTGACGCCCCGCACCGCCGGCACGTCCCCGTACTCGACATCGAGATCCTTAACGGACAATAGTGACTCGCCCATCACCGCGTCCCTAGCCTCGGGTTGAGCACGTCCTCGACGGCGCGACCGGTCAGCGTGAACCCCAGCACCACGATCAGGATCGCGACGCCGGGCGGCAGCAGGTACCACCACGCGCCCCTGGTCACGGCACCCTGGTTGACGGCCTGGTTGAGCATCGCCCCCCAGGACACGTCGGTCGGGTTGCCGAGGCCGAGGAACTGCAGGGTGGTCTCGGACAGGATCGCCCCGGCGACGGTGAGCGTGCTCGAGACCAGGATGATCGGGGCGACGTTCGGCAGGACCTGGCGGAGCATGACCTGCCGGTGGCCGGCGCCGAGCGCGTGCGCTCGCTCGACGAACGGCCGCGCCTCCACGGCCAGCGTCTGCGCCCGCACGATCCGGGCGGTCGTCGACCACGACGTGACCGCGATGGCGATCGTGATCGAGGCGTCGCCCTGGCCGAGCACGGCGGCCAGCGAGATCGCGAGCGGCAACTGGGGCAGCGCGATGAACCAGTCCGTCACCGCCATCAGCACCCGGCTCGCGGCCCCGCCGAAATGCCCGGCCAGCAGGCCGATGACGGCACCGATCGCGACCGTGCACGCGGTCGCGATCACGCCGATGGCCAGGGACGGCCGCGCGCCCCAGATCACGAGCAGCAGCACGGACCGTCCCGGCTGGTCGGTCCCGAGCGGGTAGTGCGGGGTGGGCGGGGCCAGCGCGGCGCCGGTCGCGTCCACCACGCTGAGGTCGGAGGGATGGATGAACAGCGGCGCGGCGAGCGCCAGCACGGCCATCGCGAGGAGCACGGCGAGGCCGGCCACTCCCCCGCGTCTGGACAGGAATGCTTTCATTGGCGGCGTACCCGGGGGTCGAGGTACCGGTAGACGATGTCGGCCAGCATGTTCATCACGATCACGGAGCCGCTGAACACGACGAACGTGCCCTCGAGCAGCGGCAGGTCGGGGATCTGCAGGGCCTGGTAGGTGAGGTAGCCGAGGCCCGGCCACGAGTACACGGTCTCGACCGTGATCGCACCGGTCACGAGGCCGCCGAGCTGGAGGAAGATCACGGTGACCGACGGCAGCAGCGCGTTCGGGACGACGTGCCTGCGGCGGATGTCGGCGTCGCGGAGTCCCTTGGCCCGGGCGGTGAGCAGGTACGGGCTGCCCAGCTCGTCGATCACCGACGACCGCATGATCGTCACGTACTGCGCGAAGATCACGAGCGACAGCGTCAGGCCGGGCAGCACGAGATGCCGCAGCACGTCAAGGATGTGCTGCGGAGCGAGACCGCCCGCGGTGCCCGCCGTCGACATGCCGCCGGCCGGGAAGAGCGCCGGCACGGGACCGAATCCCACGCTGAACAGCACGAGCAGGATCAGGCCGAGCCAGAACGTGGGCACCGACCAGAACGTGAGCGACACCCCGGTGGCGGTGCGGTCCAGCAGGCTGCCCGGCCGCCAGCCGCTGCGGATGCCGAGCCACAGGCCCGCGATCGCGGAAACGATCATCGCCGACCCGGTGAGCAGCAGCGTCGGCCACAGCCGCTGCGCGATCAGCGACGACACCGGCGCCTGGAACTGCCACGAGTAGCCGAGGTGCCCCTGCAGGGTGTTCCAGGCGAAGGACCAGAACCGCTCGACGGGCGGCTGGTTGAGGCCCAGCTGCTGGCGCAGGAACGCGAGCTGCGCCGCGCTGGTGGGGCGGCCCCTGGTCAGCGCTTCGAGGGGGTCGGACGGCATCACGCTGAAGATCACGAAGCCGACGACGAGCAGCACCAGGAAGCTGAGCACCGCGCTGGCCAGCTTCCTGGCCAGGTAGCGGAAGAACTCCGCGACGCCAGTTCCAGTTCTCCGGCCGGCGTGGCGGGCCGGGACCGCGACTGCCGTCACTCGCGTTCCCCGGCGGTCCGGCGGCGGCGCACCAGGAAGAGAACGCCCGCGGCGACGATCACGACGACGACCGGGATGCCGATTTCCAGGCCGGTGTTCGAGCCGCCGCCGGCCGCGGCGACCGGCTTGGCCTGCTGCCAGTCGAGGGCGTCGACCTGGATGGGATAGAAGCCCTGGCCGTTCGGGCGGCCGTAAAAGTAGTTCTTAACGGCGGCCGTGCGCACCGCTTCCAGGTTGTCGTTGTAGTACAAGATGATGTCCACGTTCGCCCGGTAGAGCAGGCTCTGCAGCTGGTTCACGGTCTGCACGCGCTTGCTGGCGTCGAACTCGGCGAGCTGCTGGTTGTACAGCTTGTCGTAGGCCGGGTCGCAGAAGAACGCGTCCGTGTTCCCTGGCGTGCTCGCGTTCTGCGGAAGCGTGCCGCAGGTCTGGATGGACAGCAGGTAGCTCGGGTCGGCGCCGGTGTTCCAGCTGTCCATCAGCATGTCCCAGTCACCCTTGGGCAGCGCCGAGTTGAGCTGGGTGAAGCTCATCGCCTGCACGTTGACCTTGATCCCGACGGCGGCCAGCCAGTCCACGATGTACGGCGCGACCTCGGCGTCGGCCGATTCGTCCGAGTGGATGCCGAAGCGGAAGACAAGGGGCTTCTTCGTCTTGGGGTCGACGCGGACGCCGCCGGGCCCCATCTTGTAACCAGCGGCGTTCAGTAGCTTGCTGGCCGCGGCCGGGTCGTAGCCCTCGGACTCGCTGCCCGCTGGCGTCCACCACCACTGCGGGTAGGCCGGCGGCAGGTAGCCGGCGCCGGTGACGCCGAGCCCATTGAGCACCTTGGTCACGAGTTCCCCGCGGTTGATCGCGAGCGCCATGGCCTTGCGCACGGCCGGATCGGCGAGCGCGGGGTTCCCGTTGCCGAACTTCGAGCCTGACTTGGTGCGGGCGCCGGTGTTGACCTCGATCGCGTTCCAGATGTTGGACTCGGTCGGGTAGAGCCCGAGGCCCTTCACTCCTTTGAGCGAGTCGTACTCGGTGGCGGACAGGTCGTCGATCTCGTCGAGCGCGCCGGTGCGCAGCGCGGCGACGGCGGCGTCGGAGTTGCTGTAGTACTGGACCACCAGCGTGTGGTAGGCCGGCGCGCCCGCGTAATAGTCCTCGTTGGCGGTCAGCGTCGCGTACTGGTTGCTCACGTAGCCGGTGAGAATCCAGGGACCGTAGCCCACGACGGGGAAGCCCGACGTGTTGCGGAAGTTCGCCAGGTTCTTAACCCGGCCCGCCCAGACGTGCTCAGGGACGACCGGGATGCTCGTCCCTTCGTAAGCGATGTTGGACTCGGGCGCTTTTGTCGTGATCACCAGCGTGGTGGCGTCCGGCGCGGTGACGCTCTTGAAGTTGGCGACGAGGGAGCCGTTCACGGTGCCCGCCGCCGGGTTCGTCATGATCAGGTTGTAGGTCCAGGCGATGTCCGCGGCGGTCAGCGGCTTGCCGTCGGACCACTTGAGGCCGCTCCTGATCGTGAACGTCCACGTGAGGTGGTCCGGCGATACGGCCCACTTCGTGGCCAGGTACGGCTCCGGGTCGCCGTTCTCGCCGGTCTGCGTGAGGAGCGGGTATATCGCGTACACGACCTGCTGGTCCCCCGCGTAGTAGGCGAGGAAGGGGTTGAACGTCGAGAACGACGTATCCGACTCGACCCGCAGCGTCGGCCCTGTCCCCGGCCCGGTCGACGCGGCGGCCGCGGCGGCCGGCGAACCGGCGGCGGGGATCATGGCGAGCGCCGCGAGGGCCAGCGCGGCCATGGCGAGCAGCGCGCGGCTGGCGGTCTTGCGGTACGAGCGGTACGAGCGGCGCGACAGGCGGGGGTGACTTTGCTCCACACGCGCAAGGTAACGTCTCCGCTCACAACCGGGCAAGATCCCAATGTAAATTTCCTATATAACAAAACGGCACTTGGAAACTTATTCACCAGCCGGCCCGGGGACCGCGCTGACGCTGACCTGCCAGGAATTCGTCGAACTCGTCACCGACTACCTGGAAGGCACGCTCGACCACGCCGCCAGGCAGCGCTTCGAGGCACACCTGCGGCCGTGCGAGGGTGCGCCACGTACCTGGACCAGGTCCGCGCGACGGCCCGCATCGTGGGCCGCCTCGACACTGAGAACCTGCCGGAACCAGCCCGCGGCCGGCTCCTGGACGCGTTCCGCGACTGGAAGACGGCGACAAGCTAACGCTCGCACCACGCTCATATCGGCCGCGACCTGGTCAAGACGTAAGCGCGACGAGATCGGCCGCGTCCGCGACCGCGCCGCCGCACTGGTCGTTGTTGAAGTACGCGTAGACCGAGGCGGACGACGGCCACGTGCGCGCCAGCAGCTCCGCCCAGTGGCGCAGCGCCGCCGGCCCGTAGCGCGGCCACGGGCCGGCCGTGCCCTCGTGGAAGCGGACGTACCCCCAGTCCGCGGTGCGCCAGTGCGGCGTCATCGCCGTGCCCGCCCGGTCCGCCCAGCACAGCGCCGCGCCCCGCGCGGTGAGCACCGCCTGGACCTCGTCGGTCCACCACGACGGATGCCGCGGCTCGACCGCGACGCGGATGCCGGCCGGGAACTGGGCGAGGCAGTCATCCAGCAGCCCGGGAGCCGCGGTCATGTCGGGCGGCAACTGGATCAGCACCGGGCCGAGCCGGTCACCGAGACCCTCGGCGGCGTCCGTCAGCCGGCGCACAGGCTCGGCCGGCTCGCGGAGCCGGCGGACGTGTGTGAGGTAGCGGCTCGCCTTCACCGCCATCGTGAAGCCGTCCGGGGTCCGCTGCCGCCACTGCGCGAACGTCTCGCGCGCCGGCAGCCGGTAGAACGTGCCGTTGTTCTCCACCGTGCCGAACCGCCCGGTGTAGTACTCGAGCCACAAGCGCTGCGGCACGTCCAGCGGGTAGAACACGTCGCGCCAATGCCGGTACTGCCAGCCTGACGTGCCGACAAAGACAGCCATCGCGATCCGGGCGGCCTAGACCGTCTGCCCGGCGCGCCCGCTGGCCCTGAGCCGGTCCCGCAGCCGCTTCCGCTGCGGCCGCACCGTGTAGCGCGGGTCGCGCGCCGAGGCACGGCCCGCCTCGAAGACCCCGAACCTCGTCAGCGCGGACGCGGCGACCAGCGCCGCGCCGGCCGCCAGCAGGCCGATCCGGTTCCGCTCGCTGGTCCCGGCCGCGGACAGCGCGGCGCCCGCCAGCCCGGCGGCGGTCAGCACCTCGGCCACTTCCATGAGCCGGCCGGCCCGCCGCGGCTGACTAGTCACAGTCGCCGCCTCCCTCGTCGCGAACATCACCACGGATCACGGGGGCATCATGCGCTATCAATACCCGTAGTCGTGATGATAGACACCGGCGGGAGCCGGTTCCACTAGCCCGGGTAGCTCTGCCCGCAATCGCCGTAGACGGACTGCAGCGCGGCGGTCACGCCCGACGTGTCGTCCGAGGTTCCGCTGCTCAGGACGTTGGCGGCGGACTCCAGGGTGGTGAGGTCCTTCACGAGCTGGCTGCCGTAGCCCGACGCGTCGTACGCGGCGTTGTAGGCGGCATTGCTCTCGGTGTACAGCGTCGTGAAGTTCTCGTCCTGGACGTCGGCGGACGCGTCCTTGAGGTGGGACATGACCGTCTGACAGGTCGCCGACGAAACCCCGGCGGACGATCCGTGGTCAAACCCGCTTACCATCACCGCGACGACGGCGACCACGACAACGACGACGCCGGCCACCGCCGTGAGGATCTTGTGGTCCTTGACGTACCGGAGGCTCACTCTTTTCCCCTCGCCACTTCAACCCGATGTTCAACCAGGTGATCGAGGCCGCAGGATTTGCGGCAGACCGATCCGCGTTCCGTATAACTTGCCGTGTTCCGGCCGATCGACCCGGACAATGGTATCCATATCGACGGACATTGCGCCCATGTTTCGCAAGCTCGCCCGCATAGCCGCGGTCAGCCGATTATCGCCCGGTCTACCCCGCCTTCGCCCGCAATCCGGACATCTTGCGCGAACTCGGAACCACGGCTAGCCTGCTGGCACTAAACAAAAAGGAAAGTTTCCTAATTGTTTGGCCGAAGGCCGCGCCGCGGGCGGGTGCCCGCGGATCCCGCTCGCCCCCCGGAACTAGCCCGAAGGATCCGCGCTTGAGACGTCTACTCCCCCTCGCCCTGACGGCCCTCACCGCGACCGCGGCCGTCACCGCCGCCATCGGCGCCGCCGCACCCGCCGCCAGCGCTGCCCCCGCCGCCAGCGCTCGCCACGGCGTAACCGTGCGCGCGCTGCCGCCGCACGTGTTCGCGCCGTACTTCGAGACTTACGACACGACCGACGGCGGCCTCGCCCAGCTGTCCCGCGAATCCGGCGCGAAGTACCTGTCACTGGCTTTCCTGCAGACCAGCGCGCCCGGCTCGTGCACCGCCGACTGGAACGGCGACACCACGACTCCCGTCGCGGACACCAGCTTCGGCACGGACATCGCGGCGATCCAGGCCGCGGGCGGGAACGTCATCCCCTCGTTCGGCGGGTACGCCGCGGACACCACCGGCACGGAGCTTGCCGATAGCTGCACGAGCGTCGGCGCGATCGCGAGGCAATACGAGCGGCTGATCGCCACCTACCACGTGTCGCGCATCGACCTGGACGTGGAAGCGGACTCCCTCACGTTCGCGGCGGGCATCGAGCGGCGCAACGCGGCGATCGCCGAGACCGAGGCGTGGGCCGCGGCGCACGGCCTGCGCATCCAGTTCTCCTACACGATCCCCACGTTCCCGGCCGGGCTGACCCCGTCGGGCCTCGCGGTGCTGCGCAGCGCCGTCGCGGAGCATGCCAGGATCAGCGTCGTCAACATCATGACGTTCGACTATTACCTCGGCACCAGCCAGGACATGCTGGCCGACACGGAAAGCGCCGCGGCCGGTCTCTACGGGCAGCTCAAGAGCCTCTACCCGCGGACGCCGTCGCGAGCGCTGTGGCACATGATCGGCGTCACCGAGATGCCCGGCATCGACGACTACGGCGCCCCCGAGACGTTCACGACCGCCGACGCACCGGCCCTGCTGCGGTGGGCGGCGGCCAAGGGCATCGACATGATCTCGTCCTGGGCGCTGCAGCGGGACAACGGCTCCTGCCCCGGCACTAAGGGCACGGGCAACTGCTCGGGCGTGGCCCAGCCGGCCTGGTACTTCAGCCACGTCTTCGAGCTTTTC
>DASZKN010000220.1:0-2427 GCA_035552855.1 Trebonia sp. | reverse complement strand
CGCCGCTTCCGCCTGAGCCGCTTGAGCCGCTCGAGCAGGCAGCCGCGACGACCGTCACGGCGACGGCCAGCGAACCGATGAGGACGGACCGGGTTCTTCTCCGTGGAGACTTCTTTACTCGCATCAGCTGCTCCTAGCGTCGGGGGTGGACGGAGCTCGATTTACGCTGCCCCAGACTTCTGGCACGTGTCCGGCGGCGACAAGCTTCTCCGCGGCGCCGGCCCAGGCGGCGTGGATGAGTGCGGCGCCGATGATCGTGGAGGTCGGCGCCATCGCTTCGGCCAGCCCGGGAAGGTCGAGCGACGCGTCGCCCAGCCGGCCGGCGTTGTCGAGGACGTAGTCGGCGATCTCCAGCAGCCTCGGCCTGCCGGGGGCCGGGGGCACCGAGGTGGAGTGCTCGACGGAGGTAAGGGCGATGACCGCCACGCCGCGGCGCTTCGCCTCTTGCGCGAATTCGACGACGAGGACGTTACGGCCCGAGTTGGAGATGACCCAGCAGAGGTCGCCGGGTCCCCACTCCAGGTCCGCGGTGAGCGTCGCGGCGTAGCCCGCCGCCGACTCCAGCCGGCCCGCGGCCTCGCCGTCCTCCTGCGAGGTCAGCTCCGGGTTCCAGACCGGCCGCACTACCTTGAGGCTGCCTGCCCTCCGGTGCATCTCGGTCACCAGGGACAGCGAATGGCCGGCACCGAAGGCGTACACCTGCCTGCCGCCCGCGATCGCGGCGGCCAGGGCGGCGCTCACCTGTTCAAGCGCGGCATCATTGCGGTCAAGCGCGCTGTCAAGCAGGCTAGTAATGTGCTGACGCCATGCCCGCCGCGCGTTCACCTCGCCCACCGCGGTAGGCAACTTCTACGCCACCAAGCTGACATGTAAAGATCTTACGACAATTATTAACAGTCAGGCATTTCTTTACTCAAATGTAACGGTGCGCCTTAGGTCACTGCGCGGAAGCTACCCCACAGCCGGGGCGACGCCCAGGGCGGCGAGCGCGCCGCGCACGTTGCCGTCCGCCGCGGTGAGCGCCCGCCGTGCCCGCTCCGCGCCCACTCCGGCGAGCAGCGCCGCCAGGGCCACCCGCAGGTCGCCGTCCGCCTCGGTCAGCGCCGCCTCGCAGGCGAATTCGTCCGCGCCCGAGGCCTCGCGCAAGATGCGCACCTTCCGCACCCGCAGCTTTTCGTTGGTGGCGCTGACCTCCACCATCAGGTTGGAGTAGGTCTTGCCGAGCCGCACCATCAGCGCGGTCGAGAAGCTGTTCAGTATGAGCTTGAGCGCCGAGGTGGCCTTGAGCCGCGTGGAGCCGGCGATCGCCTCCGGGCCGGTGTCCGCCACCATGGCGACCCGGGCGAGCGACCGGAGCGGCGAGCCCGGGTTGCAGGTGACGACCGCGGTGAAGGCCCCCCGCGCGGCCGAGGCGGTCAGCGCACCCGCGACGTACGGCGTCCGCCCGCTCGCGCTCAGCCCGATGACGAGGTCGTCGGCGGTGACCCCCGCCGCGTCCGCGGCGCCGCTCGCCACGTCGTCCTCGGCGCCCTCCACCGCCTGTTCCATCGCGTCGTCGCCGCCGGCCAGGTGCGCGACGACGATGCCGGGCGCGAGGCTGAACGTGGGCGCCAGCTCGGTCGCGTCGAGGACCGCGATCCGGCCGGACGACCCCGCGCCGAAGTAGTGCACCCGGCCGCCGCGGCGGATTCGGTCGGCCGCCTCGTCCACCACCGCCGCCAGCGTCCCGAGTACCGGCGCGACCGCGGCCGGAACGAGCGCGTCCTCGGCGTGCAGCAGCGCGAGCACGGCCGGGGTCGGCAGCAAGTCGATGCCGGTGGTTCGCGGGTTCCGCTGCTCGGTCGGCGGAGTCGAGGAAAGATCTAGCACGGGGTCCGTGCCCTCGGCTGCTGCGCGCGGCCGGTCAGGAGAGACGGTCATGCTCGTTATAATATGCCAGAAATGCCAAGGAAATCGTTCATGAATAACATGCGCTCCCCCGAGTCCGCCGATGAGCTGCCGGAACGCCTTACCTGGCCGTTTCCCGAGCCGCTGCCCGGGCGCCTGCTTGGCATCGACGTCGGCGGCAGTGCCACGAGAGTAGTACTCGTCGCCGACGGGCAGGTAGCCAGGCGGTTCACCGCACCCCCGATGAACGCGCTGCTGACCGTGGACCTCACGGACCGGCTGACGACGCTGATCGCCGCGGCCTGCGACACGGGCGACGCCACGGCCGCGGGCATCGGCCTGCCCGGCCTGCGCTCACCGGACGATGCCGCCACGCTCGGCGCGGAGCTGACCAGGCGCGCGGGCCGCCCGGTACGGGTGGCGGGAGACGGCGAGACCGCGTGGCTTGGCGCGTTCGGCGCCGCGCCGGGGATCGTCGTGTTCGCCGGGACCGGATCCGGTGCCATGGGCTGCGACGGTGAGCGGTGGGCGCGCGCCGGC
>DASZKN010000219.1:0-6917 GCA_035552855.1 Trebonia sp. | reverse complement strand
CCAGATCACCGTGCAGGCGGTCAAGGCGCTCAACCGGGTCGACGTCTTTTTCCGTATCGACAAGGGCGACGCGAAGTCCGGGCTGAACGCCGTCCGTGACGAGATCTTGCGGCGGCACGTCGCCCGGGACGGGTACCGGGTGGTCGAGGTTCCCGAGCCGCCGCGTGACCGGTCGCCGTCCCTGACCGCGGCCGGCTACCAGGGCGCGGTGCGGGAGTGGCACGAGGTGCGGGCCGGACTGCTCGAGGCGGCGATCGCCGCCGAACTCGGCCCGGATGGCGTGGGCGCGTTCCTCGTCTGGGGGGACCCGTCCGTGTACGACTCGACCTTGCGCGTCATCGAGCGGATCCTGGCCCGCGGGTTTGCCGACTTCACTTACGCGGTGATCCCCGGTGTGACGAGCGTGCAGGCGCTCGCGGCGGCGCACCGGATCCCGCTGAACCGCGTCGGCGAGCCCATTCACATCGCGCCCGCGCGACGGCTCGCGGCCGGCCTGCCCGACGGGGTCGACAGCGCGGTCGTGATGCTGGACTCCGGGTTCACCGCCGCCGGCCTGGCCGGCGCGGCCGGCGCTGAGTTGACGGTCTTCTGGGGCGCGTACCTGAGCACGCCGGACGAGGTGCTGATCTCCGGTCCGCTGGCGGAAGTAGCGGATGACATCACCGCGGCCCGGGCGCGCCTGCGCGCCGAGCACGGCTGGATCATGGACACGTACATGCTCCGCCGCGAGCCCGGTCGCGACCCGGGCGAGGTGGGGTGAGCCGCTTCGCCCCAGTGGGACCGGGGCGTCCGCAGCAGTTGGATCTTCACGAGATGTCGGCTCCGGTGATAATTTGTGCGGAGCCCACGGCCCGCGAGGACTCGATGACATTCGGATTAATGCAGCAGCGTCCCGGTGAACTGCCCGCCGAGGGGACCGGTTTCGTCGGCCGCCGCCGCGAGCTGGACATGCTGGCCCAGCTGCTGCGGTCCGCGCGGCTCGTCACCGTGACCGGTCCGCCCGGCGTGGGCAAAACCCGTCTCGCACTGCGCGCCGCCGCGAACGCCGTCTCCGGCGACGCGCCGGCCGACGGCGCCAAGGGACGGTTCCCCGGCGGCGTGTGCCTGGCGGAACTCGGCGGGCTGCGCGATGTCGACCTGCTCCCCCACACGGTCGCGGCCAGCCTCGGGCTGCCGGAGCACGACGCCCGGCCCGGCGTCGACGCCCTGGTCGACTACCTGTGCGGCCGCAAGCTCCTGCTCGTCCTCGACACCTGCGAGCACATGATCGGCGGGTGCGAGCCGCTCATCCGCGCCGTGCTGGACGAGGCACCCGGGGTGACCGTGCTGGCCACCAGCAGGCAGCCGCTGGACCTGCCCGGCGAGCATGTCTTCCCCGTACCGCCGCTGCCGGTCCCTGACCTCGGCGCGCCCGCTGGCCCGGCGGCCGGCACGGGCGCGACCGACGGCGGCGACGCGGTCGAATTGTTCGCCCAGCGCGCCGCGGCGGCGGCCCCGGGGTTCGCCGTCACCGCCGACAACCGGGACGACGTGATCCGGCTGTGCCAGCGCCTCGACGGCATCCCGCTCGCGATCGAACTCGCCGCGGTCCAGCTGCGGTCGACGCCGCTGCGGGCGCTGGCCGGGTCGCTCGAGCACCGCTTCCTGTCGCTCGCCGGCGGCCGCACGGCCCTGCCGCATCAGCAGACGCTGCGCGCGGCGACCCAGTGGAGCTATGACCTCTGCTCGCCGGAGGAACAGCTGCTGTGGGCGCGGCTCTCCGTGTTCGCCGGCACGTTCAGCATCCCGCTCGCCGAGGACGTCTGCGCGGGGGAACCGCTCGGCCAGGCGGACGTCCTGCCGGCGCTCATCGGCCTCGTGGACAAGTCGGTCGTGCTGCGCGCCGAAGACGACGACGCGCGGTACCGGCTGCTCGACACGATCCGCGAGTTCGGCGCCGAGCGGCTGGCCGAATCCGGCGCCCAGGCCACGGTCCGGGACCGGCACATCGCCTATTTCCTCCGCAAGGCCGCCGATTTCAGCCGGCACAGCAAGGACGACGATCAGCTCTCGCGGTTCCGCGAACTGCGCGGCGAGCACCCGAACATCCGGGCCGCCCTCGGGTACGCGCTCGCCCCGCCGGGCACGCCGGACCGTGACCGGCTCGCGGCCCGGCTGGCCGCCGACTTGCGGTCGTACTGGGAGATCGCCGGCCTGCTGCGCGAGGGCAGGCACTGGCTGACGCGGATCCTGCTCAAATTCAAGGACCCCTCCACGCAGCGATGCGCGGCCCTGCTCACCCGCGGCGTCCTCGCGACGTTCCAGGGCGAGCTGCCCGAGGCGACCGCCGACCTCGAGGCCAGCGTGGCGATCGCCCGCGACCAGGGCGACGACGTGGCCTGCGCGCTCGGCCACGCGTACCTGTGCCTGGCGCTCGTCTTCTCCGGCCGGCACGCGGAGGCGGCCCGGGCCGGCGCCGTCGCCGAGCGGCGGCTCACCGAGCTCGGGCACTTCAGCGGGCTGGTGTCGCTCGACATCCACCTGGGCTACATGCACCTGCTCGGCGGCGAGCCTGATCTCGCGATCGAGCGCTGCGCGCAGGGCCTGCGCCGCCTCGGCGCCAGCGGGGAACGGTGGGCGCGCGGTTACCTGCAGGTCATCTCGGCCACGGCCCTGTTCTTCAAGGGCAACACGACTGAGAGCGAAACCGCGGCCCGCGAGGCACTGCGGATGAAGCACGAGCTCGGCGACATCGTGGGCACTGCGTACTGCCTGGAGGCGCTGGCACTGCTCGCGTCCGGCCAGGGACGCCACGAACGGACCGCCTGGCTGCTGGGCGCCGCGGACGCGCTCTGGGAGCGGACCGGCAAGCGACTCGGCGGCAACGCGATCATCGAGTCGCTGCACCAGCAGGCGGAGGCCGCGGCGCGCAACGCGCTCGGCGACAAGCGCTACGAGAAGTTCTTCGCCGCCGTCGCGGACCGCGAGCTTGACACGGCGATCGGCCTCGCGGTCGCGGGCACCGACGAATCGGTGCCCGCGCCGCGCCGCGGCACCCCCGGCCCGCTGACCCGGCGGGAGCGGGAAGTCGCGGGGCTGGTCTCCGAGGGACTGACCAACAGCCAGATCGCGCGCCAGCTGGTCATCTCGTCCCGGACCGTCGACTCGCACGTGACGAACATCTACACGAAGCTGGGCATCTCCTCACGCGTCCAGCTCGCCGCCTGGCTCAGCTCCCCGGACGGCGCGTTAGTCCTCTTCCGTGACGGTGATCGCCGTCGGAGAGCAGGGCGCGCTGCTCAGCATGCTTGGTGACCAGCCACGGCGTGCTCCTGGCTAACGGTGCCGTTCGGCTGAGTACAGGTGGCTGTCGCGGAAGCCGCTGGCGGCGAGTACCCGGCCGACGATGATCACCGCCGTGCTCCGCACGCCCGCCGCGAGCACCTGGGACGCGATGTCGCCGAGCGTGCCGCGGAGCACGACCTCGCGCTCCTGGGTCGCGTACGCGACGACCGCGGCCGGGCAGTCCGGGCCGTAGTGCGGCGTCAGCTCGGCCACGACCTGCCCGGCGCGCTGGACGGCCAGGTGCAGCACGAGCGTGGCACCGGTGGCACCGAGGCTGGCCAGGTCCTCGCCGGGCGGCATCGGCGTGGCCCGGTGGGCGATCCGGCTGAGGATGACCGTCTGGCCGACGCCGGGCACGGTCAGCTCGCGGCGCAGCGCGGCCGCGGCGGCGGCGAACGCCGGCACGCCAGGGGTGATGTCGTAGGCGATGCCCGCCCGGTCGAGGCGGCGGGCCTGCTCGGCGATCGCGCTGAAGACCGCCGGGTCGCCTGAGCACAGCCGGACCACGTCGTGGCCGGCGGCGTCGGCGTCCGCCATCCGCGCGACGATCTCATCCAGCGTGAGATCGGCGGTGTCGATCAGCGTCGCACCCGGCGGGCAGTGCGCGAGCACCTCGGCGGGCACCAGGCTGCCCGCGTACAGGCACACCGCGCAGTCCGCCAGCAGCCGCTGGGCCCGGACGGTGATGAGATCCGCGGCCCCTGGCCCGGCGCCGACGAAGTGGACGGTCACTGCTCCTCCTTGACGATGGCCCACTGGACGACCGGCAGCGCCGGCCGCCAGGTCGTGAACGAGCCTAGGCGGCCGGCGCGCTCCAGGCCGATCCTGGTGAGCGTGCCGCCGTGGCGGCGCCGCCACTCGGCGAGCACCGCCTCTCCCTCCAGCGTGACGGCGTTCGCCACGAGCCGGCCGGCGGCGGGCAGCGCCGCCCAGCAGGCGGCGAGCGCCCCGTCGGCGGTGACGCCGCCGCCGACGAACACCGCGTCGGGCGCGGGCAGGCCGGCCAGCGCCGCCGGCGCGGCACCCGGCACGATCGTCAGCCCGGGGACGCCGAGGGCGGCCGCGTTGCGGGCGATCCGGTCGCGGCGGTCCGCGCGCGGCTCGATCGCGAGCGCGCGGCTCGCCGGGTGGACCCGCATCCACTCGATGCCGACACTGCCCGAGCCCGCGCCGACATCCCACAGCAACTGGCCGGGCACGGGGCCGAGGACGGCCAGCGCGACGGCGCGGATCTCCCGCTTGGTGAGCTGGCCGTCGTGCTCGAACGCGTCGTCCGGGAGGCCCGGCACCCGCGGCAGCGGGGCGACGGCGGGATCGGGACGGCAGTCGATCGCGAGGATCGCCAGCCGGCTGTGCGGCCGCCCGTCGGCCAGCGCCACCAGCTCACCGGGGCCGCCGAGGTCGGCGAGCACGGTCACCGGGCTGGCACCGAAGCCACGGGCGGTCAGCAGCGCCCGGACGTCGGCGGCGGCCGACTGCTCGGCCACCAGGGCGAGCACGCGCCGTCCGGGCTGCAGCACCGGGTGCAGCAGTGCCAGCGGGCGCCCGACGACGCTGACCACATCGGTGTCGTCCAGCGGCCAGCCAAGGCGGGCGGCCGCCAGCGACACCGACGACGGATGCGGCAGCACCCGCACCTGGTCCGCGCCGAGCAGCCGGACCACGGTGGACCCGATGCCGTAGAACATCGGGTCGCCGCTCGCGAGCATGACCAGGCCCGCGCGCCCGGCCCGGGCGGATTCCGCCGCGATCAGGCCGGGCAGCCCGGGCAGCAGCGGGCTCGGCAACGGCACGCGCCGGCCGCCGGCCGCCGCGGGCAGCAGCGCGAGCTGACGGGGACCGCCGGCGACCGCGGCGGCCGCCGTGACGGCGGACCGCGACGCTGGCGACAGCCCAGGCCACCCGTCCGCGCCGATGCCGACCACGGTCACGCGCACAGCATCGGCGCCGGTCTCCGTGTCGGTCTCCGTGTGGGTCTCGGTCTCGCTCTCCGCAGGCACGCCCAACAGTTTGCCCCACCCACGCGGTATGAGAAGATGGCGGGCGAACGGCTGCCGAGGAAGTCCGGTGGAAATCCGGCGCGGTCCCGCCACTGTGACCCGCGTGTGCGCGCGGGAAGCCAGGCCATCGGCAGCCGTGCCGCCGGGCGGCCGTCCGGCGGTCGTCGCTGTCGGCGGGCGCGGTCACCCGCCGGGTGAAAGGGCTGTGGGTGTTGACCCAGTTTCCGTTCAGCGCCATCGTCGCGATGGAGGACATGCGGCTCGCGCTGATTCTCAACGCGATCTCTCCCGCGATCGGCGGCGTGCTCGTGCGCGGCGAGAAGGGCACGGCCAAGTCGACCGCGGTGCGCGCGCTGACCGCCGTGCTGCCGCCCGTCGACATCGTCCCCGGCTGCCGGTTCTCCTGTGCCCCGGCGGCGCCCGACCCGCACTGCCCGGACGGCCCGCACGCCGGCCCGCACGCCGGAACGGCCGGCGCGGAGCGGCGGCCCGCCCGGCTGGCCGAGCTGCCGGTCGGCGCCACCGAGGACCGGCTGACCGGGTCCCTCGACATCGGGCGCGCCCTCACCGCGGGCGAGACGGTCTTCGCACCCGGCCTGCTCGCCGAAGCGCACCGCGGCGTGCTGTACGTCGACGAGGTCAACCTGCTGCACGACCACCTCGTCGACCTGCTGCTCGACGCGGCCGCGCTCGGCACCAGCTACGTGGAGCGGGACGGCGTCTCCGTGCGCCACGCCGCCCGGTTCCTGCTCGTCGGGACGATGAACCCCGAGGAAGGCGAGCTGCGGCCGCAACTGCTCGACCGGTTCGGGCTGACGGTCGAGGCCGCCGCGCCCCGCGATCCCGGCCTCCGGGCCGAGGTCGTGCGCAGACGGCTCGCCTTCGACGCCGGTCCCGACGGGTTCGCGGCCCGGTTCGCCGCGGACGAGGCGAAGCTCGCGGACGCGATCGCCGCCGCCCGTTCCCGGCTGCCGGACGTCGTGCTCGACGACGCGGAACTGGAGCGGATCGCCGGGGTCTGCGCGCGCTTCGACGTGGACGGGCTGCGCGCCGACATCGTGATCGCGCGGACCGCCGCCGCCCACGCGGCCTGGCGCGGCGCGGACCGCGTCACCCGCGCGGACGTCCGGGCGGCGGCCCGGCTGGCCCTGCCGCACCGGCGCCGGCGCAACCCGTTCGACGCGCCCGGCCTGGACGAGCAGCAGCTTGACGACGCGCTCGGCGACGACGAGGACGACCCGCCCGAGCCGCCGCCCGACGGCGGCCCGGACGGCGGACCCGACGGCGGCCCGGACGGCGGACCCGACGGCGGCCCGGACGGCGGACCCGACGGCGGCCGCCACGACGACGGCCCCGCGCCCGGTGACACCAACGATGCCGGCGGCGGCACCGACGGCGCCCCGGACGGCGCTGCCGGAAACGGCCAGGCGCCCCGCGAGACCGTCGCGCCCAGCGGCGAGCCGTTCCGCGCGCGACAGCTCGAAGTCCCCGGCAAGGGCACCGGCGCCGCCGGGCGCCGGTCGCGCGCCTACACCGACGCCGGACGGACGGTCGGCGCCCGCCGGCCGCGTTCGGCGCAAACGGTGCGCGACG
>DASZKN010000218.1:0-15475 GCA_035552855.1 Trebonia sp. | reverse complement strand
ACCGCAGTTCGGGCTCGTCCGTCCGGACACCGACCACGACGTAACCACGGACCCCATGCGCACGGCCGATCCGGCCGACGGTGACCTGCATGGGGCGTCAGCGAACCTCGCCGGTCTCCAGCAGGTCGATGCGGACATGGTTGTTCCCGGCCAGCGAGCCGATCACTGTCCGCAACGCGCGAGCGGTACGCCCGCCCCTGCCGATGACCTTGCCGAGGTCCTCCGGGTGCACGCGCACCTCAAGAACGCTGCCCCGGCGCAGCATGCGGTTGACGACCCGGACATCCTCCGGGTACGTCACTATGCCGCGCACCAAGTGCTCGAGGGCGTCCT
Organism: Trebonia sp.; assembly: GCA_035552855.1. Taxonomy (GTDB): domain Bacteria; phylum Actinomycetota; class Actinomycetes; order Streptosporangiales; family Streptosporangiaceae; genus Trebonia. Next base: position 15,142 of record DASZKN010000218.1, on the reverse strand, counting down.
CGAGCATGTCAGGCACCAGCCTCGCCATCGGCGGCGGCCGCGGGCGCCGTCGGCTCGGCGGCCGGCTTTTCCGCCGCCGGCTTTTCCGCCGCCGGCTCGCCGGCGTCCTTCTTCGGCTGGTCCTTCTTGGACTGCGAGCCCCGGGAGGACCTCGTCGCGGCCTTGGTTTCCTTCGTCGCGAGGCTTTCCTTGACGAGCGCCTCGTAACGCTCCTTCTTGTCAGCCTTCGGCTCGGCGACCTTGAGAGTGCCCTCGGCGCCCGGCTCGCCCTTGAACTTCTGCCAGTCACCCGTGATGGTCAGGAGGACGCGGACCGGGTCGGTCGGCTGCGCGCCCACCCCGAGCCAGTACTGCGCACGCTCGGAGTTGACCTCGATGATGGACGGATCGGCCTTCGGTTGGTACTTGCCGATCTCCTCGATGGCGCGCCCGTCCCGCTTGGTACGCGCGTCCGCGACGACGATCCGGTAGTACGGCTCCCGGATCTTGCCGAGGCGCTTTAGCTTGATCTTGACAGCCACAGCTGTGCTCTTCTCCCAGCGAATTAGGTACGTGCGTCGGGTACCTGCCAGCGGGGAAAGCCGGCCGGACCGAGCGGATGGGCCAGGCCGGGCGAACGAGGAGAGGGCGCCGCGCGGCTAGGCGTCAAGACGCCATTGTGCCAGATGCCGGCGGCTTAGGGGTAATCAGTCAGCCGATCCGCCGGCCGGCGCCGCGCGCATAGCCGCCGCACGGCCCGCCCGCGAACTGCGCACGGCCCGCCTACCAGCCCAGCTATACGGTCGGCCGAATGCCACCTCACCGCCGATAAAGCCGCAGGCTATGCCATCGCGAAACCGATGAAACAGTTACATAACGTACGTTGACTTCCCCTGCCGGCGAACGTAGCGTTACCTACCATTGTTGACAATCCGAAAACGTACAACAGTTCGTATACCGGACGGCACAAGTAGCCGCCGGCGAACACCGGACGGCACGCACGAAACCGCCTCGCCGCCGCCGCGATCGACAGAAGTACATGGCATCCGAACACAGCTACACACAGCCGCAAGCGCGCACATTCTTCACCTATCGGATTGGGAGTGGTGTTAGCCTCGGATCGACTCACGGGCGGAATGTCCCGCCCGTGAGGATTCAGCGATTTTTGTCACGATTCGCAATGGTCTGCGACGGATCCCGCCCGACCGCTGACAGCAGCGAATGTCCTAAGCCAACGAAGCGGACATCACACGGACGTGGTCGCGCGCCTCCCCCCGGCGCTTCTTATAAGGAGATATCCAGGCCATGACTGACCAGACTGCTCGGCCCGCCCCCGGCCCAGGAGACGTTTCCCCGGCCGGCAGCGCGAAACCGTCCGGCGTCAGCCGGCGCAGCCTGTTCCGCGCCGCCGGCGCGGGCGCGGGCCTGCTCGGCGGCGGCAGCCTCCTCGAGGCGTGCAGCTCGGGGCTCAAGGGCTCCAGCGGGAACAGCGGCGGCTCCGCGAGCAAAGAGATCACCATCGGCTGGATCCACCCGCTGACCGGTAGCCTCGCCGGCTTCGGCTACCCGGACAAGTGGGTCATCGAGCAGATCCAGAAGACCTCGCAGTTCGGCAGCGGCATCAAGGTCGGCGGGTCGACCTACAAGGTCACGATCAAGTCCTACGACAGCCAGTCGAGCACCACCCGGGCCGGCTCACTGGCCAAGCAGGCCATCCAGTCCGACAACGTCGACATGCTGTTCGCGTCGTCCACGCCCGAGACGGTGAACGCCGTCGCCAGCCAGGCCGAGGCCCTCGGCACCCCGCTGGTCTGCTCGAACGTTCCCTGGGAGTCCTGGTACGCCAACCTGGGCGGCAACATCCAGAAGCCGACGCTGGAGCCGAAGTACACGGTCATGTACTTCCTCGGGGCCGAGCACCTGGCCGAGTGCTTCATCCCGATGTGGAACCGGATCGGCGCGAAGCACGGCAACAACCACACGGTCGCCGCCGCCTTCCCGAACGACCCCGACGGCAACGCGTTCCGCGCCGTCTTCCCGCCCATCCTGCAGCACGCGGGCTACAAGATGACGCTGTCGTCGGCGTACCCCGACGGCACGACGAACTACTCGTCGATGATCTCGCAGTTCAAGAACGCCAAGGCCGACTTCTTCACCAACGGCCCGCTGCCTCCGGACTTCGCCACGATGTGGAAGCAGTCCCTGCAGGAGGGCTTCAAGCCCAAGCTCGCCACGGTCGCCAAGGTGCTGCTGTTCCCGACCGACGCCTACGCGATGGGCTCGGAGGTGGAGAACGTCGCCACCGACGCGTGGTGGGTGCCGTCGCTGCCGTGGACCTCGTCGCTCACCAGCCAGACCTGCACGCAGCTCGCGGACCTGTATACCGCCGCCGGCCTCGGGCAGCCGAACGCGAACATCAGCAACTACACGCTCTTCGAGATCGCCTACAAGGCGTTCACGTCGGTGAACAACCCGCACGACCGGGGTGCGGTGGCCGCGGCGCTGCACAAGGTGGTGCTGCCGGAGGCGGTGGCCGGCCCGATCGATTACACGTCGGCCAAGAACCCGGCGCCCGGCGTGGCCATCACCCCGCCAGTCGGCATCCAGTGGCAGAAGACCAAGAAGTACCCCCTGGAAGCCGTGGTGGTCGACAACACGCTCCTCCCGCAGGCGAAGATCACCGGCGACCTGCTGCCGACCTTCGCATGAGCCGAGTGGATGAGTCTCATTGCTTGAGCTAGACCACGTAACGAAGCGGTTCGGCCGCGTCGTCATCGCGGAAGACCTGTCGTTCTCCGTCGGAGCGGGCGACAAAGTCGGGATCGTGGGGCCGAACGGCGCTGGCAAGACCAGCCTGTTCGGCCTCATCGCCGGCGACCTGGCGCCCGACGCCGGCTCGGTCACACTCGACGGCAAGGCGATCACCAGGCTGGACGCGTCCGGCCGGTGCCGCCTTGGCATCGGCCGGACGTACCAGGTACCGCGGCCGTTCGCCGACATGACCGTGTTCGAGAATGTGCTCGTCGCCGCCCAGCAGGGCGGCGGCCTGCGCCGCAAGGCCAGCTACGCCACGGCCGCCGGCGCCCTGGAGCGCACGGGGCTGGCGGGCGAGGCGAACCTGGCCGCCTCCCGTCTCGGCCTGCTCCAGCGCAAGCGGCTGGAGATCGCCAGGGCGCTCGCCACCCGACCAGCGCTCCTGCTGCTCGATGAGGTCGCCGGCGGCCTCACCGACCCAGAGGTCACGGTGCTCGTCGAGATCGTCCGCGGCATCAACGCCGAGGGCACCACCGTCATCTGGATCGAGCACGTCGTCCGCGCGCTCACGTCCCTCGTCGACCGGCTGCTCTGCCTGTACGGTGGCCAGTTCGTCGGTGACGGCGACCCGGCCACCGTGCTCGCCGATCCCAAGGTCCGCGAGATCTACCTCGGCAGCGACATCAACACCGCCGCGGTCGAGGCAGTGCTCGACCACGACGCCGACACAGAGACAACCGCCAATGACTAGCCCGAACGAGTCCGTGCTGCTCGCGGTCCGCGACCTTACTGTCCATCATGGCCAGCTGAAAGCGCTGTCGGGTGTCTCGCTGCGGGTCGCCGAGGGCGAGGTGTACGCGATCATCGGCGCGAACGGCGCCGGCAAGACCACGCTCATGCGCACGATCGCGGGCCTGCACTCCCCGACCGCGGGCACCGTGCTCTTCGAGGGCAGGGACGTGACCGGACTGCGGCCCGAGAAGCGGGCCGCAGCCGGCATCGTCATGGTGCCCGAGGGCCGCCGCCTCTTCCCGTCGCTCACGCTCGAGGAGAACCTGAAGGTCGGCGCCGCGTACGCGCGCAAAGTCCGCGGTACGTCGGGGGGGCCGTGGACGATCGAGCGCGTCTACGAGACGTTCCCGTTCATGAAGGACCGCCGCGCCCAGAAGACCGCCCAGATGTCCGGCGGCGAGCAGCAGCAGGTCGCGATCGGCCGGGCGCTCGTGGCGAACCCGCGGGTCCTGCTGCTCGACGAGCTGTCCCTCGGCCTCGCGCCGGTCATCGTCCAGCGGATCTACGACACGCTGCCGCAGATCCTCGAGTCCGGCATCACGGTGCTGCTGGTCGAGCAGGACGTGAGCCAGGCGCGGCGGGTCGCCACGCACCTGCAATGCCTGCTCGAGGGGCACACCACGCTCGAAGGCGAGCCCGGCGACTTCACCTCCGGTCAGGTCGAGGCCGCCTACTTCGGCAGTACTGGCCCGGGGGGACGACCCCCCGTACTCCCCGGCCGCGGGCCCGATCAAACGACCCTATCGGACCCGCTGAAAACGGGGGAGCTGTAAATGGGCTGGGTCAACGCCATCATCCAGGGCATCCTGACCGGCGGGCTGTACGCGCTGTTCGCGTGCGGGCTCTCGCTGATGTTCGGCGTGATGCGGGTCGTGAACCTGGCGCACGGCGACCTCGCCACGGTCGCCGGCTATATCGGCGTCGGGCTGATCGCCGCCACCCGCATCCCGTTCCTGTGGGCGGTGCCGATCGTGGTCGTGATCATGGCCGTGGTCGGCTACGTGCTGCAGCGCACGCTCATCCAGGCGGCGCTGCGGCGGGGCGAGCTCACCACGCTGATCGTCACGTTCGGGCTCTCGATGGTGATCGAGAACGGGCTGCTGCAGTTCTTCACCGCCAACAGCCGGGGACTCGGCGTCAACGAGTCCATCGCCACGGCCTCGTTCTCGATCGGGTCGTCGATCCAGGTCGCCTGGCTGGACGTCATCATCTTCCTGCTGGCCGTGGTCGTGCTCCTCGGGCTGCAGTACTACCTGTCCTCGACCAAGTACGGGCGGCTGATCCGCGCGGTCGCCGACGACCGGGAGGCCGCGCAGCTTTCCGGCGCGGACTACCGGCACGTGTTCGGCGTGGCCGCCGCGATCGCGTTCGCCACCGTGGCGCTCGCCGGGATGGCGTACGGGATGACGACCACGATCGACCCGACGAGCGGCACCGACACGATCTTGCTGTTCGCGTTCGCGGCCGTCGTGATCGGCGGCCTCGGCTCGCTGTGGGGCACGCTCGCCGGCGGCATCGTGCTGGGCGTCGCGCAGCAGATCGGCGCGCAGCTCAACCTCTCGTATGAGCTGCTGGCCGGCTACCTCATCTTCCTTGTCGTGCTGATCGTCCGGCCGCAGGGCCTCACCACGCGGGGGTCACAGTCATGAGCGCTGCCACAGACACCATGGCCCGTTCAGGGGAAAAGGACTCGCGAGTCACCAGATCCCGCCGGAACACCGCGTGGACCGGGATCGGCGCGCTCGTCGTCGTGGTGATATTCGCGATCTTGCCGTACGAGGTGTACGCGGGCACCACCGGCATCCTCGTCCAGGGGTTCATCATCCTGACGCTGGCGTCGATGTGGAACCTGCTGGCCGGGTACGCGGGGCTGGTCTCCGTCGGGCAGCAGGCGTTCCTCGGGCTCGGCGCGTACTTCGTGCTGATCCCGGCGATGCACGGCGTGTCGCCCTTCGCCGCGCTGCCGATCGCCGCGGTCGGGGCCGGGCTCTGCGCGGTACCGCTGTGGTGGCTGGTGTCCAGGCTGCGGACCGGGTACTTCGCGATCGCCACCTGGGTCCTCGCGTCGGCGATCATGCTGTTCATCGAGCAGTTCCATTCGATCGGCGGCGGCAGCGGCCTGCCGCTGCCGGGACTCGCGGGCATGGACCCGACGCTGCTCTCGGCCTACACGTACTGGGCTGCGCTCGCGATCACGGTGCTGGCGATCGCGGCGTCGTACTTCCTGCTGCGCTCGCGGCTCGGCCTGGTGCTGACCGCGATCCGCGACGACGAGCGGGCCGCGCGCAGTTCGGGGGTGCGGGTCGGGTTCGCCCGCGCGCTCGTGTTCGTGGTCGCGGCCATCGGGTGCGGCGCGGCCGGCGGGGTGCTGGCGATCCAGCAGCTACAGGTCACGCCGGGAACGTCCGGCGGCGTGTTCAGTGTGCTGTGGACGGCCGAGATGGCGTTCGCGGTGATCATCGGCGGCCTCGGCACGATCGAGGGCCCGATCATCGGCACGATCGTTTACATGGTGCTCCAGCAGGGCCTGCAGTCCTACAACGCCTGGTACCTGATCATCCTGGGCCTGGTGGCGATCGCCGTGACGCTGTTCGCGCGGCGCGGGCTGTGGGGCACGCTGGATGAGAAGTTCGGCATCCGCCTGCTCCCCACCGGCTACTACCTGTGGGCGCCGGGCGAGAAGCGCGGCCGCCGGGGCCGCGACCGGACGTCAAGCTAGCGCCGCGCAACGGTGGCGAACAGCGCCGCGAACTACCCGTGATCATGGAATTCGCTGTGGGGCACAATGGATGACGTGCTGCTGGCAGAGCTCGCCACCGTGTCGCGGACCGTGGCCGTCACGAGCGCCCGGCTGGCCAAGATCGAGGCGCTCGCGTCCGCGCTGCGGTCGGCCACGCCCGCGGAGGCGCCGATTATCGTCGCGTACCTGTCGGGCGAACTGCCGCAACGGCAGATCGGCGTCGGGTGGGCCGCGCTGCGCGACGCGCCGCCGCCGGCGGACCGGCCCGCGCTTACCGTCGCGGACGTGGACGCGGCGTTCGCCCTGATCGGGTCCCAGGCCGGGAAAGGATCGGCGGCCGCCCGCCGGCGACTGGTCGCCGAGCTCATGGGCGCCGCCACCGCCGACGAGCAGTCTTTCCTGGTCCGGCTGCTATCCGGCGAGCTCCGGCAGGGCGCGCTCGACGGGGTGATGGCCGAGGCCGTCGCGCGGGCCGCCGGCGTGGGCGCGGCCGACGTCCGCCGGGCGGTGATGCTCAGCGGGTCGCTGCCCGCGACCGCGCGGGCCGCGCTGGCGGGCGGCAGCGCGGCGCTGGCGGAGTTCGGGCTGGAAGTGGGGCGGCCGGTCCGGCCGATGCTCGCGGCGAGCGCGCAGACGATCGAGGAGGCGCTGGCCAAGATCGGCGGCACCGCCGCCGTCGAGTGGAAGCTCGACGGCATCCGCGTGCAGGCGCACGTCAGGGACGGCGCTGTCCGGCTGTTCACGAGGACGCTGGACGACATCACGGCGCGGCTGCCGGAAGTAGTCGCCACGCTCGCCAGGCTCCCCGTGCGGGACGCCGTGCTCGACGGCGAGCTGATCGGGCTGCGGCCGGACGGGCGCCCCTACCCGTTCCAGGACACGGCCGCCCGCGCGGCCAGCGAGACGGGCACCACGGTCCCGCTGTCGGTGTTCCTGTTCGACGTGCTGCATGCCGAAGGCGCTGACCTGCTGGACCTGCCCGGCGAGGAGCGCCACGAGGCGCTCGCCAGGGTCGCGCCGCCGGACATGCTCATGCCGCGGCTGGTGACCGGCGACGCGGACGAGGCGACGGCTTTCTTCAAGGACGCGCTCGCCCATGGCCACGAAGGCGTCGTGGTCAAGTCCCTGCTCGCCCCGTACGCGGCGGGCCGCCGCGGCGCGGGCTGGATCAAGGTGAAGCCGCGGCACACGCTCGACCTCGTCGTGCTCGCCGTCGAGTGGGGCCACGGGCGCCGTCAGGGCTGGCTGTCCAACCTCCACCTCGGCGCCCGCGACCCGGAGACGGGCGGCTGGGTCATGCTCGGCAAGACGTTCAAGGGCCTCACCGACGAACTCCTCGACTGGCAGACCCGCAAGCTCCAGGAGATCGAGGACCACCGCGACGACTGGACCGTGTACGTCCGGCCCGAGCTCGTCGTGGAGATCGCCTTCGACGGGGTGCAGCGCAGCCCCCGCTACCCGGGCGGCCTGGCGCTCCGCTTCGCCCGGGTCATCCGCTACCGGGAAGACAAGCCCGCCGCCGAGGCCGACACGATCGACATGGTCCGGGCCCTCGCCGCCGGGTCCTGAGCTACTTCTTCTTCTTGTTGCGCTTGCCGAACGCCGCGGGCACCGCGCCGCCGCCGAGGCCGCCCGCGCCGCGCCCGCCGCCCGCGCCGCCCAGGGGCGGGAGTGCGCTCGGCCCGCCGCGCAAGCCCGGAAAGCCGTCGCCGTTGCCCAGGCCGCCCGGTCCGCCGCCGGCCTGCGCGTCCTGCAGCATCTTGGCGAGGTCTTCCATCGAGTTCACCGCGGGCTCGGCGGGCGCCGCCGCGCCCGGCTTCTTGCCGCTGCCGCCTGGCGCCCCGCCGCCGCCGGCGTTGCCGCCGGCCACGCCCGCCTTGCGCGGGTCGCCGCCGGGCCGCTTCTTCTTCTTCGCCGCCGCCCTGGCCGCCTTCGCCGCCTTCGCGCCGCGCCGCGCCGCGCCCGGACCGCCCATGAGGCCGGCCATGCCCGGCATGCCGCCGCCGAGCAGCGCCTTCATCTGCTTCTGGCCCTCGAAGAAGTTCGTGACGAGCTGCGACACCTCGCCGACGGCGACCCCGGACCCCTTGGCGATCCGCAGCCGCCGCGAGCCGTTGATGATCTTGGGGTTGCGGCGCTCATCGGGCGTCATCGAGCGCACGATGGCCTCGGCACGGTCCAGGTCGCGGTCGTTGACCTTGGACAGCAGCTCCTTGTTCTTGGCCGCGCCCGGCATCATGCTGAGCAGGTTCGTGATCGGCCCCAGCTTGCGCAGCATGCCGAGCTGCTCGATGAAGTCCTCGAGCGTGAGCCCGTCGCCGGACATGAACCGGGACGCCATGTCGGCGGCCTGGTCGGCGTCGAACGCCTTCTCCGCCTGCTCGATCAGGCTCAGCACGTCGCCCATGTCCAGGATCCGGGACGCCATCCGGTCCGGGTGGAACATGTCGAAGTCGGTCTGCTTCTCGCCGGTCGACGCGAACATGATCGGCCGGCCGGTGAGGGCGGCGATCGAGAGGGCCGCGCCACCGCGCGCGTCGCCGTCGAGCTTGGTGAGCACGACGCCGTCGTAGTCGACGCCCTCGAGGAACGCCTGAGCGGTCGCGACCGCGTCCTGGCCGATCATCGCGTCGACGACGAACAGCACCTCGTCCGGGTCGACCGCGTCCCTGATGTTGCGCGCCTGCTGCATCAGCTCCGCGTCGATGCCGAGCCGGCCGGCGGTGTCGATGATCACGACGTTGTGCATCGTGCGCCGCGCCTCGTCGATCGAGGCCCGCGCGACCTTGACCGGGTCACCGACCCCGCTGCCCGGCTCCGGCGCGTACACCGGCACGCCGGCGCGCTCGCCGACGACCTGCAGCTGCTGCACCGCGTTCGGCCGCTGGAGGTCCGCGGCGACGAGCATGGGCGTGTTGCCCTGCTCCTTCAGCCAGAGGGCGAGCTTGCCCGCCAGCGTCGTCTTGCCGGCGCCCTGGAGGCCGGCGAGCATGATGACGGTCGGCGGGTTCTTCGCGTACCGCAGCCGCCGCGCCTCGCCGCCGAGGATCCCGATGAGCTCCTCGTGCACGATCTTGATGACCTGCTGGGCGGGGTTAAGGGCGCCCGAGACCTCCGCGCCGCTGGCTCGTTCCTTCACCCGCGCGATGAACTGCTTGACGACGGGCAGCGCCACGTCCGCCTCGAGCAGGGCGATGCGAATCTCCCGCGCGGTGGCGTCGATGTCGGCGGGCGACAGCCGCCCCTTGCCGCGCAGCGAGGAGAAGACCTGAGTCAGCCGGTCGGAGAGTGTCTCAAACACGTACCCAGGCTACCGTCCGAGCGGGAGCGGGCGGGGCACGTCGGCGGTTGCTCCCCACGATCACCTTGCTAACTCGGGCCTGAGCGCGTTCAGCACCGTGGTTACTGTTCGCTGGCGTGACTCCGGATCGGTCAGCAGGCCGCCTTCGGCGTCCGTGACGTAGAAGACGTCGACGGCCTCGGCGCCGAGCGTCTCGACCCGGGCGGCCCGGACATCGAGGCCGCAGTCGCCCAGGGCGCGCCCGATCCGCCACAGCAGCCCGGGCTCGTCGTGCGCCCGGACCTCGACCACGGTCGCGGTGTCGGACGCGCTGTCCACGAGCGCGACCTTCGGCGGCGGGGCCGCGGCGCCCGTGGCGCGGACGGCGCGGGCGCGGCGATCGAGCCGGTCCTGCACGTCGAGCCTGCCCTCCAGCATGCGCCGCAGGTCGGCCGCGACGAGATCGGCGTCCGGCGGGTCGCCGTACTCGGGCGCGACGCTGAACACGGTGACCGCGGTGTCGCCCACGGACGTCGCGGTCGCGCCGCGCACCGCGAGCCGGTGCGAGGCGAGCACGCCCGCCGCGCGCCACAGCAGGCCCGGCCGGTCCAGCGCGACGACCGTCACCTCGCTGCCCTTGACGATGGCGGCGGGGCCGCCGCCCGCGACGAGCGCTAGCTGCTCGTCGCGCAGCGGGGCCGGGCCCGGCACCGGATCGCCGTCCAGGGCGGCGGCGACCCGGCGGACCAGGTCCGCGACGAGCCCGGCCTTCCAGTCATTCCACGCGGCCGGCCCGGTGGCCAGCCCGTCCGCCTGCGACAGCGCCCGCAGGATCTCGAGCAGGAGACGGCTGCCGACCGTCCCGGCCACGCTCTGCACGGTCACGGGATCGTCGAGGTCCCGGCGGGTCGCGACGACCGGCAGGAGCAGGTGGTGGCGGACGGCGGCGGCGATGATCCCGGCGTCCGCCTCGCCCAGCCCCACGCGGCGGGCGAAGTCGCGCGCGACTACCTCGCCGGAGACACTGTGGTCACCTGGCCAGCCCTTGCCGATGTCGTGCATCAGGGCGGCGAGCAACAGCAGGTCGGGCCGGGACACGTCGCGGGTCAGCGCGGCCGCGTTCGCGGCGCACTCGACCAGGTGCCGGTCCACGGTGAACGTGTGCAGCGGGTTGCGCTGCGGCCGGTTCCGCACCCGTTCCCAGTCCGGGATGAGCGCGGTGAGCAGGCCTTCCTGGTCGAGAGCCTCCCAGACCGCGATCGCGTTCGGGCCGGCACCGAGCAGCGCGATGAGCGCGTCCCTGGCGTCGTCCGGCCACGGTACGGGCAGCGGCGGGCAGTCGGCGAGCCGGGCCAGCGCCCGCGGCGCGAGCGGCAGCCCGTGCTGGGCGGCCGCGGCGGCGGCCCGGAGCACCAGGACGGCGTCCGCGGCCGGATCGGCCGCCCGTGCCAGCACGACCTCGCCGTCCTGCTCGACGACGCCGTCCGCGAGCGGCCGCCGTTCGGGCTTGGCGCGGCGCATGCGGACGCCGAGCGACTTGCGGCCGCCCGCGCGGTCGGCCTGGCGGAACGCGTGGTCAGCCGCGTAGGCCACGGTCCGCCCGGCGCCGGCCAGGTTGCGCAGCAGCGCGTCCCCGTCGAGCAGGCCAAGCGCCCGCGCGACCTCGTCTTGCTCTTCGAGCACGAGGCGGTCGACGTGGCGGCCGGTTACCTCGTGCAGCACGTGCCGGGCGTCGATTATCTGCTCGTAGGCGGCCCGGACGCGGGGGCCGGGCGCGGGCGCGACCCAGGCCGCGGCGATGGCCTGGATGGCGTGCACGTCCCGCTGCCCGCCGCGGCTCTCCTTGAGGTCGGGTTCGAGCAGGAAGGCCAGTTCCCCGTGCATCCTGGCCCGCTCCTCGCCCATTTCCCTGAGCTCGGCGAGCCGGGTCCGCGAGTGCGCGCGCCAGTCTTCGAGCGCGCCCTCGCGCAGGCGGGTGGTCAGCTCGGGATCACCGGCGACATGCCGGGCATACAGCAGCCCGAGCGCGACCTTGAGGTCGCCGCGCGCCACCCTCCTGGCCTGCGGGACCGTGCGGACCGCGTGGTCCAGCCGGGCGCCCGAGTCCCACACGGGGTACCAGATCCGGTCGGCGACCTTGGCGATGTCGTCCCGGCCGTCGTGCAGCAGCAGCACGTCGAGGTCGCTGCCTGGCAGCATTTCTTTCCGGCCGTAGCCGCCGACGGCGACGAGGGCCACCCCGGGCTCCGCCCCCAGCATCCCGGCCAGCCATCGATCCGTTTCTGTGGTCCTGCGGCTACGGTCAGCCGCGAAAGAAGTCATGACGTTCACCAGGTCCCCCGGATCCGCGATACAAGGCTTGGCCGCCGCCAGGCTCAGAGCGCGTCCGGGCCACGCTCCCCCGTGCGCACGCGGACGACGGTGTCGAGCGGCGTCACCCAGACCTTGCCGTCACCGATGCGGCCGGTCTGCGCCGCCTTGAGTACGACGCCGACCAGGTCGTCGGCGTCCTCGTCGTCGCAGATGACCTCGACGCGCACCTTGGGGACCAGGTCAACCTGGTACTCCGCGCCACGGTAGACCTCCGTGTGCCCGCGCTGCCTGCCGTATCCGCTCGCCTCGCTGACTGTCATGCCGTGCACGCCGAACGCCTGCAGCGCCGCCTTGACGTCGTCGAGCTTAAATGGCTTGATGACAGCCGTGATGAGCTTCATAGGGACCACCCTCTCAATCGCCTGTCATGACAATGCCGTGCCGGCGTTTCCAGCGTCCAGTCCGAATGTGTCGGCGACGTGAAACAGCGGCGGCCCACATTACGGCCGCGTTTCCGGGGACCCGGGGATCCGGGCGCGCGGGACCGGGCGGGACGGCACTCAGCCGCCCAGGATCGCGTCCACGAACGTTTCCGGGTCGAACGGCGCCAGATCGTCGCGTCCCTCGCCGAGGCCCACGAGCTTCACCGGCACGCCGAGCTCGCGCTGGACGGCGATGACGATGCCGCCTTTGGCGGTCCCGTCGAGCTTCGTGAGCACGATGCCGGTGACATCCACCACCTCGGCGAACACGCGGGCCTGGCGCAGCCCGTTCTGGCCCGTCGTGGCGTCGAGTACGAGCAGCACCTCGTCCACCGACGTGCGCTTCTCGATGACCCGCTTGACCTTGCCGAGCTCGTCCATCAGGCCAGTCTTGGTGTGCAGGCGGCCCGCGGTGTCGATGAGCACCACGTCGTCCTCGGTCTCGATGCCCTTGCTGACCGCGTCGAAGGCGACGCTCGCCGGGTCCGCGCCCTCCTTGTCGGACCGGACGGTCTCCGCCCCCACACGCTCGCCCCAGGTCTGCAGCTGGTCGGCGGCCGCCGCGCGGAACGTGTCGGCCGCCCCGAGGATCACGGTCTCGCCGTCCCCGATCAGCGCGCGGGCCAGCTTGCCGCAGGTCGTCGTCTTGCCGGTCCCGTTGACGCCGACCATGAGGACGACGGCCGGCCGGCCTTCGTGCCGCTGCGTCCGCAGGCCGCGGCTGGCGGGCGTCTCCACCTGAGCCAGCAGTTCGCCCCTCAGCATGGTCTTGACCTCGTCGGGGCTCTTGGCCCCCTCCACCTTGACCTTGGTCCGCAGGTCCTCGACGAGCTGCCGGGCGGGCGCGACACCGACATCGGCCGTGATCAGGACCTCTTCGATCTCGTCCCACGTGTCATCGTCGAGCCGGTCGCGCGACAGCAGGGTCAGCAGCGCGCTGCCGAAGCCGCTCTGCGACCGCGCGAGCCTGACCCGGAGCCGGACCATCCGCCCCGCCGAGGGCGGCGGCTTCTCCAGCGCGGGCGGCTCCACGACCGGCTCCGGCGGTGCCGCGGTGGTCGCCGGGGGCGGTGCCAGGGTCTCCGTGCCAGTGCCAGAATCCGTGCCGGTCGCGTCGCGGTCGTCGGTGATCGTGCCGCCGGGGCTCATCACATCGGCGCCCCGGTCCCGCCGGCTGATTCCGCGGCTGCCGCGCGGGCGCAGCAGCATGGTCCCGCCGATCCCCACAAGCAGGACGGCCAGCACGACGATGAGGATGATGTATTCCACGGTGCCCCAGCGTAGCCGCCGTTCCGGCGGAGCGGCTACGCCGGTTCGTGCTCGCGGACCCGCTGGCTGATCACCGTGGACACGCCGTCACCGCGCATCGAGACGCCGTACAGGGCGTCCGCCGCCTCCATCGTGCGGCGCTGGTGGGTGATGATGATCAGCTGCGAGCTTTCCCGGAGTTCCTCGAACACGCGCAGCAGCCGCTGCAAGTTGCTGTCGTCGAGCGCGGCCTCGACCTCGTCGAGCACGTAGAACGGCGACGGCCGCGCCTTGAAGATCGCGAACAAGTACGCGATCGCGGTCAGCGACCGCTCGCCGCCGGACAGCAGCGACAGGCGTTTCACCTTCTTGCCCGGCGGCCGGGCCTCGATCTCGATGCCGGTGGACAGCATGTCGTCCGGCTCGGTCAGGATCAGCCGCCCGGCTCCGCCCGGGAACAGCCGCGAGAACAGCCCCTCGAACTCGCGCGCCGTGTCCGCGTAGGCCGAGGCGAATACCTCCTGCACCCGGTCGTCGACTTCCTTGACGACCGTGAGGAGGTCGCGCCGGGTCTTGCGCAGGTCCTCGAGCTGGGTCGCGAGGAACTGGTGCCGTTCCTGCAGCGCGGCGTACTCTTCGAGCGCCAGCGGGTTCACCTTGCCGAGGCGCGCGAGCTGGCGTTCGGCCTCCGCGGCCCGCCGCTCCTGCTCCTCGCGCACGTAGGGCACACCGATGATCTTGGGGGCCGCGTCGTTCTCGGGGCCGGCCGCTTCGGGATCGGCCAGTTCCGACTCGGCCAGTTCCGACTCGGCCAGTTCCGACTCGGCGGCCTCGGTGACGGCGCGCAGCGCGTCCGCGAGCGTCGCGGGCGCGCGCCCGTCGGCCTGCTGCCCGTCGGCGGAATCGCCCGCCCCGGTCCCGTAGGCGGCCGCCCGGCGCTTCCTCGGCTTCGGCTCTTCCGGCACCGGCATCGGCACCGGCACGCCCGGGCCGTACTCGGCGACCAGCGCCTCCGGCTCGACACCGTACTCGTCGACCGCGTGCTGCTCGAACTGCTCGAGCCGCAGCCGGTGCTCGGCGCGGGCCATCTCGGAGCCGTGGGCGGTGCTCACGACCTTGTCGAGTTCGGCCGACAGCAGCCCGGTCCGCGCGCGCAGCGCCTTCAGCGACTCCGCCTGGGCCGCGCTCGCGGTCTCCCCCGCCGACCGCCGGGCGGCCGCGGCCGCCAGTGACGATTCGGCTGCCGCGACCGCCGCCGCGGAGCCGGCCGCCACCGCGCGGGCCACCGCCGCCTGGGCGGCGCGCTGCCGCCGCCGGGCGGCCGCGCGCTCGCGGGCGGCGCGTTCGCTCGCCGCCGCCGCCGAGAGGGAGTCGGCCCGGCCGCCGATCGCGCGCAGCCGCTCCTCGACCGTGCGCACCTCGAGGCGCGCCTCCATCTCGGCGCCGCGCGCGGCCGTGGCGCGCTGCGCCATCTCCTCGCGTTCCTCGTCCGCCGCCTGGTTATCCACTTCGGGGTCGCGGGCCCGGGCTTCCTCGGCTTCGGCGGCGGCGAGC
>DASZKN010000217.1:0-21875 GCA_035552855.1 Trebonia sp. | reverse complement strand
CCCAGCGCTGGTCGTCTTGTTTGGCCGGGCGGGCCGGTGGCCCGGGGGAAGGCGCAGCCCGGTCCGCCCTGCCCCCTCGCCCCCGGCAGAAGGCGGTGAGCCGGGCCGGCGATAAGCGGCGATAAGAAGTGCCCGGCTGCGCCGATGCTGCCCGGCCCGTTCAGCAAGCGCCTTCGCCGTAAGAAGGCGTGCGTCATGGGGCCGGGCAGCACATGCTCGTCACGCGCTGGGTGACGCCGTGGCTGATGGGCAGACCGACTTCGTCTTGGCAAGAAGATTGTTGCCGGTCGTCTCGAAGTTGCTGAACGCGGTCGCCGCCGTGTTTTCCGCACTCGAGCTGGCCGGATGGCTGCGGAGAGTCTGGATGGCCGTCTGCATCTTCGACCACTCCGACTGCAGGGAGTTGGTCTGGGTGCTGTAGTGGCCGCCCGCGTCCTGTCGCAGCGCCGTCAGTTCGCTCTTGAAGTTGCTGAGGTCGTTGCTTATCTCCGTGGTGGTCGTCGTCGCCGGGTTGATATGAGTGAGCTGGTTGAGTGAGGTCCGCAAGGAGGTCAGGTCCTGGCACAGCTTCCCCGAGGCCTGCGGTGCGGCGGTCGATGTCGCAACCGGGGACGCGGGCGCCGAGGCCGAGTCAGACGCTGACGCACCCGTGGAGCCGCTGGAAGAACTGCACGCGGCGGCGAGCACCGCGACGCCGCTGACTACCACGGCGGCTCCCCATCGGGGACGCCACCTCACTGTCTGCAGTCTCCGCTGCACCCGCTCATGTTCTTCATGCGCGGGCAGGTTCTTGCGTTCTTGGGCCATCAGTTCCTACCTCCCGTTGAGATCTAGTCCTGAGCGGCGCTCCGGACAGCCGTTCAGCCGTGCGCCCGAGCTTCCCTCGGCCAGTCCTCAGTAAACGCGTTCAGCGAGATAAGTATCGCAATACGACATTACGAAGCGGCGTGAATCAGGGCAAGCGCCCTCTAACTGCCGGCCGGGAAGGTCACGGGCCCGTGGTCGTGCCCGGGCCGGGTGATCCATGTCGTGGCCGATGCCGCCTATCACGGCCCGGCGCTGCGTGGCCTGCCGGATAACGTGACCTGGACCTGCCGCATCCCGCGCAACGCGGTGCTGTATGACCTGGGCCTGGTCACCACCGACCGCACCGCCGCCCCCGGCGACCTGCCCGATGGGATGCCCGAAGCGCACCGGGAACTCGCCGCGAGGCTTTGAATGCCAGGCACGCGGCCGAGATTAATACGACGGGACCGGGACGGTCGGGCCGGTGACCGGGAGCACCGGGACGCAGGGGATCCGCACCGGGTCGGCCGGGTCCAGCGCGTTGAGCATGTCCGCCATCGCGACCGGGTCGTAGGCGAGCTCCAGGTGGTCGCTCTGGTCGAGCAGGCACTGGTTCTGCACGGTGATGTTGGTGACGTTCGGGGCCGCGGGCAGGAACGCGTTCGTGTACGGGGTGACGACCTCGTCGTCCCGCGACTCGATGACCGTGTACTGGACACCCGGACTGGTCGGCGTGGCGTTAACCGTCGCCAGGAACGACGATCCGGCGATCTGCTCGCCGCAGGATTCGCACAGGGCGCTCAGCCCGGTGACGAACGGGTCGGCCAGCCCGAGTTGGGTGACGAACGTGCTCAGCCCGTCGAGCGTGGTGCCGTAGTTGGAGGGCGCGAGCCCGACGAGGGCGTTCGTCTTCGCGGCGCCGCCGAGGTACTCGATGTAGTAGCGGGGCATCATGCCGCCCTGTGAGTGCCCGACGAGGTCGGCCTTCGCCGCCCCGGTCGCGGCCAGCACGGTGGCGACGAACGACGCGAGCTGCCTGGCGGAGGCGGCGATTTCCTGCGTGCCCTGCACGTCAGCGGCCGCGGTGACGCCGCCGTAGTTGAACGCGAAGACGCAGTAGCCGTGGTTGGCTAGCAGCGGGGCGGCGGCCCGCCAGTTGTCGTTCTGGTTCTCGAAGGTCCCGTTCACCAGGATGACCGGGTGAGGATGCGCCGCGGTCGGCCGGCAGCCGAAGTTGTTCGCGCCTGGCGGCGCCGTGGTGGGGAAGCCGAATCCCGCCGTGAACCCGGCGGCGAAGCTGTAGTCGACGGGGAGGGGGCCGGCGCTGGCTGAGCCGGTGCCGGTTGAGCCGGCGCCGGCTTTCGCCGTGCTGGCGGCGACGGGACTCGCCAACGCGGGACCCGCCAGCGCGGTGGCGGCCAGTGCGGCCGCCGCGACGAACGCCCCGGTCACGGCGAACGCCCGCCGGGACCGCTGTGGCTTGTGTGACGTGACTTGCGGGAAAGGCATCGTCGCCTCCGGGTGAGCGGGTGTCCATACCCCCGATTTACCGGATGTTACTTCTCGGTAGGGATGCTGTCACCAGGTTGCGGTGGCTAATCGCGGGTCCTTTGCGCCGCTTCGGCCAGCGGTATACGCTCGGTTACGAGAGCAAGGAGGCGATGGAATGCGCGACATCGCGGACATGCTGATGCGCGGCCTCTCTGATCCGGCTGACCGAGACGCGCCGGACGCACTGGATGACGGAGACCGGGCCGACGGCTGGAGCGGGCGGGCCATCCGCCGCACACCGGCTGGTGACTGGTGCCAGACCCCGCCCGGGGAAGAAGCGATCGGCTGGCTGGCCGCCAGGTTGAGCGGCCGCGGTAAGCCTGGTAAGTGAGGGTGATCGCCGAGCCGAGGATGGCGCCGATCGCCGCCAGCAGCCCGCCGCCGATCCCCGCGGCCGCGTAGCCGACGACGGCGACCGTTTGCACGACGGGGCCGGGGGTGATCAGCTCCCGCGGCGCCTGGCCGGGTCCCGGGTCATACCGCCGGCCAGATTGCCCAAAGCTCCGTGACTTTCACTGGTATGGACCACTCGCCAGCGGGGGAAGACTGGGGTGAGACCGCAGGCAGCACCCGGCAAAGGAGTCGGTTATGGACGTTGAGGTCGTCGTTGAGATCCCGCAGGGGTCACGTAATAAGTACGAGATGGACCACAAGACCGGTCGCATCAGGCTGGACCGCATGCTGTTCACCTCGACCGTTTATCCCATGGACTACGGGTTCGTCCCCGACACGCTGGCGGAGGACGGGGAGCCGCTGGACGCGCTGGTCTGGCTGGACGAGCCGACGTTCCCCGGCTGCATCGTCCAGGTGCGGCCGGTCGCGGTGTTCTGGATGCACGACGAGCACGGTCCGGACGCCAAGATCCTGACGGTTTGCGCCCACGACCCGCGGATGCACGGCATTCACGACCTCGCCGACGTGCCCCCGCACCTGACGGCCGAAATCGGCCACTTCTTCGACATCTACAAGGAGCTCGAGCCCGGCAAGAGCACCGATGTCCGCGGCTGGCAGGACCGCGCCGCCGCCGAACGGGTGATCAAGGAGGCCCAGTCCCGTCACCCTTAACAAATCCAGTCTCCCTAACGCGTCCTGCTGACTCCCCGCGCTGCCCCGCGCCGCCGCGGGACTACAAGCCGAGGATGGGGGGCACGCCCGGCAGCAGCCCGGTCGGCCTGCTGCTCGGGGTCGGTGACGAGCCGCCGGTCCCCGTGCTGCTCGGCGTGGGCGACGAGGGGTTCGTCCCGGTCGGGGAAGAGCCGGGCGACTGGCCGGCGGCGCTCGCCGGCGCGGTCGCGCTGCCCCGCGGATGGGTGGTCGCGCTGGATCGCGGCTGCGTGCTCCGCGTGCTGCCGCCGCCGAGCCGCGCGGTGGCCGTGCCGCGGCCCGGGGACGGGTGCGTGTTCTTCCCCGGCGTCCCGGGACCGGTTGACGGCTCCACGACGCCGATCGTCGACCGTGTCACCGTGTGGTTCCCGTTGGGCACGGCATGCGGCCGGCCGATCGTCAGCCAGCCCGCGACACCGCCCGCGGCGAGCACGACCGCGGCGGCGCCGATCACGGCGAGGCGCCGCTCCGGCGCCCGGCCGCCCGGCCGTGAATCGCCCGGCCGCGAGCCACCCGTACGGGGGCCGTCTTCAGTCAGGTCCCCGGCGCCATGCGGCTGCGTGGCGGTGCCGTCCCGGCCACCGCCGTCGTATTCGCTTCCCCCCGACGAACGGCCCAGCTCCCGCAGGCCATAGTCACGCGGCCCCGCGTCACCCGCCAGGGTGGCGGTCATCGTGGCGTCGCTGCCCGGCCGCGTGCCCAGGACCAGCGTGTCGCCGGCCGCCGGGAACCCGGTCACGGGTGAGATCTCCGGCGCGGGCCGCTGCCGCGGCGGCATTACCGTGCCCGCGGCGATCGCGGTGCTCAGCCGCCGGGCGATCGTCGCGAGCTCGTCCCCGTCCGCCAGCCGGGTCGCCGGGTCCTTGGCGGTCAGGCTGGCGATCAGCTGGTCGACCTCGGGCGGCGTGTCGGGCGGCGACGGCGGCAGCGGCAGGTAGAGGTGGCCGGCCATGACCTCGGCCGGCGTGCCCTCGAACGGCGGTATCCCCGTCAGGCACTCGTGGACGACGATGCCGAGCGAGTACAGGTCGCTGGCCGGGGTCGCGGGGGCGCCCGCGATCCGTTCCGGCGCGAGGTACTGGGTGGTGCCCATCACCAGGCCCGGGTCGGTGATCGGCGCGGACCCGGCCGCGTGCGCGATGCCGAAGTCCGTGATCTTCACCCGCCCGTCCCGCGCGAGCAGGATGTTGCCCGGCTTGATGTCGCGGTGCACGAGGCCGGCGCGGTGCGCGGCGGCCAGGCCGGTGGCGGCCTTCGCGATCACGTCTAGCGCGTAGGCGGCGCTGACCGGCTCGGCGGCCAGCACGTCGGCCAGCGACGGCCCGTTCACGTACTCCATGACCAGGTACGGCGGCCAGCCAGGCCCGCCGTCGCAGTAGTCGTAGACCTGTGCGATGCACGGATGAGCGAGCGAGCCGGCGTGCCGGGCCTCACCGCGGAACCGTTCCAGGGTCTCTGGATGCTCCGCGTACTCCGGGCGCAGCAGCTTGACCGCGACGGCACGCTGCAGCACCAGGTCTGATGCCCGCCAGACCTGGCCGACACCACCGGCGGCGATCGGCTCATCCAGGCGGTATCGCTCAGTAAGTACGACACCGGTTTTAGACACAGTGCCCCCCAGGCTACCCCGGCGCCTCTTACGACACGCGCCTGAGAGTAAAAATCAGTAGATGTACGGAGCACCGCCTAGTCAGGCGGCGTACTTCTGCACAATCGTGCCGAGCCGCGGCAGCGCTTCCCTGACATGCTTGACCGCGCCCCGCGCACGCTGTTGTACGCCTTCACGATAGCGGCCCGCTCCGAGTCCCGTGCGCTCGTCGGCCCGCGCCGTCAGCGTTCAGTAAAAATTTGAGGCGATCTCCAGAGAATCATCAGGTTCGGGGTGATGAATAGAGATGCCAGGGCAGCTGCTAGCGTGACCGGCTGCCCGGCGAAGGCGCTCCGGGCAAAGCGACGTGGACGATGAGGTGTGACTTCCGATGACCGAGGGCAGCGGCTACGGCCCTTACCCATACGGCGATACACCGCCTGGGCCGGGCTACGGCACCGGCCATGGAGGAGGCTACGGCGGGGGATACGGCTACGGCGGATTCCCGCCGCCGCCACCGCCGCGGCGCCGTGGCGGCGGCGTGCTCAGCCACCTGGCGGTGGCGGTGCTCGCGGTCGCCGTGGGGGTCGGCGCGACGCTCGGGCTGTACTCGCCGGGTTCGAACTCGTCGGCCAGCGGCGTGTTCACGCCGGGCGCCGGCGCGGTGCCCGCACCCGGTTCGTCGTCGGGTTCTGCGCCGAACGGCGGCACCAGCGCGACCGGTGAGCAGGCGGTCGTCAACAAGGTGACGCCGGGCACGGTCCTGATCAACAGCACGCTGCAGTACAGCAGCGAGGCGGGCGCCGGCACCGGGATGATCATCAACAGCGACGGCCTCGTGCTGACCAACAACCACGTCATCGAGGACTCGACGCGCCTGTCGGCCACGGTCGTCTCGACCGGCAAGACTTACCCGGCGAAAGTGGTCGGCTACGACAAGACCGGCGACGTCGCGCTGATCCAGCTCCAGGGTGCTTCCGGCCTGCACACGGTGCCGCTCGGCAATTCCTCGACCGTGAAGACCGGCACGCCGGTCGTGGCGCTGGGCAATGCCGAGGGCCAGGGCAGCCTCATCCCCGCCGCGGGCACGATCATCGGCACCGGTAAGACGATCACCGCCACCGACCAGGGCGGCTCGATCACCAGCGAGACGCTGCACAACATGCTGAAGACCAACGCCAACATCGTGTCCGGTGACTCCGGCGGCCCGCTGTCGGACGCGGCCGGCCAGGTCATCGGCATGGACACGGCCGGCAACAGCGTGAGCGAGGGCACCCAGACGAATTCCGGGTTCGCGATCCCGATCAACACCGCGCTGAGCATCGCCCGGCAGATCGCCGCGGGGCACGCCAGCTCGACGATCTCGATCGGCTACCCGGCGTTCATCGGGATCTTCATCGCCTCCGGCACGAACGGCAACCCGCAGTCCCAGGCGCAGCAGCAGGAGCAGTCCGGCGGCGGCAACCCGTTCGGCGGCGGCTTCGGCGGCCCGGGCGGGAACGGCGGATCGGGCCAGTCCTGCTACACGAGCAACGCCGACCTGCAGATCCCGACGCAGATCGCGCAGGTTAACTCGGGCACGCTCGTGGACGGCGTGATCTGCGGCAGCCCGGCGGCCGCAGCCGGGATGACCGGCGGCGCGGTCATCACGGCGGTCAACGGCCAGTCCGCGGGCTCGCCGAATCACCTGGGCACGGTCCTCGCCAAGCTCAAGCCCGGACAGACGGTGTCGCTCACCTGGGTGAGCCCGTCCGGGCAGCGGAGCACGAGCTCGCTGCACCTGGTGGCGGGCCCGCCGCAGTAGCGGATCAGGAAAAGAAACGGGCCGCCGCGAGGGTTCTCTGCCCGGACGGCGGCCCGTTCCCGTGCCGGCTCTTATCCGCGGGCCGCCTCGACCGCGGCGGGGAGGGCCGCGCCGGGCGCCGCTGGCTCGCTCAGCGTGAGGTCGTCCGGATGGCCGGCGGACCGGGCGCGGGCGGGCAGGAAGGCCAGCGCGAGCAGCGCCGCCGCCGCGGTCGCGGCCGCGGCGACCAAGGGGAGAGGCCGCCGGTGATGACCGCGAACGGCAGCGTCGCCACGCCGGCGTGCAGCGGGTCATAGCCGCGGACCGCCTGGAAGTACTGCGTGATCAGGAAGATGAAGCCGAAGAGCCCGAAGAACGCCAGCGCGTTCGCCCCGCTGGCCGCCGAGAACCGCGGGTTGCGGAACAGCCGGACGTCCAGCATCGGGTCCGGCGTTAGGCGTAGAACGTTGTGCTTTTATTGTGTAACATCGTTCTATAGCCTGTCAAGCGAGCACGGCGGCGCGGCGGGCTCGCGCCGGCGGCCGATGCGGGAAGATGGTGGGCATGACTGATGCTGCGACCGGACGGCGCACCCGGACGCCGTCGGCCGACGTGGAGCGGGAGCTCGTCGCGGCGGCGGAGACGGTCCTGGTCCGTGACGGGCCGGGCGCGCTGACCGTGCGGGCCGTCGCCGCGGACGCGGGCATCGCGCCGATGGGCGTGTACAACCGGTTCGGCGGCAAGGACGGGCTGGTCCACGCGCTGCTGATCATCGGCTTCGACCGGCTCCGGGCGGTGATCGAGTCCGGCACGGAGCCGGAGCTGCTCGAGCGGCTGCGCGCCTGCGGCCTGCGCTACCGGGAGTTCGCGCTGGCGAACCCGAGCTTCTACGCGATCATGTTCGAGGACGCGGTCCCGCACGAGCACGCGCACGAGTCGCCGGAGGTCGGGGAGCACGCGCACGCGACGTTCGGGGCGCTGGTGCGGCTGGTGGAGCTGACGGCGGCCTCCGGGGCGATCCGGGCGCCCGAGCCGGTGGAGGTGGCGCAGCAGATCTGGAGCAGCGTGCACGGCGCGGTGGCCTTGGAACTCAAGGGTCTCGTGCTCACGCCGGACCCGCTGGCCACGTACCAGGCGCACCTGGACACGATCATCCGCGGCCTGGCCTGCTAGCCCGTCACCCCTTCACCCCTGCACGGTGGGCTAGCGGCCGGCGACCGCCTAGCGGCTAGCGGGCTGGCGGATCTCGTCGAGGATCGGGTCCGCGCCCCGTGCGCGCAGGAGGTCGGCGAGTTCCCGGCCCGTCGCCTCCGGGTCGGTGCCGGTGACCGTCCCGGTCACTCGCTGCCGTCCGTCGAGGGACGTGACCTGCGCGTGCAGCGTGAGCACGCCGTCGGACCGGGTGGCGTGCGCCCCGACCGGCACCGAGCAGCCGCCGTGCAGTTCCCCCAGCAGCGCGCGCTCGGCCCGGACCGTCGCGTCGGCGTCCGGGTCGCCGTAGGCGTTGATCATTTCCAGCAGCTCATGATCACTGGCGCGGACCTGGACGGCCAGCGCCCCCTGCCCCGGCGAGGGCGGGTAAAGCGCCGGGTCGAGCAGTTCGGTGATCGAGTCGTCCAGCCCGAGCCGCCGCAGCCCCGAGGCGGCCAGGATCACGGCGTCCAGGCCGGTCTTCAGCTTGGCGAGCCGAGGAGGCACGTTGCCGCGGATCGCCGTGACCTCGATATCGGGCCGCAGCGCCTTGAGCTGCGCGATCCGCCGGGCCGACCCCGTTCCCACGCGGGCGCCGGACGGCAGCGCCGCCAGCGTCGAGCCGCAGAGGGCGTCGAGCGGGTCGGCGCGCGGGGGAGTGACCGCGAGCACGAGGCCGTCGGGCGGCGCGGTCGGGAGATCCTTGAGCGAGTGCACCGCGATGTCGACCCGTCCCGCGCGCAGTTCCTGCTCGAGCTGGGTGGTGAACAAGCCGCGGTCGCCGTTGCTGAGCTCCCGCAGCGAGGTCTTGCGGTCCTTGTCCCCGTCCGTCATCACCGACCTGGCTTTGAACTGAACGACCGGGCATGACCTCAGCCGGTCGATCAGCTCGCGGACCATGGCCTGCGCGAGATGGCTGCCACGCGCCCCGACGACGACACTCTCCATGACGCTGAGAATACCGGCCGCGAGCCCCCGCCATCCACCGCCCGGAAGACAGCCCTGGTCAAGGCGTCATCGCTCCCGGCAGCACGCCGCGGTAGAACAGCGCGATCAGCAGCAGATAAGCGAGCAGCACCAGCGTCCACGCGAGGTTGTGCCTGATCACCTCGCCCTCCCGCCGGACGAACTCGCTCGTCGCGACGCCCACGCTCGCGGTCTGCGGCGCCACCGGCTTGCCGATCTCCGCGCCGACCGAGTTCAGCGACGGCAGCAGCAGGGGCGGCATGTGCAGCAGGCCGCCGATCGAGTACTGGAACCCGCCGAACAGCGCGTTCGTCGACGTGTTGCTGCCCGACAGCGCGACGCCGATCCAGCCCACGATCGGCGCCAGGACCAGGAACGCCGGCCCGATCCGGGAAAAGCCGTGCGCCATGGTGTTCGCCATCCCCGAGTAGTTGAACACGTCCGCCAGCCCGAAGATCACCGGCGCCACCACCAGCGCCCCCCACATCTGCTTGAACGTCGTCGCGAACACGTCCCTGACCTGCCCGGGCCGCACCCGCAGCACCACCAGGATGATCAGCCACGACACGAGGATCCACGTCCCCGCGATGGCCGGCGCGAACGCCCACGACACGTCGGTCGCCTTGCCGGACAGCGAACTGACCGCGTGCACCGCGGGCTTGACGAAGTCGTAGTCGGACAGGTGCGACCACGGCCCGGTCGCGGCGACGACGACCGCGATCAGGATGCCGAACGGCACGATTCCCCGTAGCGCCTCCCGCACCCCCGGCGGCCGGGCCGCCCCCGCCTCGGCCTCCGCCGGGTGGTCCACGCTCGCGCCCTGCTGGATAGGGACGCCGCCGAACCCGAGGGTCTCCTTCGGCTTCCAGTAGCGCAGGAGCAGCAGCAGGCATCCGAACGACACGACCGCGCCGATGATGTCGGGCAGGTACGGGCCGAGGAACTGCGACGTCGGGAACTGCCCGAGGATGTAGGACAGCGAGCCGACGACGGCGAGCGGCCACGCGCCCCGCAGCCCGCGCCGCCCGGTCACGAGCACGATCAGGATCCACGGCGGCAGCAGCGCCAGGATGGCGACGATCCGGCCGATCGACGACGACAGCTGGTCAAGCGGCAGCTTGGTGACGGCGGCCAGCGCGATGATCGGCGCCCCCAGCGCCCCGAACGACACCGGCGCGTTGTTCGCGATCGCCGCCACCCGGATCGCGTCGAGTTCCACCACCCCGAGCCCCACGAGGATCGGCGTGATGACCGCCCACGGGTACCCGAAGCCGACGAGGCCCTCGAGCAGCGCGCCCAGCGACCACGCGAGCAGGATGGCCTGCACGCGCACGTCGGCGGTCGCCTGCGCGATCAGCCAGCGCCGGAAGTCGCCGAAGGCCCCGGTGCGCACCAATGTGTTGTAAATGACTACGCCCCAGAACGTGATCCAGTCGATCGACCAGATCCCGGTGCCCGCGCCGACGCCCCACGCGGCGAACGTCCCGCCGACGGGCGCGTTCCAGACGGTGATCGCGAGGATGACCGTCACGATCGCGCCGACGATCACGGCCTGCCACGCCGACATCTTCAGCACGGGCAGCAATACGAGCAGCACGACGATCGGCACAAGCGCGACGAGTGTGCTGCCCAGCGTGGAATGGACAGGGTCCAGCGACTGGACGAACGACGGCAGCGCATCAGCGAGCATCCACTGATGGTGCAATAAAGATCATTAGAAATCAATCATTTCATTGCCCGGAAGGCGCCCCTGGCGGGACCGCCGCCTTCCGGCGGCGCGGTTAACCGAGGTGGCGGAGTGACGGACGCGGCGAGCGTGGCGGGCGCGGCTAGCGCAGGCCGCCGGTGAGGGCCTGCAGGCCGAGGCTCGCGGCGGCGACCGTGATCCACAGCAGCGCGCCGAGCAGCACGGGCTTCGCGCCCGCGCGGCGGAGGGCGGCCACGTCCGTGGACAGGCCGATAGCCGACAGCGCCACGGCGACGAAGAACGTCGAGCCGTTGCTCAGCGCGCCGTGCGCGCCGGCCGGGACGAGGCCCGCCGTGTTGATCAGGGCCGCGACCACGAAGCCGATCAGGAACCACGGCACCAGCCGCGCCAGCCGCCGTGGCGACAGGCGCGGCCGCGGCGCCGCGCCGTCGCCCGCGGCCGCGGCCCTCGCGGCGCGCTCCCGGTCGGTCAGCCAGGCGAGTCCCGCGCAGATCGGGATGATCATCAGCGTGCGGACCAGCTTGACGACGACGGCGTACTCGGCCGCCGCCGGTCCGTAGGTGTTCGCGGTCGCGACCACCGATGACGTGTCGTTGACGGCCGTGCCCGCGAACAGGCCGAACGAGTGCTGGCTCATCCCCAGCGCGTGCCCCAGCACCGGGAACACGAGCACCGCGGTGATGTTGAACAGAAAGATCGTCGAGACCGCGTACGCGATGTCGGTGTCGGCGGCCTCGATCACGGGGGAGACGGCCGCGATCGCCGACGCCCCGCAGATGCCGGTGCCGACTCCGATCAGCGTCTTGAGGTCGCGCGGCACGCCCAGCGCGCGCCCGTACACGTACGCCGCCGCCAGGCAGATCACGAGCGTGCCGAGCATCACCGGCAGCGAGGCCAGGCCGGCCCGCGCCGCCGCCTGGATCGACAGCTGCGTGCCCAGGATCACGACCGAGCACTGGAGGACGAACGTGCTCGCCAGCTTCAGCCCGGGCCGCAGGCGCGCGCCTGGCCGCACGACGATCGCGATGAGCGCGCCGATGACCGCGCCCGGCACGGCGCTGCCGATAACCGGGACGGCCCGGCCGATGAGGGTGGCGACGACGGCGATGGCCACCGCGGCCGCCAGGCCGGGCAGCACGTTCCCGCGCCGGGCCGGAGTCGGAGTGGTTTCACGCCGGGTAGCGTCAGACAGGGTCGCAGCCATGATGTAACCAGCATCGCGATACGCGCGCGTTACAGGTAGGTGGCCGGACCTTGTCGGGGTACAAGCTAGCCTTGTACCTATGGGGGAAGGGGTGCGCGACCTGGACGCGCTCCGCGCGTTCCGCGAGGTCGGCAGGCACGGGAGCATCGCGGCGGCCGCCGCCGTGCTCGGCGTGTCCCAGCAGGCGCTGTCCGCGCGGATGCGCACCCTGGAGCGCGCCACCGGGCTGCGATTGCTGATCCGCGCGCCCGGCGGGTCGCACCTCACCGAGCAGGGCAGGCTGGTCCTCGGCTGGGCGGAAGACGTGCTCGACGCGGCCGACCGCCTCGAGGCCGGCATCAGGTCGATACGGTCCGGCGTGCGCCACCACCTCACCGTGGCCGCCAGCCAGACCAACGCCGAGCACCTCGTCCCGCACTGGCTGATCGGGCTGCGGGCCGCGGAGGACGCCGACGGCTACCCGCCGACCGTGGTCGAGCTGACCGTCACCAACAGCACCGGCGTCGTCGAACTGGTCCGCGACGAGAAGGCCGAGCTCGGCTTCATCGAGACCCCGCACCTGCCGGCCGACCTGGTGACCAGGCACGTGCGCGACGACGAACTGCTGGTCGTCGTCGCCCCCGGACATGCCTGGGCCAGGCTGCGGCGGCCGCTCACGTTCGCGGAGATCGCGGCGACGCCGCTCGTCATGCGCGAGGCCGGCAGCGGCACCAGGGACACGCTCACCGAGTACCTCGCGGCCCGCCAGCCGCCGCTGGCCGCGACGGCAGCGATCGAGCTGGGAACGAGCGCCGGGGTGCGTTCAGCTATCTCGGCGGGGGTGGGACCCGGCGTGCTGAGCCGCCTCGCCGTCCGCGACGACCTCGTCCTCGGCCGCCTGGTCGCGGTGGAGGTCGAAGAGCCGCCGCTGACCCGCCAGCTGACCGCCGTCTGGCGGGCGGAGCTGTCGCCCGAAGGGCAGCGGCTCCTCGCCGTGGCCAGGCACGGATACGGGCACGGCCGCGAGTAGCCCGGGGCCGGGGCGCCGTCAGCCCTTGTAGCCGGCGGGCCGCGCCGCGTGCCTTACGTGAACGCCGGGCTGACCTCGGTCGCGAACAGCTCCGCGGAGCGCAGCACCTCCGCGGGCGTCATGTCGCCGAAGCACATTTCCAGCGCCATGTAGTTGATGCCGCCGATGTCCCGGTGGCGCGCCACCCACTCCCGCGCGCCTGCCGGGTCGCCCGCGTAGAAGTGCCCGGTCGCGTGCACGCCCGCGAACGTGTCGGCCGGCAGGACCGGCGGCATCGGCACGTCGTACCGCCGCCACAGCAGCTCGAAGTTCGCCTTGAACCGCGCGAACGCCCGGTTCGCGATCGTCATCGCCTCGTCCGCCGTCGGCGCCAGCACGACCGACCGGGTAACGCCCAGCGGCGGCGGCTCGCCAGGCCCGGGATCCGCCACCTCGGAACGGTACGCGTCGGTCAGCGGCCGCACCTTCTCCGACGGGACGAGCGCCATCATCGGCATGCGCAGGCGCGCGCACCAGCGCGCCCGGTCCAGCGTGCGGGTGCCGTACCACAGCGGCGGGTGCGGCTGCTGGACCGGCCGGGTCACGACGGGCGCGTTGTCGACGGCGTAGTACTTCCCGTGGAAGTCCACCGTGTCCGACGTCAGCCCCTGGTACAGGATCTCGAAGGCCTCGTCGAAGCGCGCCGGGGTCTCGTCCCCCGGAACACCGTGGAACGACGTCTCGATAGGCGAGATGCCCCGTCCGACCCCCAGGTCGAGCCGCCCGCCGGTGAGCTGGTCGAGCGTGCAGGCTTCCTCGATGACGCGCATCGGGTGATAGAGCGGCAGGATCGAGATCAGCGTGCCGAGCCTGATCCGGCTGGTCCGCTGCGACGCGGCCGCCAGCAGCAAGTGCGGGGAGGGAGTGATGCCGAGCGGAGTGCCGTGGTGTTCCGCGAGGTGGTAGGCGTGGAAACCCAGCCGCTCATACTCAGCCACCAGCTCGAGCCGCTCGGCGAGCTGGCGGGGGGCCGGGCGTCCCGACGCGTCGTTGTGATCGAAGATGCCGAATCGCATGATCCGGAACGTAACCCGCCGCCGGTCACTTTTCCAGACCGGACACCACGACGTCGATCGCGTAGTCGACGAACTCGCTGCTCAGCGGGGCGTGACCGTGCAGCAGGCGGTGGTAGAGCGCGCCGTACAGCAGGTCGATGGCGGCCTCGACGTCGGTGCCGACGCCGATCTCGTCCCGGCCGACCGCCCGCTGGAAGATCGTCCGGATCTGGGCGCGCCGCGGCTCGACGTACCGCTCCCGGTACAGCGCGCCGAACTTCGCGTCCGTCGCCGCCTCCGTCAGCAGCGCCCCGATCACCCGCCCCCACGGGCGGTCGCCGGTCCGCTCGAGCCAGCCGAGCAGCAGGCTGTGCAGGTCACCGCGCAGCGTGCCGGTGTCAGGCGGATCGGGACACGGCTCGGTCAGCTCCGCGTACAGCGCGTCGAGGGCCAGCGTCTCCTTCGTCGGCCACCACCGGTAGATGGTGGCCTTGCTCACCCCGGCCCGCTCCGCGATCGCGTCCATGCTGACGGCGGACAGGCCGCGGGCGAGCATCAGCTCGGTCGCGGCGGCCAGGATCGCCTGGCGGGCCGGCTCGCTGCGCGGCCTGCCGCGCGACTTCCCGGCGGCGGCGCTGGCGGCGGACACAGGCTCGGCGCTCATCTTGTCAGCCTACGATCTCCGCGACGTCCTCGTCGGTCAGGTTCAGGCCGGGTCATCCGGCCGGACAGCAGGCCCGAGCCCATCGGCGAGTACATGATCACCCCGGTGTTGGCCCGCTGCGCGGGCGGCAGGACGTCGTCCTCGATGTCCCGCTTGAGATTGTTCACCACCGTGCGGCCCGGCCCCTCGATCGGGGAGCACTTCGTGAACACGAACTCGTCGCGCTGCGGTTCGTGGCTAGCCGTGTCATAAGCGTCCGCCTGCTGCTACATAAGAAACTGAACTAACAGTTTTTATAATAGCCTATCCCTCCTAACGAACCGTGGCCTCTCCCGCTACCCCAGCCACTAAAGTCTTGGGGTGAACGCGCACCGGGATCGTCGCGGGTCGGCGGACTTTGCTGTCCGCCGGACGCGGCCGTGGCGACCCGCTGTCTCGGTGGTCGCCGCGGTGGCGCTCGCCGGGGTCCTGGCCGCCTGCGGCGGCGGCCCGCCGGCCGGCGGCGCGCGGTCATCCGCATCCGGGGTGCCGTCGGCCGGCACCGCCCCGGCCGCGGGCGCCTCGTCGGCCGCGCCGTCGCAGTCGCCGTCGCCGGCTCCCGTCTCCCGCCCGCCGGCCACGCGGTCGTGCGTGGCCCGCGTGTTCGCGGGCATGTCCGAGGCACAGCGGGTCGGTCAGCTGTTCCTCGTCGGGCTGGCGCAGGACTACGTCGGCCCGGTGACAACCGCGGCGCTGGAGAAGTACCACTTCGGGTCGCTGCTGTTCGCGGAGAACACGTCGGAAGGCGCGGCCGCGGCCGCGTCGGCCACCGCGCGCATGCAGTCGCTGGCGACACAGGCGATCACCGGTCGCGTCCGGTTCTTCGTCGCCGCCAACCAGGAAGGGGGCCAGGTCCAGAACCTCAGGGGCGCCGGCTTCGCCGCCCTGCCGGCCGCGCTCATCCAGGGCTCCTGGTCGGTCGGCTACCTGCGGCAGCGGGCGAAGGCGTGGGGCACGGAACTGCGGTCGGCCGGGGTGAACTTCGACCTCGCGCCGGTCATGGACGTCGTGCCGGCGGGGACCGCGCGCTCGAACGCGCCGATCGGGCAGCTCGACCGCGAGTTCGGGTACCGCCCGGCCGTCACGGGGCCGCACGGGGCGGCGTTCATCGCGGGGATGGCCGCGGCCGGCGTCGCCACGGCGGCGAAGCACTTTCCCGGCCTGGGCCGGGTGGCCGGCAACACGGACTTCACGGCGAACGTCGTGGACACGGTCACGACGCCGGACGACCCGTACTTCGCGTCATACCGTTCGGCGATCTCGGCCGGCGTGCCGTTCGTGATGGTGGCGCTGGCCACGTACACGAAGATCGACCCGTCGTCGCTCGCGGTCTTCTCGCCGGCGGTGATGCGGCTGCTGCGCTCCAGCCTGGGCTTCAAGGGCGTGATCATGTCCGACGACCTGGGTCAGGCCGCCGCGGTGGCGGACGTCCCGGCGGGGGAGCGGGCCGTCAGGTTCATCGACGCCGGCGGTGACATGATCACCTCCCAGTCCCTCGGCCCGGCGGAGCAGATGGCGCGGGCGGTGCTGTCCCAGGCCGCCGCCAGCCCGGCCTTCCGCGCCATGGTCAACGCCTCGGTCACCCGCGTCCTGACGGCCAAACAGTCGTACGGCCTCCTCCCCTGCTAACTGTCCCCGTCGTGAAACGCACGCGGCCACGGGCATTGTTACTCCGCGAACCTGCCATCCTGTAAGACGTGAGTGAGGATAATCCGCGGTCGGCCGGCTACCGGATAGCCCGGCTGTGGCACGCCGCGGATCGCAACAGCGTGCCACTGCGGACGATCATCGTCGCGGTCCTGGTCGTCTCGTTCTTCTACCTGTCCGGCAAGCTGATCTACCGCCTGCGGGACGTGGTGCTGCTGCTGCTCGTCGCCGGTTTCGTGGCGCTGCTGCTGAACCCGCTGGTGCTCATCCTGCAGCGTTATGTCGTGAAACGCCGGGGGCTGGCCGTCACGCTCGTGACCGTGCTGGCGCTGGCCGTGTTCCTGGGGCTGGCGGTGGCGTTCGG
Organism: Trebonia sp.; assembly: GCA_035552855.1. Classification (GTDB taxonomy): domain Bacteria; phylum Actinomycetota; class Actinomycetes; order Streptosporangiales; family Streptosporangiaceae; genus Trebonia. The sequence goes on along the minus strand of DASZKN010000217.1, from coordinate 5,237 downwards.
GTATCCGCTAGTGAACGCGATCACGAGCCTCGCCAACAAGCTGCCGTCCTACATCACGAGCGCGCAACACGGCACGGGCTGGATCGGCCACCTGGTTAGCAAATACCACGTCCAGCGGTGGGTGGCACAGAACGCGCCGAAGCTGGTGACGTTCGGGCAGGACCTGAGCAAGCCGGCGCTGTCGTTCGGCAAGGGCGCGGTGTCGCTGCTCATCGAGCTAGCCACGATCTTCATCCTGGTCCTGCTATTGCTGCTGGAAGGGCCCAAGCTGCGGCGGGGCATCCTCAGCCTGCTCTCGCCCCGGCAGGCGGCCGAGGTCAGCGCGGTCGCGTCGGAGGTCAACCGGGGTGTCGTCGGCTACATGCTCGGGAACTTCCTGACCTCGATCGTCTGCGGGCTCGTCGTGTTCGTCACGCTGATGACGCTGGGCGTGCCGTTCCCGTTCCTGTGGGCGCTCTGGGTGGCGCTCGTCGACTTCCTGCCGATGATCGGCGGCGCGCTGGCGGGCATCCCGACCGTCCTGTTCGCGTTCGCCGGCACCGGGTCGATAACCAAGGGCATCGTCACGCTGGTCGTCTTCCTGATCTACACGCAGTTCGAGAACCATGTGCTGAACCCGGTCGTGATGAGCAAGACCGTGCGGATCAGCCCGCTGCTCGTGCTGATCTCGGTGCTGGTCGGCGCGTCGATCGGGTCGTGGATCGGGGGACTGTTCGGCGGGTTCGTGGCGGCGCTGCTCGCCATTCCCGCGGCGGGCGCGCTCCAGGTCATCGTCCGCGAAGCCTGGCGCATGTCGGGACCGCCCGTGCGGGAACTGACGGCGGGTGCTCCGCCGCCCGGTGAGCCCGGTGGGCCCGGTGAGCCTGGTGGTGCTGGTGAGACGGTTGTGGTCGCCGAGGCGATCGTGGTCACTGAGCCGTAGGAGACTGCCGCCGCGACCGGCCAGCCCCGCGCCCCGCGCCAGCGCCCGTTATGATCCGGAACTGTGAGCGGCTACTCGCAGTACTCGCGGGCGAATTTGCTGGAGATGCTGCGCTCGCCGGATCCGGCCGAGCGCGACGACATCGCTTATCTCGGGATGGTGCAGCGCGTCGGCAGCGGCGCGGAAGACGACGATCTGATCGCGCTCGGGGACGAGATGGCCGCGCGGCTGACGGACGGGGAGATCCAGACCCGGACCTTCGGCGCGCTGATCCTCGGCAACGTGGTCGAGCGCGACCAGGCGACCGGGCTGGCGAGCCGCGACGCGGTCCTGCGCTGGCGGGACGCCTTCGCCGGCTGGTACGCCGCCGAACGCGACCTGCGCGGCTGGGACGAAGGCCTCGGCTGGCTGCACGCGGTCGCGCACGGCGCGGACACGCTGGCCACGTTCGGGCGCTCGGCCAGGCTGGACCGTGACGACCTGCGGGGGCTGCTCGACCTCGGCTGCGCCCGCATGCTGGCGCCGACGGAGTTCGTGCTGCGCGACCAGGAGGACGACCGGCTCGGCTACGCGCTGGCGCTCGTCCTGGCGCGGGCCGAGCTAGCCGCGGACGACTCCGTCGGGTGGCTGCGCCCCGTCTGCGCGGCGTTCGCGGCGGGCGGCCCGGGGCCGGTCCCGGCGTTCGCGACGAACACGATGCGCACGCTACGGGTGCTGTACTTGCTGTGCGACCGGGGATTCCTGCTCCCGGAGGCGACGCAGGGGGAGGCCGCGGCCCGGTCGTCGGTGGCGCACCCCGCCGCGCTCAAGCCGGCGCTCGCCGAGGCCTTGCGGTACGCCTGGCCGTACGTGGCATAGCCGTACCGGTAAGAGCTACCAGCGCCCGTGGTGCACTAGCTGGTCCAGCGGCCGCCGCCGGGACCGCAGGTCACGCGCTCGCGGCTCCGCGTCGTAGCCGATCGCGATCGCCCCGATCGGCTCATGGTCGGCCGGGACGCCGAACGCCGTGCGGAATGGCTCCACCGCCGCGGGCACTATGCCGAAGTAGACCGCGCCCAGGTCCTCATCCGTCACGGTGAGCAGGATCAGCAGCGCGGCCATGCCGGTGTCGATGTGCCAGAACGGCACCGGCCAGCGGGCCTCGTCGCGGTCCGTCCAGCCCTTGTCGGGCTGGGCGTAGCGGTCCAGGTACGCGTTCTTGACCGACAGCGGGACGATCACCAGCGGCGCGGTGCGGGCGGACTCGGACACGGCCTCGCCGGCGACGGCCCAGAACTTCTCTAGTTCCGGGCCGGTGAGCACGAGAAAAGCCTGCCCCTGGGAGAACCCCGCCGACGGGCCGCGCACCGCGTTGGCGAGGAGCCGGTCCAGCACCCGCCGGGGCACCGGTTCGCCGGTGAAGGTCCGTACCATGTGCCGCCGCCGCACGACTTCCTGGAACTCCATGCGGGCGACGATAGACGATGACGCTGCCGCCTCTCCTGATAACAGCAAGATGCCGGGGTGGCCCTTCGGCCGGCGATGTAGCAGACTGGCGCTATGCCTCACGAGAACGAAGCCTGTGCCGTGGCGCACAGCCCGGTCCCGGCCGCCGGCGCGCAGGGCGTCTCGCCACAGGCCGCCGGGAGCGACGCGGCCGTCGCGCGGGGCGCGGGCCGCATGCTGGTGGCTGTGTTCGCCTCGCCGGTGGCGGCGTTCCTGCTCCGGTACGGCGCGGACGCCGGCTACCGCGGACTGCTGGTCGAGCCGGACCCGGGTCGTGCCGCGGGCGCGGCGATCTCGGGCTTGCCGGTCGTGCCGGCGGTGCCGGAGGATCTCGACGACGCCGATGTCGTGGCCACCGACCATCACCGCGATGAGCTGGGCGTCATGCTGCGCGACGCGCTGACCACCAAGGCCCGCTGGGTCGGCGTCATGGGCAATCCGCACCACGAGGGACCGCACGTCGCGGCGCTGACGGCGCTGGGCGTGGCGCCCGGCGACATTGCCCGCGTACACCGCCCGATCGGCCTCAACATCGGCTCCCGGACCCCGCCGGAAATCGCCATCGCCACGCTGGCGGGCCTGATCGCGGACCGCAACGGCCGCCCGGGCGGCTTCTCCCACTTACAACGCCGTTTTATCCTGCCACTCGGTCAGCAGCGATTCGTCGCCGAATACGGTTAGCCGCCCGTCCGACGGCGGGATCCGGCCGTGCACGATGAGGAGCAGCGCCGCGACCGGGCCGCGGGCCGCCGTGGTCGCCTTGGAGTGCCCGCGCTCCCAGTCCACGCCGTTCGAGCCGAACCGGATCAGCCATTCGCCGTCGCAGTCCGTGGCGTGCAGGTGCAGCGAGGCCCCGGCAGGGAACGAGTTCAGCGCCTCCGGCGTGCGCCGCCCCATCGGCAGGTTCGCCAGGAACTCGTCGATGCCGTCGGCCGCCGCGTCCGGGCCGAATTCCGGTGCGGTCCCGGTGGCGACCTCGGCGTCGGCCCGGTGCATCATCGTCTCGTGCAGCATCCGGCGCGCCCACCAGCCCGCCGTGTGGTCGGGTCCCAACGCCCACACCGCCGCGTCCGGCCCGGCCGCGCGCAGCGCGGCCGCGAGCGGTTCCGCGCCGGCGGCCAGCCACCCGGCGTAGTCGGATTCCTTGGCGGGCAAGCCGAGGTCAAGCGACCGCTGGTCGACCCGCGACGCCGACCGGGCCGCGACCATCGCCGTCACCCATCGGTGCACGGTCCCCGTGTGCTTGACCAGCTTCGCCATCGTCCAGCCCGGGCAGCCGGGCACCGGCAGCGCGGGGTCCGCGCCGTCGGCGATCCAGGACAGCCGGCCGATCTCGGCGACGGCGCCGTCGATGAACCACTCGTGATCGAAAGCCACGACAACAGAGCCTAGCCGTACAGGCGCATCAGGGCTTCGAGAACACACACCGGCTTGTCGCCGGCCGCGCGCTCGATGACCCCGCCGACGGTGAGCTGCAGGCCGCCCTTGACCTCTTCGACGTCGACCAGCGTGGCGGTCAGCCGGACCCGCGAGCCGACCGGGACTGGGGCCGGGAACCGGACCCGGTTCAGCCCGTAGTTCACGCCCATCGCGGCGTCGGTGACGGCCAGCACCTGCGACCACATAGGGACGAACAGCGACAGCGTCAGGAAGCCGTGCCCGATCGGCCCGCCGAACGGGCTCGCGGACCTGGCCCGTTCCACGTCCACGTGAATCCACTGGTGGTCGTCGGTCGCGTCGGCGAATGTGTTCACGCGCTCCTGAGTGACCTCGAACCACTCGCTGCTGCCAAGTTCCCTGCCTTTCAGCGCGGGTAGTCCGGCGAGCGTGGTGGTCGTCGCGGCGCTCATGATGGGCAGTCTCCTTCGTCGGCATGGCACGTTCTCTCACGACACGTCCGACGTCACGATAGATCACCGTCGCCGAACGGGGAAGAATGTAAACGAGAACGGAGCAGCAGACGGAATCTACGGGGAACGCGCGGTGTTCGCGCAAGTGCGGACTAGTCATGCGAGCGGAAGAACCCGCCGAAGGCTTCCTTCGGCACAGGGCGCTGATCCTCGTCGCGGCGGGAGGCGCCGTGGCCGAGGCTGGCTTGCTCACGCTCGTCGCGCCCGCCGCCCGGCCGATCGCGCCGCAGGTCACCGCGCTGCCCGTGCTCGCCGCCTATCATGACTTGCGCTGGCTGTTCGCCGACGGCGAGTCCTGGCTCAGCTTCATCGGGGTGCTGGCCGCCACGCTGCTCCTGCGCGCGGCGATGGACACCGTCCTGCTGCGGCTCGCCTGGCCGGGGCCGACGCGGGCGCCGCGGGTCACCAGGGCGTTCTGGTCCTGCCTCCTGCTGACCGCGCTCGCCTGGGTGTTCCTGTCGCCGGCGGTCACGCTGGCGTTCGGGGTGGCGGTGCTCCCGTTCTCGTGGCCGTTCATCGCGGCGCTGCCCCTCATGATCGGGATGATGCTCGTGCTCAGCCACGGCGGGCTGGTCGTCGCCTGGTGGCGCCGGCTGCCCCCGCTGCGCAGCATGGCGTGGCTGGTCGGCAGCTTCGTGGTGCTCTCGGCGGCCGCCGGGGCGATGGCCCACCTGGACACCCCGGCCGCGGTCGCCGTCGCGGCCGCCGCCGGCCTCGTCAACGCGCGCGCCTGGTACGGGGCGGCCATGATCGCTGCCCGGCTGCACCCGCGCGCGCACGTCTCGGTCCAGGCCAAGGTGGTGCTCGGCCTCCCGTTCGCGCCGATCGCGGCGCTCATGGTGCTCGTGCTCGTCGTCGGCGTGGCGAGGCTGATGTTCACCGGGTCGATCAAGATCGGCGGCCCGTCGCACGCGGGGACC
>DASZKN010000216.1:0-5688 GCA_035552855.1 Trebonia sp. | reverse complement strand
AACGCGTCGCGCAGCGCGCCGGCGTCGGGGAAGTCGCGCAGGTACAGCACGCCCTTGAGTTCCGCGCTGGCGCCCGGGATCGTCAGCTGCCGGGGCGACGCGCCCGTGGCGAGCAGCAGCTTGTCGTACTGCATGGTGCCGGCCTCGAACGTCGCCACCACGTGCGCCGCGCGGTCGATCGCCGTGACCGTCACGCCACTGCGCAGGTCGATGCGCTGCTCCTCATACCAGGACGCCGGGTGCACGTAGGCCGACTCCTTGGGGTCCTTGCCGAGCAGGTAGCCCTTGGACAGCGGCGGCCGCTCGTAGGGCAGGTCGGACTCGCGGTTGAAAATCACCACCGAGCCGTCGAATCCCTCGCTGCGCAGCGTCTCCGCGGCCTTGGCGCCGGCCAGGCCGCCGCCCACGATCACGAACGTCGTCATTCGAGCCTCCCGGTGGAGTGGGGTACAGGGTGGTGGGGTGGCGGGGATCGGGTTACCGGTTTGCGCAGAGCCGGCTGTGCCAGACGATAGCGGACGTGTCAGTCAGCGAGGCGACCTGATCGATGACGACACGCCGACGGTCCGCTCCGGCGGCCGCCGCCTCCCAGGCCGGGCGCAGGACCGGGTCCAGCGTGTCCGGCGCGCCGGCGAAGATGGCCAGCGCGAGCTCCGCGATCAGCTCCCGCTCCCTGGCCTTGCCCGGCTGGGCGCTTTCCCGGAAGATCACGTAGTGCGCGCTGACCGCCTTGAGCAGCGCGCACTCCAGCAGCTGGCGGCGCGGCACGACCAGCTCGGCGCCGTACCGGCGGAGGCTGAGATCCCCCGCCGCGGAACCCACGGCGGTCAGCGTCGCCCGCTCGGCGGCGACGCAGAACCGGCCGACGAGCTCGCTGGTCAGGTTCTTGACGGCGGCGAGGGCGGCGGGGCCGCCGTCGAACGTGAAGTCCCAGAACGGCAATCCCGTGAACTCCGCGAAGACACCGGCCAGTTCCGCCTCCGAGACGTTCCAGGCCGGAGCGCAGTAGGTGCGCGCGACGGGAGTCACCAGGGCGCGTTCAGCGGGATCTTTAAGGCTTTTAAGCGTGACCAGCCCGGCGTGCAACCCGTCCTCGAGGTCGTGGACTGAGTAGGCCACGTCGTCGGCCCAGTCCATGACCTGGGCCTCGAGGCAGCGGCGGCCGTCCGGCGCGCCCGCGCGGATCCAGTCGAAGATCGCCTTGTCGGATTCGTAGGCGCCGTATTTGCCCGCGCCGGAGCCGAGCAGCGGGTACTTCAGCGCCGCGTCGAGGGTCGCCCTGGTGAGGTTGAGGCCGGCGCCGGGGACCTTGGGCTCGAGGCGGGTCAGCAGGCGGAGGGACTGCGCGTTGCCCTCGAAGCCGCCGCACGCCAGTTCGCCGTCCGGGCCGGCCAGGCCGGCCAGCGCCAGCTCCCCGTTGTGGCCGAACGGCGGGTGCCCCAGGTCGTGCGCCAGGCAGGCCGCGTCGACCAGGTCGGCGTCGCAGCCCAGCGCGCCGCCGAGCTCGCGGCCGACCTGGGCGCACTCCAGCGAATGGGTGAGCCGGGTCCGCGGGAAATCCCCGGACCCGGCCCTGACCACCTGGGTCTTCGCGGCGAGCCTGCGCAGCGCCGCGCTGTGCAGGACCCGTGCCCGGTCGCGCTGGAAGTGCGTGCGCCCAGCGCGCTTGGGTTCCTCGGCGTGCCACCGCTCCGTGTCGTGCTCGCTGTAAGACGTCACATCATCTAGTGTCGCCGCCTTTGCCGGCTGCCGCGGCCCGACCCGCCTCAAGCCTGGCGATCGGGACGCGGAACGGCGAACAGGACACGTAGTCCAGCCCCACCTCGTCGAAGAACCACACCGACTCCGGGTCACCGCCGTGCTCGCCGCAGACGCCGAGCTTGATGTCCGGGCGGGTCCGGCGGCCTTCCTCGGCCGCGATCCGCACCAGCCGGCCGACGCCGTCGCGGTCGATCGTCTCGAACGGCGAGACGCCGAAGACCCCCATGTTGATGTACGGGCTGAAGAACGCGCCCTCCACGTCGTCCCGGGAGAACGCCCACGTCATCTGGGTCAGGTCGTTGGTCCCGAACGAGAAGAACTCCGCCGGCCGGGCGATCTCCCCCGCGGTCATGGCCGCGCGCGGCACCTCGATCATCGTGCCGATCGGGATGTCCAGCGCGGTGCCCGTGGACGCCTCGACCTCGCGCAGGATCTTCTCCGTGCGTTCCCGGCTGATCTCCATCTCCTGCACGGTCGCGGTCAGCGGGATCATGATCTCCGGCCGCGGGTCCCTGCCCGCCTTCTTGAGCGCGGCGGCCGCGCCCGCGATCGCGCGGACCTGCATGTCGAGCAGGCCGGGGATGACGAGGACGAGCCGGACGCCGCGCAGGCCGAGCATCGGGTTCTGCTCGTGGAGGCGGCGGACGGCCTCGAGGAGCTTCCGGTCCTTCGCCGTCGCTTTATCCCCGTCTAGCGCGATCTTCACCGACAGTTCAGTCAGATCGGGGAGGAACTCGTGCAGCGGCGGGTCGATCAGCCGGATCGTCACCGGCAGCCCGTCCATCGACTCGAAGATCTCGGTGAAGTCGCCGCGCTGCAGCGGCTCCAGGGCGTCGAGCGCCTCCTGGCGCTCGTCGCGCGTCTCGGCCAGGATCAGGTTCTCCACGAGCTGGCGGCGCTCGCCGAGGAACATGTGCTCGGTGCGGACCAGGCCGACGCCGCCCGCGCCGAAGCGCCGCGCCCGCGCGCAGTCCGGCCCGTTGTCCGCGTTCGCCCTGACGTCAAGCCGCCGCACGGCGTCGGCGCGGCACATGATCGTGTGCACGGCCCGGACCAGGTCGTCGGCGTCCGCCGCGTCCGGCGCGAGCTCGCCCTCGAAGTACTGCACGACGTTCGACGCGACGACGGGCACCTCGCCGAGGTAGACGGCGCCCGACGTGCCGTCGATGGAGACCACGTCGCCCTCGCTGACGACCACGTCGCCGGGCGCGGTGAACCGGCGTTCCGCCGTGTCGACGTCAAGCTCCTCCGCCCCGCAGACGCAGGTCTTCCCCATGCCGCGGGCGACCACGGCCGCGTGCGACGTCTTGCCGCCGCGGCTGGTCAGCACGCCCTGGGCGGCGATCATGCCGTGCAGGTCGTCGGGGTTGGTCTCGCGGCGCACGAGGATGACCTGCTCGCCCCTGGCCGCCCAGGACACCGCGGTCCGCGAGTCGAACACGACCTTGCCGACGGCGGCGCCCGGCGAGGCGCTGATGGCCTGAGTGAGCTGCGTGATGTCGGTGCCCGAGGTGTCGAACCGCGGGAACATCAGCCGCGCCAGTTGCTCACCGGACACACGCGACAGGGCCTCGTCCAGGTCGATCATGCCCTGGTTGACCAGCTGGGTGGCGATCCGGAAGGCCGCCCCCGCGGTCCGCTTGCCCACCCGGGTCTGGAGCATCCACAGCTTGCCGCGCTCGATCGTGAACTCGATGTCGCACAGGTCCTTGTAGTGGTTCTCCAGCGTCGCCATGATGTCCATGAGCTGGTCATAGGACGTCTTGTCGATGCGATCGAGGTCCTGCAGCGGGACCGTGTTCCTGATGCCGGCCACGACGTCTTCGCCCTGGGCGTTCTGCAGGTAGTCGCCGTAGACTCCCTGCGCGCCGGTGCCCGGGTCACGGGTGAACGCCACGCCAGTGCCGGAGTCCATGTCCAGGTTGCCGAACACCATCGCGACGATGTTGACCGCCGTCCCCAGGTCGGCGGGGATGCGCTCCTGCCGCCGGTACAAGATCGCCCGGTCGGCGTTCCACGAGTCGAACACGGCGTTGACCGCCAGGTCCATCTGCTCGCGCGGGTCCTGCGGGAAGTCGCGGCCCGCCTGCTCCCTGACGACGTCCTTGTAGGTCTTGGTCAGGTGCTTCAGGTCCTCGGCGTCCAGGTCGATATCACCCGCGACGCCCTTGTGCTTCTTCGCCGCGTCGAGCGCGTGCTCGAAGTGCTCGCCGTCGATGTCGAGCACGGTCTTGCCGAACATCTGGATCAGCCGGCGGTAGGAGTCCCACGCGAAACGCTCGTTGCCCGCCTGCTTCGCGAGTCCGGCGACGGACTCATCCGACAACCCGATGTTGAGGACGGTCTCCATCATGCCGGGCATGGAGAACTTGGCGCCCGACCGCACGCTGACGAGCAACGGGTCCGCGGGGTCGCCAAGCCGCCTGCCCATTCTCTCTTCCAGGGACTGCAAGTGACTGCTGACTTCCGCGTCCAGCCCGTCAGGCGTCGTGCCGTCGTTCAGGTAATAACGGCACGCGTCCGTCGTAATAGTGAACCCAGGCGGCACGGGAAGGCCGAGATTGGTCATCTCGGCGAGGTTGGCACCCTTACCCCCCAGTAGATCTTTGAGGTCCTTGTTACCCTCTGTGAAGTCGTATACGAACTTCGGCACTGAACGCTCCTCGCGCGCCGGTGAGCTCCTGCGTTAGGACTCTACCCAGCACATACTCGAACCAAGAAATGCGACTATAGCTAATTCTATTGTCTCGGGCAATATACCCATATGTGTGAATTAAAACACGCTGTAAGCTTTGGCCGTCCTTCGTCGCAATATTGGTTTAGACCGCTGGTTTAGACCCTTGCAATAAGGCTTTGGCCCTTTCTTAGATAATTTTTTACCTAAGCGCCGCACCGGCCGGCGTCCTCCGCGTGGTCGCGGTAGCATCGGGAAGATTTCCGGCGACCGGCAGCAACCCCGTCTCCCGGCGGCACGGAACCGGCACAATGCAGGACGGACTATCGCTCACCGGGCCGGAGGCGTCTCCCGGCCGGATTGGACCGCGCATGACTACCGTTGGGCTGCTGCATCCGGGTGACATGGGCGCCGCCGTGGGCGGCTGCCTCGTCACGGCCGGGCACACGGTCTTGTGGGATCCGTCCGGGCGCAGCCGGGCGAGCACCGGCCGGGCGCTCGCCGCCGGGCTGTCCGGGGTCGGGTTTCCCGCCCTGGTGTCGCGGTCTGAGGTGATCTTCTCGATCTGCCCGCCGCACGCGGCCCTGGACGTGGCGCGGTCGGTGGCGGGGGCCGGGTTCGCCGGCGTCTACGTGGACGCGAACGCGGTCTCGGTGGCCACGGCCGCTTCGGTGGCGTCGATCGTGACCGGCGGCGGCGCGGAGTACGTGGACGGCGGGATCATCGGGCCGCCGCCCGAGACCCCTGGGCATACCCGGCTGTACCTATCGGGTCCGGGCCCGCGGGCCGCGCAGGTGCGCGGGCTGTTCGGCCGGTCGGCGCTGGAGGCGCGGCTGGCGGAGGGGCAGCCGTACGCGGCCTCCGCGGTGAAGATGGCGTACGCGGCGTGGACCAAGGGGACATCGGCGCTGCTGCTCGCCTGCCGCGCGCTCGCCCGGTCCGAGGGCGTGGAGCCAGCCTTGCTCGCGGAGTGGGCGCTGTCCCAGCGAGAACTGCGCGCGCGGTCGGAGGGGGCCGCCTCGTCGGCGGCGTCCAAGGGCTGGCGCTGGATCGGCGAGATGCGGGAGATCGCGGCCACGATGGCCGCGGCCGGGCTGCCCACGGGCTTTCACGAGGCGGCGGCGGAGGTCTACGACCGGGCCGCGGGCGGCGTCGGTGGCGGCAGTGGCGGCAGTGGTGGCAGTGGTGGCAGTGGTGGTGCGCCCACGCCGGTCCGGCCCGGGGTCAAGAACGCTAACGGGGCGCCCGGCTCG
>DASZKN010000215.1:0-9327 GCA_035552855.1 Trebonia sp. | reverse complement strand
GCCGACGTGACGCCGGCGATGACGATCGCCCGCGACGAGATCTGCGGGCCGGTCGCGACCGTGATCCCGTACCGGGCCGAGGCGGAGGCGGTGGCGTTCGCGGGCGACGGCTTCGGGCTGGCCGCCACCGTCTGGACCGGCGACCCGCGGCGCGGCCTGGACATCGCGCGGCGAACGCGGGTCGGGACGTTCGGCATCAACCTGTACGTGCCCGACCTCGGATCCCCGTGGGGCGGCCGCGGCCCGTGCGGCACCGGCTCGGCCTACGGGCCGGAGGGCATGGACGCCTACCTGACGACGAAATCGGTCTTCCTGCCGGCCTGAGCCGCGGCGCACGGGGCCGTCTCAATCGTTAGCCGCGCTGATGCCACCCCCGGCAGGTCGTTAGCCTGATTAATAGTTGCCCTTAGGCAACTAACCACTATGCTGGGTGGACGTGGCTACGAGGGCGAGCGATCACGCGGCAGGCAACCAACCAGGCCGGCGACCAGGACAGCAGCCAGGACAGCAGCCAGGCGGCGGGGCAGGCACCCCTGGCACTCCAGGCACCCCGGCGGGCACCCCGGCGGGCCGCGGCACCGCCTACAAGTGGCTGGCGCTGTCGAACACGACGCTGGCCATGGTCATGGCGACGATCGACGCCTCCATCGTCATCATCTCGATGCCCGCGATCTTCCGCGGCATCCACCTGAACCCGCTCACCGCGGGCAACGTCACCTACCTGCTGTGGATGATCATCGGCTACCTGCTCGTCCAGTCGGTGCTCGTGGTGACGCTCGGCCGTCTCGGTGACATCTTCGGCCGGGTGAAGATCTACAACCTCGGCTTCGTGGTGTTCACCGCCGCGAGCATCGCGCTCTCGCTCGACCCGCTGCTCGGCCAGTCCGGCGCGCTGTGGCTGATCCTGTGGCGCTGCGCGCAGGCGTTCGGCGGCTCGATGCTGATGGCGAACTCGGCGGCGATCCTCACCGACGCGTTCCCGGCCGGCCAGCGCGGCATGGCGCTCGGCATCAACCAGATCGCCGGCATCTCCGGCCAGTTCATCGGCCTGCTGCTCGGCGGCCTGCTCGCCGCCTGGGACTGGCGCGCGGTGTTCTGGATCAACGTGCCGATCGGTGTGTTCGGCACGATCTGGGCGTACCGCAGCCTCAAGGAAATCTCCGTCACCCGCAAGGCCAAGATCGACTGGCTCGGCAACGTCCTGTTCGCGGCCGGCGCCGGCGTCCTGCTGACCGCGATCACGTTCGGCATCCGGCCCTACGGCACGAGCGCGACGAGCTGGGGCAGCCCCATGGTCCTGGCCGGGCTGATCGGCGGCGTCGTGCTGCTCATCGTCTTCTGCATCGTCGAGGGCAAGGTGCCCGAGCCGATGTTCCGGATGCGGCTCTTCCAGATACGGGCGTTCGCGGCCGGCAACCTGGCCGCGCTGCTCGGCGCGATCGCCCGCGGCGGCCTGCAGTTCATGCTGGTCATCTGGCTGGCCGGCATCTGGCTGCCGCTGCACGGCTACAACTTCGTCGACACTCCGCTGTGGGCGGGCATCTACATGCTGCCGCTCACCGCGGGCTTCCTCATCGCCGGCCCGATCTCGGGCGTGCTGTCCGACAAGTTCGGCGCCCGCCCGTTCGCCACCGCCGGGCTGCTCGTCGCCGCGGCGTGCTTCGTCGGCCTGACGCTGCTGCCGATCGACTTCCCGTATCCGGTGTTCGCGCTGCTGATCTTCGGCAACGGCGTGGGCTCGGGCCTGTTCGCCTCGCCGAACACCTCGGCCATCATGTCCAGCGTGCCCGCCTACCACCGCGGCGCGGCGTCCGGCATGCGCTCCACCTTCCAGAACTCCGGCATGTCGCTGTCGATCGGTGTCTTCTTCTCGCTGCTGATCGTCGGGCTGGCGAACACGCTGCCGCGCACGCTGACCGCCGGCCTGACCGCGCAGGGCGTGCCGCTCGCGACCGCGCGCGCCATCGGCCACCTGCCCCCGGTCTCCACGGTGTTCTCGGCGATGCTCGGCTACAACCCGGTGCAGACGATGCTCGCCCCGAGCGGCCTGCTGCACACGCTGCCCGCGCACAACGTGGCGGTGCTCACCGGCAAGCAGTTCTTCCCGAGCCTGATCTCCGGCCCGTTCCACCACGGCCTGACGATCGTGTTCAGCGCGGCGGCGATCATGTCGGTGCTCGGCGCGATCGTGTCGCTGCTGCGCGGCAAGCACTTCGTGTTCGAGGAGGAAAATGTGCCCGCCGCCGCGACGGCCGAAGAGGTCGTGAGCGATTAAAATCGTGGCATGCCACGCTATGAGTACCGCTGCCGCGCCTGCGGCGACACGTTCGAGCTGACCAGGCCGATGAGCGAGTCGGCCGCGCCGGCCGCCTGCCCCCGGGGCCACGACGACACGGTCAAGCTGCTGTCCACGGTGGCCGTCGGCGGCCGGTCCGCCCAGCTCCCGGCGGGCGGCGGTGGCGGCGGGTGCTGCGGCGGGGCCTGCGGTTGCGGGGGCTGATTTTCCCTAACGCGCCCTGGTGCCTCCCTACGCCCCGCCGCCTGCCCTCGCGACGGTGGCCCGCGCCCAGCCCGTCGTCGACACGATGCCGAGCACGAGCACGGAGTAGCCGCAGCCGGCCATGATCCACCAGCCCGCGTGCGCCGCCGTGAGGAAGCCGCCCTCCATCGTGCCGTGCAGCGAGGCGGCGAGCACGGAGCCGACGATCGCGACGCCGAGCGACTGGCCGAGCTGGCGGGCCGAAGAGTTCATGCCGGACGCGACCCCGGCCTGCGCCTTGGGGACGCCGGACATGACGCCGTTGGTGATCGGCGAGTTGACCATGCCCGCCCCGACGCCGAACAGCGCGTACGTGATCGTCAGGAAGATGGGGCCGGACGTGTAGCTGAGCTGGGACAGCGCCGCCGTGGACAGGGTGAGGGCCGCGCCCGCGATGACGAACGGCACCCGCGGCCCGCCCCTGGCCAGCATGCGGCCGGCGACCGGCGAGCTCACCGCCATCATGACCGGCATCGGCAGCAGGGTCAGGCCCGCCCGCAGCGGCGAGAAGCCGCGCACGTCCTGCAGGTACAGCGTGGTCAGGAACAGGAAGCCCGCGCTCGTCGCGATCGCGCACACCGCGGTCAGCGTGGACGCGCTGAACGGGACGCTGCGGAAGAACCGGAAGTCGATGAGCGGCTCGGCGCGGCGCGGCTCGTACCTGAGCAGGATGCCCAGCATCACCAGCGACAACAGGAAGAACCCCGCGATCTCCGGTGAGAACCACCCGTATGACGGCCCCTGGATGATCGCGTAGGCGAGCGAGCCGAGCATCGCGATGACGAGCACCTGGCCCAGCGGGTCGGCCTTGCGGCCCTTCTCCGCCTTGGAGTCGGGCACGAGCAGCGCGGTCAGCGAGATCGCGGCCAGCCCGACCGGGATGTTGGCCCAGAAGATCCCCCGCCACCCCACCGACCCCACCAGGATTCCCCCGGCGACCGGCCCCAGCGCCATCGACAGACCGGAGACGCCGTCCCAGACGCCGATCGCCTTGGCCCGCTCGCCCGGCTTGGTGAACGTGTTAGTGATGATGCCGAGCGCCGCGGGATTCAGCATCGAGCCGCCGACCCCCTGCAGGATGCGGAACGCGATCAGCATGCTCAGCGACGGCGCGAGGCTGCACAGCCAGGAGCCCAGCGTGAAGAGCGACAGGCCGACCTGGAAAATCGTGCGGCGGCCAATCTTGTCGGCGGCCGCGCCCGAGAACATAAGCAGGCTGGCGAGCACGATCGTGTATCCGGCGATCGTCCACTGCAACCCGGAAACGGAGGTGTGCAAAGAGCGCCCGATAGCCGGGAGGCCGACATTCACGATGGTGTTATCCAGTCCCACCATAAACAGGGCGCTGCAGCATACGGCCAGTACGATCGCGCGGTGGCCCGATCCGAGCGGAGGCCGACCGGGGCCGCAGGCGGGGCCGGGGGCGGGGCCGGGGACGGCGGCGGAGGCTGGGGCCGACGCAATGTTTCGCTGCTCGTTTCGAGTTACCGGCGCGTACTGTATTCGATAAGGCACTTTATGTAGCGGATCATAGGCAGCAGGGACTGACCGCATTTCACACCACCCGGGGGGATCTGGCGTGGCATTTCCGCCTATAACGGTTCCATGACTGCAAGGCGTAGTCAATAGGCTACTAATCATTAGCTGTGAGTAATCTCCGCCTCGGTTCTTGCTGCGCGCGAGGGACCTCTAGGTTTACATTTATCCAGGGTGCCGGGTGGTCCGGTGGTCCTGATGTCTCCGGGGGCGGATGATTTCACCGGGGAGTATGCCGCTGAATGTGATTTGCGAGGTGCGGGGTGTCGGAGGGGGAATATATGAGCCGCAGGCTGCTGCAGCTCGTGATGCCGGTATTTCCTGACCGCCGCATGTTCCGCCTGCACGACCCGGAGATCAATCCCGACGCCCCCGGCGGGCCGCTGCCGCCGGCCGGCGTGCTGGTGTCGGCCAACCGCGAGCAGCTGTGGGTGGCCAGCCTGCAGCAGGACATCGACGTCCGGCTTGTCCTCGAGGAATGGGACGGGCAGCCGCTGCTGCCGGAGTCCTGGGAGGAGGAAGCGAAGGCGCGGCTGTATCTGCGGGGCCAGTTGTCCGTCGACACGGGACTGGCGGGCAAGGCGGTCGCGGGGCTGCGGCTGTCCGGCGGCGTGGGCAACTACGAGGTGCGCGTCTACGCCCGCTACCGCGAGACCGTCGTGAAGATGTACGAAGATCTGTTCAACCAGCACAAGGACCCGCTCAGCGATGACTTCCAGCGCGAGAAGCGCAAGCTCGAGGGCGTGGAGCGCTACCTCATCCAGCTCTGGCGCGACTCCTAGCGCCCTCTTAGCCGCCGCCGGGCGGCCGCCCGGCCGGCTCCGATGAGATCCGGGCCCGCGCGGCGTCATTCTCGCGGGCGGCGCTGGCAGCCGCCGCGGAGATCAGGAGGACAGGGTGAGCGATACGAGCGCCGGATCCGGCAAAGTGGTCGTGAACAGGTCGATGTCGCTTGACGGCTTCATCGCCGGTCGCGGTCACGCGATGGACTGGATCTTCGAATTCATGGCTCCGGACGCGTTCCCGGAGATCGCGGCGGCCACCGGCGCCATGCTCATCGGGCGCGGGACCTACGAGGTGGCCAGTCGGATGAGCGCCGCCGGCGAGCCGGCCCGCGAGGAATACGGCGGCGGATGGCACGGACCCGAGTTCGTCCTCACGCATAAGCCGCCAGAGCCGCCGGACCCCGAGGTCACGTTCCTGACCTGTGACATTGAGGAGGCGGTGGCCACCGCGCGCGCCGCCGCGGGCGGCAAGAACCTGGAAATCCTCGGCGCCGACGTGGCGGGCCAGTGCCTGCGGCGCGGGCTCGTCGACGAAATCCTGGTGTACGTGCTGCCGGTGCTGCTCGGCGACGGCGTTCGCTTCTCGCCCACGGGCCTGCCGCGGATCGACCTGGAACCGGTCGCCAGCACGCGGTCAGGCGCTGTCACCGTGCTCCGCTTCCGCGTCCCCAGGTAGCGCACGCCCGGGGCCGGGCCGCGGTACACCAGTCTCATCTGCCTCGTCAGCTGGGTGGCGGCGGAGCCGCGGTACCAGGCGGAAAGCACGAGCGCACGGTCCCGGCCCGTGGGCCGGAGCCGTGCGCTCAGTAAGTGAACTAGGCGCGCGCGGGTTAGGGGGCGCGGTCGGCCGTGGTGGAGGTCGTCTTCGTGGTGTCCGTCGCCGGCTGGGCCGTGGCCGGCTTGGAGCTAGCGCCCGTCTTGCCCGCGCTGGCGGATCCCTGCTTCCCGGCCGTCGCCTGCTGGGCGGTGCCGGCCGCTGCGCTGCTCGCCGGTCCCGTGGTCCCGGTCGCGCCCGTCTTCGGCGCGACCTTGGCCGGCGAGGACGCCGGGACGTTGCCGGTCGCCTGCGGGCTCACGATCCCCTTGGGGCCGTGGGCGCGAAACGGGATCATCGCGTAGACCATCACCGAGAGCACTACCGCCAGCGCGAGCGCGGACAGCGACCCAACCACTCTGCCCCGCGGCGAACGGAGCCCGGCGGCCGGCCCGGGCCGCTTGAAAGAGGACAGCCTGGCCGCCAGGCCAGGCTCCTCGGCGGCGAGCCGCCGCTCTATCTCGGCGAGCATGCGCTGCTCGTCCATTGACAGCGCCATAACGCCATACCTCCGCGTTCCGCGCACCGTAAGGAACTCTCTAACTATCCCCCACGGAGTGGTGTTTATCCAATCGTTCTTACTTCGTTCCCCACTCTTTTGGAAACACGGAAGGAACTTGCCCACCTCTTACCCGCGGGGCATCGCCGTTCAAACGTGGCACCGGTCGTCACGGTGCAACCGAACACATGTTTGCCAAAGTCGAAAAGCCGTTCTAGACTCGGCCGTATGCGATGGGACAACTTGCTGCTCGAGGACGCCGCGCGACCGACGCTCATCGAGCGCGGCGCGGTCGCGCGCACGTTCGACACGCCGGGCTTCCGCGGCATGACGTTCTACGAGGTCCAGGCCAAGTCGATCGTGAGCCACGTACCCGAGTCCTCGCGCATGTCGTTCCGCTGGACGATCAACCCCTACCGCGGGTGCCAGCACTCGTGCGTCTACTGCTTCGCCCGGAACACGCACACGTATCTCGACCTCGACTCCGGCCAGGACTTCAACTCCAAGGTGATCGTCAAGGTCAACGCCCCGGAACTGCTCCGCAGGAAGCTGGCCGCGCCGGGCTGGCGCGGCGAGCACATCGCGATGGGCACGAACGTCGACTGCTACCAGCGCGCCGAGGGGCGCTACGAGCTCATGCGGGGCATCCTCGCGGCACTGCGGGACGCCGCCAACCCGTTCTCGATCCTGACCAAGGGCACGCTGATCCTGCGCGACCTCGACCTCCTGCTCGCGGCGGCCGAGGTGACCGAGGTCGGGCTCAACGTCTCCGCCGGCTTCCTCGACAAGGCGCTGTGGCGCTCGGTCGAGCCCGGTACCCCGGCCCCCGAGCGCCGGCTCGAGACGTGCGCGGCGCTCACCGACAACGGGCTGCCGTGCGGGGTCCTGATGGGCCCGGTCATCCCGTTCCTGTCCGACTCGCCCGCCCAGCTGGCGGCGACCGTGCGGCGGGCCGCCGAGGCGGGCGCCACCTCCGTCACCCCGATCGTGCTCCACCTGCGGCCGGGCACCCGCGAGTGGTTCATGGCCTGGCTGCGGGAGACGCACCCGGAGCTCGGCGGGCGCTACGCGGCCCTGTACCGGGGCAGTGCGTACGCGCCTCGTGACTACCAGCAACGGATATCGGCGCAGGTCCGGGACCTGGCCGACCGCTACGGAGTGGGAAGCCGCCACATCCGGCGGACACGGGCCAGCGTGCCGGCGCCGTCCGGCGACGGCCGGCCAGCCGCGCGGCCGGAACAGCTAACGCTGCTATGAGTTCCGGTTTAGGCGGCCGCCGGCGCTTTTCCCCGCCGCGGTTTAGTGCGCTTTTAGACAGAAGCCGACAACCTACGTGTTCTCCCCGGGCACGCGGAATGTACCCGGCAATTCGCGTCCAATATCCATGCGTCATCAGGGAACCATAGGTATAGGTGATGTCACGTTATCGCCGGATCGGTAGCAGACGCCCGCTGAGGCGGGCGAGTATTACTCCATGACGAATCTGACGGAACTCATCGGGGAGCCTCCGGTCGAGTTTCCCTGCCCGCCGCTTGGCGCGGCGGAGCTTTCGGCCGCCGAGGCCGAGCGTATGGCAGGCATGTTCAAGGCGCTGGCCGATCCGGTACGACTTCGTCTGTTTTCCCGGGTCGCCGCGCATCAGAGCGGGGAAGCGTCCGTCTGCGACATTCAGAACGTCGGCGTGTCGCAGCCCACGGTCAGCCACCACCTGAAAAAGCTACGGGAGGCGGGATTGATCATTTCCGAGCGGCGGGGAACCTGGGTCTACTGCCGGGTGGCGCCGGGCGTGCTGCCCGCGATGGCGAGGATGCTCTCGCCCGCCGATCTCGAGTAGCGCGCCCGCCAGGGCCCGGGCGGGGTGCCTGGCTGACCGTAGACTTGCCTTTCATGGCAGAGCCGGACCGCAGCGATCGCGACAACGACGGATCGACGGCCGGGGACCACGGCGGCGAGCCACTGATCGTGCACAGCACGCCGGTCCCCGATCCCCTTGACCTCCTCAGCCAGCTTCCCCGGCCCGCCGCCTTCTCGTGGGTGCGGCACGGCGCGGGCCTCGTGGGCTGGGGTGAGGCCCTCCGGCTGACGCTGCCCCTCGGCGACGACAGGTTCACCGCGGCCGGGAAGTGGCTGCGCGCGGCCTTCGACGGCGCCGATGTGCGCGACGAGGTGCGCCGCCGCGGCAGCGGGCCCGTGGCGTTCGGCGCCTTCACCTTCGACGACCACTCGGCCGGCTCGGTGCTCGTCGTGCCGCGCGTGATCCTCGGCCGGGACGGCAACGGGGCCGCGTGGCGGACGACGATCAGCCGCCGCGGCGCGGCCGCCGACCCCGGCGACAGCGACGGCGACGGCGCGGCGGATCCCGTGCCGCTCCGCTCTCCGGCCGGGATCACCTGGCGTGACGGGTCGCTGCCGCCCGCGCAGTGGGAGCGGGCGGTCGCGGCCGCGGTGGGCCGTATCACCCGCGGGGACCTGCGCAAGGTGGTACTCGCCCGCGATCTCTACGCGACCGCGGAGGACGCGATCGACCAGCGCGTGCTGCTGGGCAGGCTCGCGGCGCGCTACCCGGACTGCTACACGTTCGCGTGCGACGGGCTGCTCGGCGCCACCCCGGAACTGCTGATCAGCCGGGCCGGGCGCGAGGTGCGGGCGCTCGTCCTCGCGGGCACGACGCCGCGCGGCGCCACCAGCGCCGAGGACGAGCGCAACGCCGCGGCCCTGCTGGCCTCGGCCAAGGACAACGAGGAGCACGCGTACGCGGTCACGTCCATGCGGGAGTCGCTGGCGCCGCTGTGCGCGCACCTGGACACGGCGGCGCGGCCGGAGCTAGTGCGACTGCCGAACCTGCTGCACCTCGGCACCCCGATGCGCGGCAAGCTCAGCGGCGACCCCTCCGCGCTGGAACTCGCGGCGGCGGTCCACCCGACGGCGGCGGTGGGCGGCACGCCCACGGCCCCCGCCGTCGAGCTGATCAGGGAACTCGAGCAGATGGACCGGGCGCGCTACGCCGGCCCGGTCGGCTGGATGGACGCGGGCGGCGACGGCGAATGGTGCATCGCGCTGCGCTGCGCGCAGGTTGACGGGAACACCGTCCGCCTGTTCGCGGGCGGCGGCATCGTGGCCGGCTCGGTCCCGGCGGCCGAGCTCGCCGAGACCA
>DASZKN010000214.1:0-6511 GCA_035552855.1 Trebonia sp. | reverse complement strand
CGTTGTGGAAGAGCTAGCGGACATCGCGCGTGTGCTCTCTGATGCCGACGCCAACGACAAGGCGGAGATCTTCCGTCAGCTTGGACTCAAGCTGACCTACCATCCAGGGAGGCGGATAGTGGAAGCCGAGATCGATTCGGCCCCTTGTGGGTTTTTCGAGAGTGTCCGAGGCGGGACTTGAACCCGCACAGCCTTAACGGCCACTAGCACCTCAAGCTAGCGCGTCTGCCTATTCCGCCACCCGGACGTACGATGCAACCCGCATCGGCTGGCTAACCCTAGCAAACCTTGCGTCTGTTCGCGAACCATGCGCCGTCCCTCCCGCCGCTACCGCGGACGGTGCGAACATAGATGGGTGACTGAGAACGTAACGACCGCTGAAGACGAGGTCGTCGGCATCTGCAGCGACCTGATCCGCATCGACACCACGAACCCGGGGGACCACTCCGGGCCAGGCGAACGCGTGGCCGCCGAGTACGTCGCCGGGCTCCTCAGCGAGGCCGGGATCGAGCCCGCGGTCCTGGAGTCACACGCCAAACGCACCAGCATCGTCGCCCGTATCCCCGGTGAGGATCGCAGCCGTCCCGCGCTGCTGATCCACGGGCACCTCGACGTGGTCCCGGCCAACGCCGGCGACTGGTCCCGGCATCCGTTCGGCGGCGACATCGCCGACGACTGCGTCTGGGGCCGTGGCGCGGTTGACATGAAAGACATGGACGCGATCATGCTCGCCGTCATCCGGCAGCGGATGCGCGAAGGGCGCAAGCCCGCCCGCGACATCGTCCTCGCGTTCCCCGCGGACGAAGAGGCCGGCGGCACCTGGGGCGCCCGCTTCCTCGTCGACAACCATGCCGACCTGTTCGAAGGCGTCACCGAGGCGATCGGCGAAGTCGGCGGCTTCAGCGTCTCCGTCGGCGACCAGCGGCTGTACGCGCTGCAGACTGCCGAGAAGGGGCTCGCCTGGATGCGCCTCATGGCCGAGGGCACCGCCGGGCACGGGTCGATGATCCATAACGACAACGCCGTCACCGAGCTCGGCGAGGCCATCGCCCGCATCGGGCGGCACGAATGGCCGCTCCGGCTCCCGGAGGCTACCCGCGCCTTCCTCGCGGCCGCCAGCGAAGCCCTCGGCATGGAGTTCAACCCCGAAGACCCGTCCGGCGTACTCGGCAAGCTCGGCGGCATGAGCAAGATGGCCGGCGCCACCGTGAAGAACACGTCCAATCCGACCGGCCTCAAGGCGGGCTACAAGGTCAACGTCATCCCGCAGACGGCGACCGCGGAGGTCGACGGCCGGTTCCTGCCCGGCACCGAGGACGAGTACTTCGCCGAGATCGACCGCCTGCTCGGCGGCGTCGTCAAGCGTGAGTTCATCCATCACGACATCGCGCTCGAGACCACCGCCGACGGCGATCTCTACGACGTCATGTCGGCCGCGCTGCTCGCGGAGGACCCGGACGCCAGGGTCGTGCCCTATTGCCTTTCCGGCGGGACCGACGCGAAATCATTCAGCCGTCTCGGCATTCGCTGCTTCGGGTTCAGCCCGCTTAGGCTGCCGCCGGACCTCGATTTCTTCGGAATGTTCCACGGCATCGACGAGCGAGTTCCCCTCGACGGCCTCCGTTTCGGCGTTCGCGTCCTCGACCGGCTCCTCGGCACCTGCTAAAAGGGGCTTTCGCCAGTCGGCTTCCATGATCGCGGGTATTTCGCGGCGGTATCCGCCATTAATGGCCGTGATCATGAAAATGCATTCTCTGGTTCCGGTACCGCCGGTGAAAATGCGTCTCGTGGGCAAGAGAGGCATATGGGAAGGCAGTCCATACGCGGAGCGGAAGGCGGCGTGGGAGAGAGCGAGAGAAGGCGGCGTGGGAGAGAGCGAGGCGGCGCCCGCGGGGAGGCGCGGGATGCGGGACGAGTCCGCGTGCGCGCACGGGCGGCCCGCGAACGCTGATCACACGGCCGTAAGCGGCGCATGTGACGTGAATCTCGTCAGAATGTCCGTACGGCGCGTATTATGCGACGGCGGAGGGTAGCCTTCCTGCTGCCGTCCGCGAACAGGCGGACCCTTGCGAGTTCCCATTTGCCGTACTCGGCGTGGTCCGTGAGGATGCGCCGCGCGACGTCGCGGGGCGTGTCGCGTGGCATGTAGAGGACAAGGTAGTCGTACTCGGCCATCGCCCCTATTGTGCGTCAGTTCACGGAAACTTCAAGTCCGAGCCGTGGCGCGGGCACACTAGGC
The DNA here is from genome assembly GCA_035552855.1 of Trebonia sp. Classification (GTDB taxonomy): domain Bacteria; phylum Actinomycetota; class Actinomycetes; order Streptosporangiales; family Streptosporangiaceae; genus Trebonia. The sequence goes on along the minus strand of DASZKN010000214.1, from coordinate 4,272 downwards.
TCGAGCCGGGTCAAAAGCCCGGCTGGGGGACCAGGCAAGGGACAGTCAAGGGGCAAGCCGGGAACAGTACGGACGGCGGCAACGGTTGCAGGGATAGCGGCAGGGACGGCGTTTCGGTGTCGCGGCGCGTATGGTACTTGCGGCGGGCGTCTCGCTGAAAAGACGGCGAACCCCCGCAAGCATGGCGGCAAACCAAGCGCGGGGCGAGACAACCGCCAGGCGGTACGGGCCAGCGCGCGGATGTGAGGTTGGAAAAGAGCGTGCCAGCAAGGAATAAGGCCACCAGTAAGCAGGCGGCCCCGGACAACGAGAGCGCGGCGACGGCCACCAAGGCCGCCGCCGGTGCCAGCACGGCCAAGACCGGCACGGCCAAGACCGGCACGGCCAAGACCGGCAAGACGACCAAGGCCGGTAACGGGGCGGCGGCCGGAAACGGTCATCGCCGGCTGGTGATCGTCGAGTCGCCGGCGAAGGCTCGCACCATCGCGGGATACCTCGGACAGGGGTACGTGGTCGAGTCAAGTATTGGCCATATTCGCGACATGCCGGATCGGGCCGCCGAGATCCCGCCAAAGTACAAAGAGATGCCGTGGGCGCGTCTCGGCGTTGACGTCGACAACGACTTCAACGCGCTGTACGTCGTGCCGCCGGAGAAGAGGCAGCAGGTCTCCAAGCTCAAGACCCTGCTCAAGGACGCCGACGAGCTCTACCTCGCCACAGACGAGGACCGCGAGGGCGAGGCCATCGCCTGGCACCTGCTCGAGGAGCTCAAGCCCAAGGTCCCGGCCCGCCGCATGGTCTTCCACGAGATCACGCCGGAGGCCATCGCCCGCGCCGTCGCCAGCCCGACCGAGCTCAACTACGGCAAGGTCAACGCGTACCAGACGCGCCGCGTGCTCGACCGGCTCTACGGCTACGAAGTCTCGCCGGTGCTGTGGAAGAAAATCAGCCGGGGCCTGAGTGCCGGCCGCGTGCAGTCCGTCGCGACCCGCCTCGTCGTCGACCGCGAGCGGGAGCGCATCGCGTTCCGGTCCGCCAGCTACTGGGACCTCGAGGCCGAGTTCGCCACCGCCGACCACGGCAAGGAAAAGCTGCCGAACGTCCCCACCAGCTTCAACGCCAGCCTCGTCTCCGTCGACGGCAAGCGCGTCGCCCAGGGCCGTGACTTCACGTCCGTCGGCCAGCTCCGCGACCCGGCCAGCATCCTGCACCTCGACGCCGCGGCGGCCGCCGCGCTGGCCGGAAGGCTCAGCGACGCGGACTTCAAGGTCTCCAGCGTCGAGCGCAAGCCCTACCGGCGCAGCCCGTACCCGCCGTTCCGCACCACCACGCTGCAGCAGGAGGCGAGCCGCAAGCTCGGCTTCACCGCGAAGTACACGATGAGCGTCGCGCAGCGCCTGTACGAGAACGGCTACATCACCTATATGCGTACCGACTCGATCACGCTGTCCCAGACGGCGATCGACGCGGCGCGCCAGCAGGCCCGTGACCTCTACGGCGCGGACCACGTGCCGGACGCCCCGCGCACGTACGCCAGCAAGGTGAAGAACGCCCAGGAAGCGCACGAGGCCATCCGCCCCGCCGGGGACCGGTTCCGCACGCCGCAGGAGGCCCAGCGCTCCGGCCTCAAGGGCGACGAGCTGCGCCTGTACGACCTCGTCTGGAAGCGCACGGTCTCCTGCCAGATGAAGGACGCGACCGGCGAGTCCGTGTCGGTCCGCGTGACCGGCATGTCCGCCGGCAACGAGCGGGCCGAGTTCGGCGCGTCCGGCAAGATCATCAACTTCTACGGGTTCCTGCGGGCCTACGTCGAGTCGCACGACGACGCGACCAGCGACCGGGACGACCAGGAGCGCCGCCTGCCGCCGCTGGCCGAGAACGACCCGCTGACCGCGCTGCGGCTGGCCGACGCGGAGCACGCGACCCGCCCGCCCGCCCGGTACACCGAGGCCAGCCTGGTCAAGGAGCTCGAAGACCGCGAGATCGGCCGCCCGTCCACGTACGCGTCGATCATCAGCACGGTCCTCGACCGCGGCTACGTGTTCAAGAAGGGCACGGCGCTCGTGCCCAGCTTCCTCGCGTTCGCCGTGGTCACGCTGCTGGAGCGGCACTTCGGGCAGCTTGTGGACTACGAGTTCACGGCCCGGATGGAGGACGCGCTCGACGACATCGCGCGCGGCGAGGCCGAGCGGGTGCCATGGCTGCGGCGCTTCTACTTCGGGACAGAGGGGGAGAAGAAGGCAGCCGCCCCGGCGCGTTCAGAGGAAAATAGGGGCCTGAAGGCTCTTGTCAGCAACATCGAGGACATCGATGCGCGTGACGTGAGCTCGTTCCCGCTGGCCGGCACCGACATCGTCGTCCGAGTGGGCCGCTACGGCCCGTACCTGGAGCGGGACGGGCAGCGGGCCAACGTCCCCGAGGACATGGCGCCCGACGAGCTGACCCCCGAGAAGGCAGAAGAGCTTTTCAATCAGCCTAACGGGGAGGTGCTCCTCGGCACGGATCCCGCCACTAGCCGCCCGATCGTCGCGAAAGCGGGCAGGTTCGGGCCGTATGTGACCGAGCAGCTGCCCGAGGACTCGAGCGAGAAGCCCCGGACGGCCTCGCTGCTGAAGTCGCAGTCGCTCGACACGGTGACGCTGGAGGACGCGCTCAAGCTGCTGTCGCTGCCGCGCGTGCTCGGCGAGCTTGACGGCACGCCGGTCACCGTGCAGAACGGGCGCTACGGCCCGTACGTCAAGCACGGCACCGAGAGCCGCTCGCTGGCCAGCGAGGAAGAGATGTTCACGGTCACGCTCGCCCAGGCCAAGGACCTGCTCGCCCAGCCCAAGGCCCGCGGCCGCGCGCGGACCGCGGCGCCGCCGCTGCGCGAGCTCGGCGACGACCCCGCGAGCGGCAAGCCGATGGTGATCAAGGACGGCCGGTTCGGCCCGTACGTGACCGACGGTGAGACCAACGCCTCGCTGCGCAAGGACGACAACGTGGAGTCGATCACCCCGCAGCGCGGCGCGGAACTGCTCGCGGAGCGCCGCGCAGCCGCTCCGTCACCGCGCGCCAAGCGCACGACGGCCGGCGCGGCGAAGAAAACGACGTCTCCCGCCAAGAAGGCGGCAACCGGGAAAAAGGCAGAAACCGCTGCTAAGAAGCCCGCGACGGCACGCAAGAAGACGGAGACGCAAGGCAAGTAGAATCACGATCAATCAACCTTGACCTGCGACAGCACCCTCAGTCGATAGCCTTACGCCGTGAACTACAGCTCCACGCCGCGCAGCGAAAACCCGGCGGACGGTCCACCGGGACGCCGGGCGAAGCGTGCCCGCAGCGGGGACGGGGTGCTGTCGATCAGGCCCTTCCGCGCCCTGTGGATAGCGCTATCGCTATCGAGTCTCGGCGACTGGCTGAGCATCCTGGCGCTGGCCGCGCTCGCGCCGAGCCTCACGAACGGCGGCGGCGTGGCCAAGAGCTCCGCCGTAGGCGGCGTGTTCGTCGTGACGCTGCTGCCGGCGCTGCTGCTCGGCCCGATCGCGGGCGCGCTCGCGGACCGCCTCGACCGGCGTAAGACGATGATCGTCGGCGACGTGATCCGCGGCCTGCTGTTCGTGTCGATCCCGCTGTTCCCCAACCTGACGTGGATCTACGTCGCGAAGTTCCTGGCCGGGATCGCGTCCCAGTTCTGGAACCCGGCCGCCGCGGCGACCATGCCCAACCTCGTGCCCAGGGAGAAGCTGGAGCGGGCCAACCAGCTCAGCCTGATCACCACCTACGGCACCGCGCCGCTCGCCGCGGGCGTGTTCAGCATCCTGGCGCTGATCAGCGAGGGCGTGTCCAGGGTCGCGCCGGTGTTCGCGCACACGAACAACGTGGACCTCGCGCTGTACTTCAACGCGGCCTCGTACATCGTGTCGGCCATCACCGTTTACTTCCTGCGGCAGATCAGGCAGCACGGCGAGCGCGGGAAGATCTCCGTGCCGTCCACGGCGAAGGCGGTCTGGGAAGGGCTGCGGTTCATCCGGCAGACGCCCGCGATCAGCGGCCTGGTCGTCGGCATGCTCGGCGCGTTCTCGGCGGCGGGGGTGATCGTCGGCCTCGGCTACTCGTATGTCTCCGAGACGTTGCACGGCGGCAGCGCCGGGTGGGGCCTGGTGTTCGCCGCGATCTTCATCGGGATGGCGCTGGGGATGGCGTTCGGGACGCGGATCTTCGGCAGCTTCTCGCGGCGGCGGCTGTTCGGGGTGACGCTGACCGCGGCGGCCGTGCCGCTCGCGCTGATCG
>DASZKN010000213.1:0-23290 GCA_035552855.1 Trebonia sp. | reverse complement strand
GAGGCGGAGGGGCTGATCCAGCCGGCTCGCGCGGAGTCCGGTTACCGGCGGTTCGCGGTCGCCGACGTAGAGCGGCTGCGGTACATCCTCACCGCCCAGCGGGATGAGTACCTGCCGCTGCGCGTGATCAAGCAGCGGCTGGATGCCATGGACGGCGTCGCCGCGCCGGAACCGGAGACGATGACCCGCAGCGAACTGCTCGCCGCCGTGGGGGCGGACGAGGAACTGCTCGCCGAACTCGAGGACTACGGGCTGCTGCGCCGCGCCCGGCAGTACGGCACGGAGGCGCTCGCCGTGCTCCGCGCCGCCGTCTCGCTCAGGGAATACGGGATCCAGCCTCGCCACCTCCGGCCGGTCAAGGCCGCGGCGGAGCGCGAGGTGACGCTCGTGGAGCAGGTCGCCGCCCCGCTGGCCAGGCAGAAAGGCAGCCGGGAGCCCGCCTTGCAGGCGGCCCGGGAGGTCGCCGGGCACATCGCGCGGCTGCACATGACCTTGGTCGAGGACGGACTGAACGCGGCCGGACTCGCATCGGGGGCCCCTGTCGCGGGTAGGCACGTGGACGGGTCACGGGAGGCGTCGGCGCGCGAAGTCGTGCCGCGGCCAGCACCGGGGCTGCGGTCGGCGTCCGGCCGATGACGGGTGTAGCTTGGATAAAGAGTGATTGTTCGGTGCGCTTAGCGCGCGGCGCTCAGCGCGTGCGAGGGACGGAGCTCTATGCGGCGGATGGAGGTCGTCGGCGTCCGGGTCGAGATGCCGTCCAACAGCCCGATTGTCCTGCTGAAAGAGGTGCAGGGGGATCGGTATCTGCCTATCTGGATCGGGGCGGTCGAGGCGACCGCGATCGCCTTCGCGCAGCAGGGCATGGTGTCGCTCCGGCCGCTGACGCATGACTTGTTCCGTGATGTGCTCGACGTGCTCAATGTCCAGCTGCAGCGGGTCAACATCACCGCGTTGCGGGACAGCATCTTCTACGCGGATCTCGTATTTTCCAACGGCTCCGAGGTAAGCGCGCGGCCGTCGGACTCGATCGCGCTCGCGCTGCGGACCGGGGCGACCATTTTCGCTAGCGACGAAATCCTGGACGAGGCCGGGGTGGCGATCCCGGACGAACAGGAGGATGAGGTAGAGAAGTTCCGGGAGTTCCTGGACACGATCTCACCGGAAGATTTCGGTCGCTCGACGTAATTGGCGTGATACCCATGCTCTGCGACAGATCCCCGCAAATCCGACGTTTTGCCCGTGAAAGTGGCGACTCGCCGGGGGTAGTCGTTGACGGGGGGACTGGGGCGGCTTACGGTTCGAATGCCGGAAGTAGTCACAGGAGGTGGCCGTGTCGGTAACAAGGGGTGGGTCCGGGGCTGTACAGGGCACGCTCTTCGACGGTAGCGCCGACGAGGGTTACCGCGGTCCCACTGCCTGCCACGCAGCCGGGATCAGCTACCGGCAGCTCGACTACTGGGCGCGCACCGGGCTCGTGGAGCCTAGCGTCCGGGCCGCGCACGGGTCGGGCTCCCAGCGGCTCTACAGCTTCCGCGACATCCTCGTGCTCAAGGTCGTCAAGCGGCTGCTCGACACCGGCATCTCGCTGCAGCAGATCAGGGCGGCGGTGCAGCACCTGCGGGACCGCGGGAGCGATGACCTGGCCCAGGTGACGCTGATGAGCGACGGCGTCAGCGTCTATGAGTGCACGTCGCCTGATGAGGTCGTGGACCTGCTGCAGGGCGGCCAGGGTGTCTTCGGCATCGCGCTGGGCCGCGTCTGGCAGGAGGTCGCCGGGGAACTCGCCGAGGTGCCCGCCGTCCGCGCCGAGGACGGGCTGATCGAGGGCGGGGCCGACGAACTCGCGGAGCGGCGTGCGCGGCGGATCGGATTAGTTGACTAGCCGCTGCTAGACTAGCTGCCAGCTGGATATCCCGTCCGGGAGAGTCCCCGCCGCTCAGCGACGAAACGATCAAGCGCTGAGCCGACCGGGGCGCCGAAGGGGCAACACATCCCCGGAACCTCTCAGGCACAAGGACCGGTCGGGACAGGCGACTCTGGAGCCAACGCGGTGACAGACGGGGAGCCCGCATAACGGGGAGGCTCCTTGACCGCCGATATTTCTATTTCTTACGGGCGTGGCCCGTTCGCGAACCGCCACATCGGTCCTTCCGCCGAAGAGCAGCAGACGATGCTCGCCGCGCTCGGCTACTCCTGCCTCGATGGCCTGCTCGCCGCCGCGCTGCCCGCGAACGCGAAGCCGCCCGCCGGCCTCGCGTCGCTGCCGGCGCCGCGCGCGGAGCACGACACGCTGGCCGAACTGCGCCGGATCGCTTCCCGCAACACGGTGCGCGTGTCGATGATCGGCCTCGGCTACCACGACACGATCACCCCCGCCGTGATCCGCCGCAACGTCTTCGAAGACCCCGCGTGGTACACCGCGTACACGCCGTACCAGCCGGAGATCTCCCAGGGGCGTCTCGAGGCCCTGCTCAACTTCCAGACGATGGTCTCCGACCTGACCGGGCTGCCGGTCGCCAACGCCTCCCTGCTCGACGAGGCCTCCGCCGCCGCCGAGGCGATGACGCTCGCCCGCCGGGCCGCCAAGGGCGGCGCGAATGTCTTCCTCGCCGACGCCGACTGCCTGCCGCAGACGCTCGACGTGCTCAAGACCCGCGCGGAACCGCTCGGCATCGAACTGCGGGTCGCCCCGGTGACCCCGGACACCGGCTTCGACGGCGTCTTCGGCGTGCTCCTGCAGTACCCGGGCGCGTCCGGCGCGGTCCGCGACCTCACCTCCCTCATCGACGCCGCCCACGCCGCTAAGGCCACCGTAACGGTCGCCGCCGACATTCTGGCGCTGACGCTGCTCAAGCCGCCCGGCGAGATGGGCGCCGATGTCGCGATCGGCTCCACCCAGCGGTTCGGCGTGCCGATGTTCTTCGGCGGCCCGCACGCCGCCTACATGGCGGTCCGCGCGGACCTCAGGCGGCAGATCCCCGGCCGCCTGGTCGGCGTCTCCGTCGACGCGGCCGGCCGGCCGGCCTACCGGCTGGCGCTGCAGGCCCGCGAGCAGCACATCCGCCGCGAGAAGGCCACCAGCAACATCTGCACTGCCCAGGTGCTGCTCGCCGTCGCCGCCGGCATGTACGCCTGCTACCACGGCCCCGACGGCCTCACTGAGATCGCCAGGCACGCGCACCGCTCGGCGGTCACGCTCGCCCGGACCCTTAAGAACTATGGGCTCCTAACGCGCCCTGGTGACTGCTTTGACACCATCCGCGTCGCCTTCCCGGGGCCGGCCGAGGCGAAGTCCGCTGTCCGCCGGGCCCGCGAGGCGGGCTACAACCTCTACGACGCGGGCGGCGGCGTGGTGCAGGTGGCATGCGACGAGACGACCACGGACGCGCACCTGCGCGAGGTGGTGGCCGCGCTGGCCGGGGCGATCAAGGTCGGCAGCGGCCTGTCCGCCGAGGACGTGACGCTGGCGTGCGTTTCGGCCGACGCCATCCCTGACTCGCTGGTCCGGGCCTCGAAGTTCCTGACCCACCCCGTGTTCACCGCGCACCGCAGCGAGACCGCGATGCTGCGCTACCTGCGGCGGCTCTCGGACCTGGACGTGGCTCTCGACCGGTCGATGATCCCGCTCGGCTCCTGCACGATGAAGCTGAACGCGACCGCCGAGATGGAGGCGATCACCTGGCCGGAGTTCGCGGGGCTGCACCCGTTCGCGCCCGCCGCCGACGCGGCCGGGTACCACGAGCTGATCGCGTCGCTCGAGCGCTGGCTGTGCGCGGTGACCGGGTACGACGCCTGCTCCCTCCAGCCGAACGCGGGCTCCCAGGGCGAACTGGCCGGCCTGCTCGCCATCCGCGGCTACCACACGGCGGGCGGCTCGGCCGAGCGGGACGTGTGCCTGATCCCTGAGTCGGCGCACGGCACGAACGCGGCCTCGGCGGTGCTCGCCGGCCTGCGGGTCGTGGTCGTGAAGTGCGAGGCGGACGGCGCGATCTCGCTGCCGGACCTGGAGGCCAGGCTGGCCGCGCACGCGGGCCGGGTGGCCGCGATCATGCTGACGTACCCGTCGACGAACGGCGTGTACGAGACGACGGTGTCCACGGTGTGCGAACTGGTGCACGCGGCGGGCGGCCAGGTCTACATCGACGGCGCGAACCTGAACGCGCTGGCCGGGCTGGCCTCGCCCGCCTTGCTGGGCGGGGACGTGTCGCACCTGAACCTGCACAAGACGTTCTGCATCCCGCACGGCGGCGGCGGCCCGGGCGTCGGCCCGGTCGCGGCGAAGGCCCACCTGGCCCCGTTCCTCCCGCCATCGGCGTCGGCCGCGAGCGTCCCCGCCACCCCAACCACTCCAGCCAGCCCCACCCCGGCAGCCTCCTCAGCCCATTCCGTCGCGGCGGCACCGTATGGCTCGGCGGGCATCCTGCCGATCTCGTGGGCCTACATCGCGATGATGGGCGCCGACGGCCTGCGCCGCGCCACCCAGGTCGCGGTGCTGTCCGCGAACTACGTCGCCCGCCGGCTGGCGCCGCACTTCCCGGTGCTGCACACCGGCCGCAATGGCCTCGTCGCGCACGAGTGCATCATCGACCTGCGCCACCTGCCCGGCGGGATCACGGTCGACGACGTCGCCAAGCGGCTGATCGACTACGGGTTCCACGCCCCGACGATGTCGTTCCCGGTGCCCGGCACGTTCATGATCGAGCCCACCGAGAGCGAGAACCTCGACGAGCTTGACCAGTTCTGCGACGCGCTGATCTCGATCAGGGCCGAGATCGACCGGGTGGCCGCCGGCCACTCCGACCCGGCCGACAACCCGCTGAAGAACGCGCCGCACACGGCGGAGATGCTGATCGTGGGGGACTGGAAGCACGCCTACTCGCCCGCCGAAGGCGGCTACCCGGGCCGGGCCGGCCTCGGCTCCGGCTCCGGTGCCCGCCGGGCCAAGTACTGGCCCCCCGTCCGCCGCATCGACCAGGCCTACGGCGACCGCAACCTGGTCTGCGCCTGCCCGCCCCCGGAAGCCTTCGAGTAACCAAGGGACGCCCGCCGGCCGCACGTCACCCGCCGGCGGGCACCCGCACTCACCGGCGGGCATCTCACCCGCGCGGAACGTATGGGATTGGTCTGGTTATGGGGTTAACCGGGCTAATTACCGCGAAGATTTTCGGCACGCGCCGCCGTGCGGGTAGTCACGAAAACTTTGTGCGTCGCGAAGATTTTGTGTCACTATGCGATGCATGAATTACTTATTGCCTAAGTTGCGCGTGCTGGGCGGGCCGGTATGCGTTCCTGACCTGCTCCTATGCTAAATTGTGCACGTCCCCGGGATTTGGCCGCGGTTCCCGCTGCTACACCAGCGGGAGCCGCGGCCAAATTGCAGCGAATCCGGTGTGGAGGGGGGAGAGAAGCCCCTGGTGTCGGCGGAGGAGGAGGAGCCGCCGCCAACGTCTACCGGAATCACCGCTTCCCCGCGGGAGGCGGGCGCGGGGTCTAGAGGTAACTCCCGCACGGCAACCGGAAGGCTGAGCAAGTCAGCCAGGCGCCTCGGAAGTTCGACCACGACCACACCCTCCCGTTCCTCGGGGTCTGTGCCGGCGACGACCGCGATTGTCATGACGTCACTCCGGTTTACCGCGAGATGCGGTATTCCCGGCGGAACGTACATGAAATCCCCGGCGCGGACAACAGTTCTCTTTACGAGTCCGTCGCCGTGCCAGATTTCAGTCTCGCCGCTCACAGTGTAGATGGCTGACTCGTGGTCGGCATGAAAGTGTGGCATCCCGCGCGTTCGTGGCGGGATCATGGTCAGGTGCAGCCGCAGGGCCCGGGATCCGGCCGTCTGGCTGCTGACTCCCGGTACCGGGCCGCTGCCGGGACAGATCCCGTCGCAGATCCCGTCGCCCTCGCTGGACCGGATGATCACGCAGCCGCCACGCGTGCCCAGGTCGGGGCGGGTGGGGGCCCGGCGCAGCCAGTCTTCGACCTTGCTAACTCTAAGCATTTGTCCGTGTCCCATCCGTGATGCCTACTCTGGCCAGATTAGGACGCTATGTGTATAAGTTGATACCCTCTGTAAGGGCATAGCGACATATCGGGCTAGTAAGACAACCCTAGCCTCACGGTTATACGCCGATCTATTTGTCGTCGTCAAAGCCATAATTGACCTCCTGCTAACGCCGTGTAGTGCGAAATTTATTACCGGAGAAAGCCGCATGACCGGCGTAAAGGGTTACTCTCCGCTACATTCGTCGCCAGCGACAGAACCCGGACGAGACACGCGAGCCAGAGATTCCTGGGATAGATGGGTGTTACAGGATCGGTGAGGCACTGGTGCTACGGGGACGGGCGGTCGCGGCGGAGGACCGTGAGCAGTTCGTCGTACGGGCCGATCAGGTACGCCTCGTCGGCCGGGCAGAAGCGTGTCGCGCGCCGGGGCGGGTGCTCGAGCACCGCGGTGTCGGCGGCGCGGCGGATCGCGAGCACCCGCGTCCGGGCGGCCAGGTCATCCATCCGCAGGTCGTGCAGGCCGCCGCCCGGCGTGACGGTCAGCCGTGCCACCAGCAACGGCTCGTCGCCCGCGTAGAACGTGGACAGCACGTCGAGGCCGAGCGCGGCTCCGACGAACCACGGCGCCGCCAGTGCCGCCGTCGACCGCACGTTCTTGAAGCCGAACGACTCCTTCACCGACCTCGCCAGCCGCGGGTCGAAGATCCGGAGCACGACCGGCGTTGTCGCCCACCGTTCGCCGAGCTGGTCCCGCACCGCCAGGCCGGTCTCCAGGTTGGCCAGGTCGTCGCTGGTGAGCACGGCGACCGCGGACGCGGCGGCCAGCCGCACCGACCGCAGCACCTCCGGCAGCGTCGCGTCCGCGATCACGACCGGGATCCCGAGAGCACGGACCTGCCCGAGATGCCGGTTGTGCTCGTCCTTCTCCACGACCACCACGTCGCTGCCCGCCGCGTGCAGTTCCTGGACGGCGCGCAGCCCGACGGTGCCGAGGCCGATCACCAGGATGTGGCCGGACAGGCCGGTGATCTGCTGGCGGCCGAGCGACTCCTCGATCCGGCGGCTGACGATGACGTTGGTGAGGAGCGCGAAGAACACCGCGACGAACAGCGCGCCGGCCAGCATCAGGCCGATCGCGAACGCGATCAGCCACGGCGGCTGCCAGCGGAACGTGAAGTCGCCGAACCCCACGGTCGTGATCGTCTCGACCGTGAAGTACAGCGCGTCGAGGACGGAGATGTGCTGGTCGCCGGCTGCGTAGGCGAGGCGCAGCACGCCGGTGGACGCGGCCAGCACGGCGACGAGCGCGCCGAGCGCGACCGCCAGCCGCCGGTCGGCGGCGCGGAGCAGCGACACCACGTAGCCCCGCAAGTGGCGGACGGCCGCAACCCCCGAGGCGGCGGGGCGGCGGGGAGTCAGGAGGGTGCGTTCGGGAAAATTGACGGCGGTGGCGGCGTGCAGCTCTCGCGGTGTGCCGATGAGCGTGACTTCGTCGCCGGCTTCCACAACCGCGTCCCGGCCGGGGCAGACGGTGACGTCCCCGCCCGCCGCCGGCACCACCGCGACCGGTGCCAGGTCGCCGTAGAGGTCCCGCAGCGTGCCGGGGCGCGGCGCGGTGGTGCGGGCGGCGAGGAACCGCATTCCCGACAACGTGAGTGGGATCACGCTATGCTTTCCGCGTGCCCTTTCCCCAGTGGCTGGCGAGGCTGAACAAGGCGGGGCTGAACCGTGTCGTCCGGCTCCTCGCACCGCGGGCGCCGGGCCTTGCCCTGGTGGTGCACCACGGGCGGCGTTCGGGGCGGGTCTACCGGACGCCGGTGAACGCGTTCGCGACCGGCGACGGCTTCGTGTTCGCGCTGACGTACGGGCGGGACAAGACGGACTGGGTGAAGAACGTCGTCGCGGCCGGCGGCTGTGCGGTGCACACCCGCGGGCGGGTCTACCAGGTCGAGTCGCCGCGGGTCTACCACGACGAGACTCGGCCCGGGATACCGCTCCCGCAGCGCCAGGTGCTGCGGCTGCTCGGCGTCGCCGACTTCCTGTCGGTCAAGGTCGTCCCGTTAGGTCAGGATCACAGCAGCGTGGCCTGGCCGCCGTCGTGCATGAGATGGCCGACTTCCACCTCGCGCGCGACCGAGGCGAAGTCCGCGAGCAGCCGGCGATGGCAGCGCCACCAGACGCTCTCCATCCGGATATCGACGAGCGCGGAGACGGCGACGGCGGCGGACCGGTCCGTCACCCGGTCACGTCCGCGCGGACGTGCTCGAAGATCAGCGAGGTCTCCGTGTACGCGACGTCGGTGTTGAGGCTCAGCTTCTCGACGAAGTCCCGCAGGTCCTCGGTGGACGCCGCGGCCACGTGCAGCAGGAAGTCGTCCTTGCCGGCGAGGAAGAATACGTTCAGCACCTCGGGCAGCCGCGCGACTTCGCCGACGAACGCGCGGATATGGCCGCGGGCGGTCGACTGCAGCCGCACCGCGATCATCGCCTGGAGCGGGCGGCCGAGCGCGGCCTGGTCCACTTCGGCGTGATAGCCGCGGATCACGCCGCGCTCGCGGAGGGAGCGGACCCGGCCGAGGCACGTCGACGGGGCGATGCCGACGCGGGCGGCGAGCGTGTTGTTGGCCATCCGGGCGTCCCGGGCCAGCTCAAGGACGATGCGCCGGTCTGCTTCGTCGAGGTTGAAGCCCGGCCGGTGATCTTGAACACGATTCGGCGGGGTTGGATCACCGGGCCGTAGCTGTGAACTTTCCATCGTCATAGAGTAAGCATACAGAATTACATTCAGTAATCTAGGTAAATTTTCGACGATCGTGCATCATGGATGTGTCGGATGATGCGTCGATGTACGCCGGAAGGTAGCTCGTTATGAAGGTCGGCATCCCCCGCGAGGTCAAGAACCACGAGTACCGCGTCGCGATGACGCCGGCCGGCGTGCGTGAGCTGGTGAGCAACGGCCACGAGGTCTACGTCGAGAAGGACGCGGGGGCGGGGTCTTCGCTGCGCGACGACTCGTATGTCGCCGCGGGCGCGACGATCATCCCCGACGCCGACGAGGTCTGGGGCATCGCCGGCATGGTGCTCAAGGTCAAGGAGCCCATGGCGGAGGAATACCACCGCATGCGCAAGGACCTCGTCCTGTTCACCTACCTGCACCTGGCCGCCGACAAGGCGTGCACCGACGCGCTGCTGGAAAACGGCGTCACCGGCATCGCCTACGAGACCGTGCAGCTCGCCGACGGCTCGCTGCCGCTGCTCGCCCCGATGTCCGAGGTCGCCGGCCGGCTCGCCCCGCAGGTCGGCGCGTACCACCTGATGCGGCCGGGCGGCGGTTACGGCGCGCTGCTCGGCGGCGTCCCCGGCACGCGCGCGTCGAGCGTCGTCGTCATCGGCGGCGGCGTCTCCGGTCAGCACGCGGCCCAGATCGCCGTCGGCATGGGCGCGAACGTGACCGTCCTCGACAAGAACATCGCCCGGCTCCGCGATATCGACGCGATCTACCGCGGCCGGATCCAGACGGTCGCGTCGAACGTCCACGAGATCGAGCAGTCCGTGCTCGGCGCCGACCTCGTGATCGGCGCGGTGCTCGTCGCCGGCGCGAAGGCGCCCAAGCTCGTCAGCAACGAGCTCGTGGCGCGAATGAAGCCCGGCTCGGTGCTCGTCGACATCGCGATCGACCAGGGCGGCTGCTTCGAGGACTCCCGTCCCACGACGCACGCCGACCCGACCTTCAAGGTGCACAACTCCGTGTTCTACTGCGTGGCGAACATGCCGGGCGCGGTCCCGCACACCTCTACGTACGCGCTCACCAACGTCACGCTGCCGTACGCCGTCGAGCTCGCCAACCGTGGCTGGCGGGAGGCCCTGCGCGCGGACAAGGCGCTGGCGCCCGGCCTGAACACCCACGCGGGCCACCTCACGAACGCCCCGGTCGCGGCCGCGCACGGCTATGACCCGGTCGCGGTCGCCGACGTCCTCGCGTAGTTAAGCGTCCCGCCCGGCTGCCCGGCGGGCCAGCCGGACCGGGAGGGATTCCAGGCCGTGGATGAGGCTGGACGGGCGCCAGCGCAGCGACGACGGCGGCACCGCCAGCGAAATGTCCGGGAACCGCGCCAGCAGCGAGCCGAACGCGATCTCCCCCTCCAGCCGCGCCAGCGGCGCGCCGAGGCAGTAGTGGATGCCGTGGCCGAACGCCAGGTGGCCGGTCGCGTCCCGCTCCACGTCCAGCGCGGAAGCCGACGGGAACCGCGACGAGTCGTGGTTCGCCGACGACGTCACGCACAGCACCCACTCGTGGTCCGGGATCGTCACGCCGCCGATCGTGACCGGCTCGAGCGTGAATCGCTCGGTCGAGTGGTTCAGCGGGTTCGCGTACCTGAGCAGTTCCTCGACCGCCGACGGCAGCAGCGCGGGGTCGGACCGAAGGCGCGCCAGCTGCGCCGGCGCCTGCAGCAGCGCCAGCGTCCCGCTCGCGATCAGGTTCACCGTGGTCTCGTGGCCGGCCACCAGCAGCAGGAACATCATCGCCAGCAGTTCGCTCTCGTCCAGCGCGTCGTCCGCGTCCTGCGCCTCGATCAGCGCGGACACCAGGTCGTCGCCGGGCGCGCGCCGCTTCGCCGCTGCCAGCGCCGAGAAGTACGCATGCATCGCCAGCCCGGCGGCCCTGAACTCCTCGGGCTGGGCGGTCGAGGAGAGGATCGTCCCCGACCATTCGCGGAACGCGTTCTGGTCCTTGGCCGGGATGCCGAGCAGTTCGCTGATCACGGTGACCGGCAGCGGGAACGCGAACGCCGCGAGCAAGTCCACGACGCCATCCCCGGAACCGGCCCCCGGCCCGGAACCGGCCCCGGCCGACTCCGCCATCGCGTCCAGCAGCGACGCCGTGATCTCCTCGATACGCGGCCGCAGCGACGCGACCCGGCGGGCCGTGAACGCCTTCACCACGAGCCGCCGCAGCCGCGTGTGGTCGGGCGGGTCCATGTTCAGCATGTGCCGGTTGAGGTAGCTCTGGACGGGGTCGGGCGTCCAGTCGTCCGGCACCATGTGCTTCATCCAGTTCTTGGCGAGCCGCGGGTCGGCCAGCGCCGCCCGCGCGTCGGCGTAGCGGGTGATAAGCCACGCGCGGCCGCCTTCCGGCATGATCACCGGCGTCACCGGCGCCTCGGCCCGCAGCCGCTCGAACAGTCCCTGCGGATCCTGAAAGTATGATTCCCCGAGCCGCTCCGTCGCCGGAGGCGTGACAGTCGCCATGCCCCCATGTTAAGTAATGACTCGAATCGCCGCAACGCCCCGCCATAGCGCTGGTCCGCGACACCCGGCTCGCCGCGAAAGATCCGAAAGATACGGAGTCACCAGGGCCCGTTAGGAATCATGGGTTTGGAATCATCTATAAGGTTATTAGCGTGGCAGACCCGCACTCTTACCGGCCAGCGCCTGGCGAGATACCTGAGTCGCCCGGCGTCTACCGCTTCCGTGACGAGCGCGGACGCGTCATCTACGTCGGGAAGGCGAAGTCGCTCCGGCAGCGGCTGAACCAGTATTTCGCGGACTTCACGGCGCTGCACCCGCGAACCCAGGCAATGCTAACGACGGCCGCCCGTGTCGACTGGACGGTCGTCAACACCGAGGTCGAGGCGCTCCAGCTCGAGTACTCCTGGATCAAGGAGTTCGACCCCCGGTTCAACGTCAGGTACCGCGACGACAAGAGCTATCCCTACCTCGCCGTCACGATGGACGAGGAGTACCCGCGCGTCATGGTCATGCGCGGCGCGAAGCGGAAGGGCACCAGGTACTTCGGCCCGTACTCCCACGCCTGGGCGATCCGTGACACGGTCGACACGCTGCTGCGCGTGTTCCCGGTCCGCACCTGTTCCAAGGGCGTGTTCAAGCGCGCGGGACAGATCGGCCGGCCCTGCCTGCTCGGCTACATCGGCAAGTGCAGCGCCCCGTGCGTGAAGCGCGTGTCCGAAGCCGAGCACCGGGAGCTGGCCGGGGACTTCTGCGACTTCATGTCCGGCCAGACCACCCGCTTCATCAAGCGCCTCGCGGCCGACATGAAGAACGCTTCCGACAACGAGGAGTACGAACGCGCCGCCCGGCTCCGCGACGACATCAGGGCGCTCGAGCGCGCGCTGGAGAAGCAGGCGGTCGTGCTCGGTGACGGCACCGACCTCGACGTGATCGCGCTCGCCGAAGATCAGCTCGAAGCGGCCGTGCAGATCTTCTACGTCCGCGGCGGCCGGATCCGCGGCCAGCGCGGCTGGGTGCTGGAGAAGGTCGAGGAGACCACGACCGCCACGCTCGTCGAGCACTTCCTCGGCCAGTTCTACGGCGAGGCCGCCGCCCCGGACGCGGTCAACGCCGGCATACCGCGCGAGGTGCTGGTCCCGGCGCTGCCGCCCGACGCCACCGCGATGACCGAATGGCTCACCCAGCGCCGCGGCGGCCCCGTCCAGTTGCGGGTCCCGCAGCGCGGCGACAAGAAGTCGCTGGCCGACACCGTCGAGCGCAACGCCAAGGAGGCGCTCGCGCTGCACAAGACGCGCCGCGCCAGCGACCTGACCACGCGCAGCCAGGCGCTGCACGAGATCCAGGACGCGCTGGCGCTGGACGACGCCCCGCTGCGGATCGAGTGCTACGACGTCTCCAACCTCCAGGGCACGAACGTCGTCGCCTCGATGGTCGTGTTCGAGGACGGCCTCGCCCGCAAGAGCGAGTACCGCCGTTTCTCGATCCGCGGCCACGAGGGGTTCGACGACATCTCCGCGATCCGCGAGGTGATCACCCGCCGCTTCCGCCGGTACCTGGCGGAACGCGAGGAAACTGGCGAGCTGGATATGCTCGGCGATCCCGCGGCGCGTGACGATCAAAACCATCTTTCCCCCGAACGGTCCCTGTCGACCACCCGCAAGTTCGCCTATCCGCCCAACCTGGTGGTCGTCGACGGGGCGCGCGGCCAGGCCGAGGCCGCTGCCGCGGCCCTGGCTGACCTCGGGATCGACGACGTTGCGGTGTGCGGTCTCGCCAAGCGGCTGGAAGAAGTGTGGCGGCCGGGCGAGGAATACCCGATGATCTTGTCGCGGACCAGCGAGGGGCTGTACCTGCTGCAGCGGGTGCGGGACGAGGCGCACCGCTTCGCGATCACGTACCACCGCGCCAAGCGAGGCAAGGCGGCCACGGTGTCGGTGCTCGACGGGGTGCCCGGGCTGGGGCCGGCGCGGCGGTCGGCGCTGCTGAAGAAGTTCGGCTCGGTGAAGGCGCTGTCGGCGGCGTCGGCCGAGGAGATCGCGACCGTCCAGGGGATCGGGCCGCGGCTCGCGGAGACGATCGTGGCCGCGCTGCATAGCGAGAGCCAGTGAGATGGGGGCCAGTGAGATGAGGGACCGGGCTCATGACTGAGGCAGCCGGGGTCAGTCCCGACATCGTTATCGTCACCGGCATGTCGGGGGCCGGCCGGTCAACCGCGGGGAAGTCGCTCGAGGACCTCGGGTGGTACGTGGTCGACAACCTGCCGCCCGCGCTGCTGCCCACGATGCTCGACCTGGCCGACCGGGCGTCGCTCGCGGGCATCGCTGCGATCGTGGACGTGCGGTCGCGGGCGTTCAGCACCGACCTGAAGTCCGCGATCGCGCTGCTCGGCGCGCGCGGCGTCGCGCCCCAGGTCGTGTTCCTCGAGGCGTCCGACGACGTGCTCGTGCGCCGGTTCGAGAACGTGCGCAGGCCGCACCCGATGCAGGGCTCCGGCCGCGTCGTGGACGGCATCGCCGCCGAGCGGGAACTGCTGCGCGCGGTGCGCGGCGACTCCGACATCGTGCTCGACACCTCGGCGCTGAACGTCCACGAGCTGCGCGCCCGCATGCACGGGTACTTCGGCGGCGGCGGCGAGACGGCGGGGCCGCGGGTGCACATCATGTCGTTCGGGTACAAGTACGGGCTGCCGGTGGACGCGGACCTCGTGGCGGACTGCCGGTTCCTGCCCAACCCGCACTGGGTGCCCGAGCTGCGCGCGCTGTCCGGGCTGGACGCGCCGGTCCGGGACTACGTGCTCGGCCAGCCCGCGGCGGGCGCTTTCCTCTCCGCTTACCTCGAGGTCCTTGACGTCTCGCTCGCCGGGTTCGAGCGTGAGGGCAAGCGGTTCGTCACGCTCGCGGTCGGCTGCACCGGTGGCAAGCACCGGTCGGTGGCGATCGCGGAGCAGCTCGCGGCGCGGCTGGCGGGCCGCGACGTGACGGTGACGCACCGGGATCTCGGGCGGGAGTGAGTTCTTGTCGCTGAAGGTCGTCGCGCTGGGCGGCGGGCACGGGCTGGCGGCTTCCCTGGCCGCGCTGCGCCGGGTCACGCCGGACGTGACCGCGATCGTGACCGTGGCCGACGATGGGGGGTCATCGGGGCGGCTGCGCCGGGAGTTCGGCGTGCTGCCGCCGGGAGACCTGCGGATGGCGCTCGCGGCGCTGTGCGGCGACGACGACTGGGGCACGACGTGGTCCCGGGTGGTGCAGCACCGGTTCGGCGGCACGGGGGACCTGGGCGGCCATTCGGTGGGCAACCTGCTGATCGCCGCGCTGTGGGACCTGCTGGGCGACCCGGTGGCCGGCCTGGACTGGGTCGGCCGGCTGCTGCGCGTGACCGGCCGTGTGCTGCCGATGGCGGCGGTGCCGATGGACATCGTGGCGTCGGTGGCCGGGCTCGACCCGGCGCGGCCGGACGAGGTGTCGATCGTGCGCGGCCAGGCGTCGGTCGCGGTGACGACGGGGCGGGTGCGGTCGATCTCGCTGCTGCCCGCCGACCCGCCGGCGGTGCCGGAGGCGGTCGCCGCGGTGCTGGACGCCGACTGGGTGGTGTTCGGGCCCGGGTCGTGGTTCACGAGCGTGCTGCCGCATTTGCTGGTGCCGTCGCTGGCCGCCGCGCTGCGGTCGTCGCCGGCCCGCCGGCTGCTCGCGCTCAACCTGGTGCCGCAGCCGGGGGAGACCGACGGCTTCTCGCCGCACCGCCACGTGGAAGTCTTCGCCGATCATGCGCCATCATTGTCTGTCGATGTAGTGCTGGCCGACCGCGCGGCGGTGAGCGGCCCGGGGACGGGGGCGGACCTCGCCGACCTGGAGAAGGCGGCGGGATCGCTGCACGCGTCCGTGGTGCTGGCGGATGTCGCGGCGGCGGACGGCGTCCGGCACGACCCGGTGCGGCTGGCGGCGGCCTACCGGCAGGTTTTCGAGAGTTCCGAGGGTTCCGAGCGTCTCGAGGGTTCCGAGGGCGGGGGGAGCACACACCATGGGGGGTAGCACGCAGTGGCGATGACGAGCGTAGTGAAGGACGAACTGAGCCGGATCCCGGTGGTCAAGCCATGCTGCCGGAAGACCGAGGTCTCGACGCTGCTGCGGTTCGCGGGCGGGCTGACGCTCACGGCCGGCCGGATCGTGATCGAGGCCGAACTGGACACCGCCGCGGTCGCGCGGCGGCTGCGCGCGAGCATCTCGGAGGTCTTCGGGGCGTCTTCTGAGCTGCTCGTGCTCGCGCCCGGCGGGCTGCGCAAGGGCAACCGCTACGTGGTGCGGGTGTCGCGCGGCGGCGAGAACCTGGCCCGGCAGGCCGGGCTGCTTGACAACTTCGGGCGGCCCGTGCGCGGGCTGCCGCGCCAGGTGGTGGCGGGGGCGAACTGCGACTGCGAGGCCGCGTGGCGCGGCGCGTTCCTCGTGCACGGCTCGCTGACCGAGCCCGGCCGGTCGATGGCGCTCGAGATCACCTGCCCCGGCTCCGAGTCGGCGCTCGCGCTGGTCGGAGCCGCGCGGCGGCTGAAGATCTCCGCCAAGGCCCGCGAGGTCCGCGGCGTGGACCGGGTAGTGATCCGCGACGGCGAGGCGATCGCCGCGATGCTGACCCGGCTCGGGGCGCACGACTCGGTGCTCGCGTGGGAGGAACGGCGCATGCGCCGCGAGGTCCGCGCGACCGCCAACCGGCTGGCGAACTTCGACGACGCGAACCTGCGCCGTTCCGCCCGCGCGGCGGTGGCGGCGGGCGCGCGCGTGGAGCGGGCGCTGGACATCCTCGGCCCGGACGCGCCGGAACACCTGGTGATGGCCGGCCGCCTCCGTGTCGCCAACCGCCAGGCGTCGCTCGAGGAACTCGGCCAGCTCGCCGACCCGCCGCTGACCAAGGACGCGATCGCCGGCCGCATCCGCCGCCTGCTCGCGATGGCCGACCGCCGCGCCGCCGACCTGGGCATGCCCAGCACAGAAGCCTGCCTCACGGCCGAAATGCTCCCGTAGCGGCCCGCCCGGTCGGGCCGGCGTCCCGCGCCCGCGCCGAGCGACCGCGCCGCGGATCGGGAGGACCGGATCGGGCGGATCGGGCGGATACTGAAGCCGGGGGCAGGGTAGCTACGGCATAGGGTGATCGTCATGAGCACGCGGACGAGGCTGCGCAGCCGCCCCGCGGCGACGTGGAACACGGCCAGCGCGGTGATACTCGCCGCGGCCGCGGCGGGCGGCGGCGTGTCGGCGTGCGCGAGCGGGCCGGGAACCTCCCCGCGCTCGCGGCCCGCTTCCGTCCGGCCGCTGGTCACAATCGGCAAGTTCACGGGCTGGGCCCCGTCCCAGATCGACTTCAGCGCGGACGGCGGCAACGTCGTGACCGGCATCCGCTGGTCATCCTGGACGACGGCCGGGGCGACCGGTCGCGGCAAGTCGGGGATCGAAAGCTGCGTCCCGAACTGCGCCGCGGGCAAGGTCGCGACAGTGCCCGCCACGATCACGCTCTCCGCGCCGCGCGACGGCCGGTTCACGATGCTGACGGAAACACGGGCCGGTCAGACGATGACGCTCAGGTACCCCTCCTCGTGGCCCCTCGCCGCCTCCTGACGGCGGCCGCTTGACACCTAGTTACCTATGCATAGATTTACGAGGTATGAACAGGGAACGGGAACGGCTCAAGGGGCACCTTGACTTGCTACTGCTGTCGGTGCTGGCCGCGGGCCCCGCGCACGGCTACGCGATCATCACCGCGCTCTCCGCGCGCAGCGACGGCGCGTTCGACCTGCCGGAAGGCACGGTTTACCCGGCGCTGCACCGGCTCGAGGACGCCGGCCTGCTGGCCAGCGACTGGGCGGACGCCGACGGGCGCCGCCGCCGCGTTTACGTGCTGACCAGCGCGGGCAGCGCGGCGCTGGCCACCCAGCGGACCGAATGGAAGCGGTTCGCCTCCGGTGTGCAGGCGGTCGTGGGGTGGGCGGCATGACCGGCGGGGACGCTTGCTCGTGGTCATGCTCACCGGCAGTCCGCTCGGCGTGCCGGCCGGTCCCGGCACCTACCTGAGCGGGGCGATCGCCGCCCTCGCGGTGGCGCTCGCCTACGTACCGGGCATCCGCCGCGCCGCCCGCTAGCCGGACCCCGCCCGCGGCCCTCCCGGCAGTCCGCTTCACCCCCCGCTTCACCCCGGGGCGTGCGCGGAAGTCGTCCGTGGTTAATAATCTCGGGGGTGACAGGGAACATCAAGACGTTGGGCCCTAGCCACGGGCGGCTAACGGAACGGAGACTCGGGCTGTGACAATTCGGGTTGGCATCAACGGGTTCGGGCGCATCGGGCGCAACTTCTGGCGCGCCGTGAACGCGGCCGGGAGCGACCGCGGCATCGAGATCGTCGCCGCTAATGACCTCGGTGACCTCAAGACGATGGCGCACCTGCTCAAGTACGACACGGTGGCCGGCACGCTGCCGGAGCCGGTCACCGCGGGAGACGACTCCATCTACGTGGGCGACAAGCCGATCAGGATCCTGGCCGAGCGTGACCCGGCCCAGCTACCGTGGGGCGACCTGGGCGTGGACATCGTGATCGAGTCGACGGGCCGGTTCACCAGCGGCCCCGCGGCGGCGGCGCACATCGAGGGCGGCGCGAAGAAGGTCATCATCTCGGCCCCCGCCAAGGAAGAAGACATCACGATCGTGATGGGGGTCAACGACGACAAGTACGACGCCGGGCGGCACAACATCATCTCCAACGCCTCCTGCACGACGAACTGCGTGGCGCCGATGGCGAAGGTGCTGAACGACAGCTTCGGCATCGTCAAGGGCCTGATGACCACGGTGCACGCGTACACACAGGACCAGAACCTGCAGGACGGCCCGCACAAGGACCTGCGCCGTGCCCGCGCCGCCGCGCAGAACATCGTGCCGACGTCCACCGGCGCCGCCAAGGCGACCGCGCTGGTGCTGCCCGAGCTCAAGGGCAAGCTGGACGGCTACTCGCTGCGCGTCCCGGTGATCACCGGGTCGATCACCGACCTGGTCGTCGAGACCGGCCAGGACGTCACCAAGGACGAGGTGAACGCGGTGTTCCAGGCCGCGGCCGAGGGCGCGCTCAAGGGCATCCTGTACTACACCGAGGACCCGATCGTCTCCTCCGACATCGTGGGCACGTCGGCGTCCTGCACGTTCGACGCGTCGATCACGATGGCCTACGGCAACCAGGTCAAGGTCTTCGGCTGGTACGACAACGAGTTCGGCTACTCGTCGCGGCTCGCCGACCTGACCGCGCTCGTCGCGTCCCGGCTGGGCTGAGCGCGCATGCAGACGATCGACGACATCGAGGTCGCCGGGAAGCGCGTGCTGCTTCGCTCGGACCTCAACGTGCCGCTGGACAAGGCGGGCAGCGGCGCGATCACCGACGACGGCCGCATCCGCGCCAGCCTGCCGGTGATCCGCAAGCTGTCCGAGCGCGGCGCGCGTGTCGTGGTGCTCGCGCACCTCGGCCGCCCGAAGGGCGACGACTTCGCCGCCCGCGCGGCCGGCGGTCCGTCGCTGCGGTCCGTCGCTACCCGGCTTGGCGAACTGCTCGGCAAGCCGGTCGCGTTCGCCGCCGACCTGGCCGGCCCGTCGGCCGCGGCGGTCACGGCGGCCATGGCCGACGGTGATGTCGCGCTGCTGGAGAACGTGCGCTTCGAGCCGGCGGAAACCTCGAAGGACGACGCCGAGCGGGCCGCGCTGGCGGCTAAGCTCGCCGCCCTCGGCGATGTCTACGTCGGTGACGGCTTCGGCGTGGTGCACCGCAAGCAGGCATCCGTCTACGACCTGGCGGCCCTGCTGCCGCACGCCGCGGGCGACCTCGTGACCGCCGAGGTGTCGGTGCTCGAGCGGCTGACGTCGTCGCCGGAGCGGCCGTACGTGGTCGTGCTCGGCGGCTCCAAGGTCTCCGACAAGCTGGGCGTGATCGCGAACCTGCTCGGGCTGGCCGACCGGCTGCTGATCGGCGGCGGGATGGTGTTCACGTTCCTGGCCGCCCAGGGCCTCGAAGTGGGTTCCTCGCTGCTCGAGCGCGACCACGTCGAGTCCGCGCGGCAGGTCCTGGCCGACGCCGGGGCGCGCGGCGCGGAGATCGTGCTGCCAGTCGACATCGTCGCGGCGTCGAAGTTCGCGGCGGACGCGGACGCGGTGATCGTGCCGGCGTCGGCGATCCCGGCCGACCGGATGGGGCTGGACATCGGCCCGGACACCCGGTCGCTGTTCGCCGCCAAGCTGGCCGACGCCAAGACCGTGTTCTGGAACGGGCCGATGGGCGTGTTCGAGTTCCCGGCGTTCGCGGCCGGAACGCGCGCGGTGGCCGAGGCGATCACCAAGGTCGACGGGCTGACCGTGGTGGGCGGCGGTGACTCGGCGGCGGCGGTGCGGTCGTTCGGGCTCGCCGAGGACGCGTTCGGGCACATCTCGACCGGCGGCGGCGCGTCGCTGGAGTACCTCGAGGGCAAGACGCTCCCCGGCCTGACGGCGCTCGGCGCATGAGCGGCGGCGCCAAGCCAGAGACCGGCGAGCGGCTGCCGCTCATCGCCGGCAACTGGAAGATGAACTGCAACCACTTCGAGGCGATCGCCCTCGTCCAGAAGCTGGCGTTCACGCTCACGCCTAAGGACTTCACGTTCGCCGAGGTGCTCGTCCTGCCGCCGTTCACCGACCTGCGCAGCGTGCAGACGCTCATCGACGGCGACAAGCTGCGCCTGAAGTACGGTGCGCAGGACCTGTCGCCGCACGCCAAGGGCGCTTACACCGGTGACATCTCCGGGCCGATGCTGGCGAAGCTCGGCTGCTCGTACGTGCTGTGCGGGCACTCCGAGCGGCGCCAGGGCCACCAGGAGGACGACGCGCTGGTGAACGCGAAGGTCCGCGCCGCGCTCGCGCACTCGATCACGCCGGTGCTGTGCGTGGGGGAGGACCTGACGGTGCGGCGCGAGCAGGGCCACGTGGACCATGTGGCGAGCCAGGTGAAGGCCGGCCTGGCGCGCGTCCCCGCCGAGCACGTGGCCACGATGGCGATCGCCTACGAGCCGATCTGGGCGATCGGGACGGGTGAGACCGCCAGTCCGGCGGACGCGCAGGAGATGTGCGCCGCGATCAGGGCGCGAATTTCCGCGAGCCATGGCGGCGAGGCATCCGCCTCAGTGCGTATCCTGTATGGCGGGTCCGTGAAGAGCGATAACATCGCTCCTATCATGGCGCAGCCGGACGTGGACGGTGCCCTTGTCGGCGGCGCGAGCCTCGACGCCGGTCAGTTCGCGCAAATCTGCAGGTACCGTGAGCTGACTGTCGGTCAGACCGGCAAAGGTTAGGCCCCAAAGGGTTAGGGAGAGAGTGCACCGCCGATGATCATCGCGCTATCGGTCATCTTGATCGTCACGAGCCTGGCGCTTGTGCTGCTTGTCCTCCTGCACAAGGGGAAGGGCGGCGGCCTGTCGGACCTGTTCGGCGGTGGTGTCTCCTCCACGCTCGGCTCTTCCTCGGTGGTCGAGCGGAACCTGGACCGGATCACCATTTTCTTCGGTGTCCTCTGGTTCGTCTGCATTATTGGCCTAGGCTGGCTCATCAACCACTAACTTTTTCTGTAGTGGTGTGTTAGATCCACCGGTCCGTGCCCCGCGCGGTACTGGTGGAAGTTGTAAACAACCCGCGACGAGGGGTGATCTGTGAGCAGTGGCAACGCTATACGCGGAAGCAGGGTAGGCGCTGGCCCGATGGGCGAGGCGGAACGCGGCGAGGCCGCACCGCGCGTGTGGGTATCGTTCTGGTGCTCGAACGGGCACGAGACCAAGCCGAGCTTCGCGACCGACGCTGCCATTCCCGACCATTGGGAGTGCCCGCGCTGCGGCTTCCCGGCTGGCCAGGACAGGGAAAACCCGCCGGCCCCGCCGCGTGTGGAGCCGTACAAGACCCACCTCGCCTACGTGAAGGAGCGTCGCAGCGACGCCGACGGCGAGGCGATCCTCGCCGAGGCGCTCCAGCGCATGCGCGGCGTCTGAGCACGCGACCGCGTCGCGAATCGCCCCGTGCGGCAGTGGCCGCCACGGGGCGATTCACGTTCCGGGGCGGCTCGGGATCACAGCCAGTCGCGCTTGCGGAAGACCACGTAGAGGATCACCCCGGCAACGATCATGATCGCGATCGCGGCCGCGAAGCCGCCCTTGTCGCTGAAGCCGGGGTACGGCACGTTCATGCCGTAGAAGCCGGTGATGAACGTGGGCACCGCGATGATCGCGGCCCAGCCGGTGACCTTCTTGGTGATGACGTTCATCCGGTTGCCCTGGATGGTCAGGTTGGTTTCCAGGATGCTCGTTACCAGGTCGCGCAGGCTCTCCGTCCATTCGGTGGCGCGCAGCACGTGGTCGTAGACGTCCTGGTAATAAGGAATCATCTCGTCGACGGCGATCCGCAGGTCGCGGCGCATCACCGTGTTGACGACCTCGCGCATCGGGATGACGATGCGGCGCAGCAGCACCAGGCTCTTGCGCAGCTCGAAGCTGCGCCGCTGGACGTCCATGCCCTGCGGCTTGTCGGCGAACAACTGGTCCTCGAGGGCCTCCACCTCGTCGTCGAGGCTCTGCACGGTCTCGAAGTGGCCGTCGACGATGTAGTCCAGGAGGCCGTGCAGCAGGTAGCCGACCCCGCACCCGGCCAGGTCCGGGCTGGCATCCCAGCGCTCCACCACCCTGCCGATGTCAAGGCCGTCGTCCTTCCGCACGGTGATCAGCGCCTGCGGCGTGACGAAGGCGGAGAGTTCACTGGTCGCGAGCTTGCCGCTGCCGGTGTCGAGCCGGGCGCTGTAGGCGGTCAGGAACAGGTGCGACCGGTACCGGTCCAGCTTGGGCCGCTCGTGGTCGAGCACCGCGTCTTCGATGGCCACCGGGTGCAGGCCGAACTCCTCCTGCAGCACCGACAGGTCTTCGCGGTCGGGGTCGCGCAGATCCAGCCAGACGATGGCGCCGTCGGCGAGGTGGGTGCTGATGTCCGCGACCGGGAAGCCTTCACGCTGCAGCCGCCCGTTCCGGTACATCCGTGTCCGCGCCTGGCAGCGGGTCGGGGTGTCGTGGCTGATCGCGGGTCCCGCCACCGTATCCGGGTCGCTGCCGTGGAACATCAGCTCTCGCGGCTGCTTGGCCCCGAGCACGCCGTTTGGCTCGGCGGCCGTGTCTGGCGGCGGAGGGATCACGGGCTCTCCTTGAATCTGCGGAGGGTCCGGTGAACGACCCATCCGCCGATAGCGTAGCGGGCCGGCGACACGCGGCGGGCGAGCAGGGCGGTACCCGCGTTCGGGGCGTGCTCGTCTAGTGGCGCGGTGTGTTCTTCGCCAGGATCGCTGGATCGCTACGGCTACCGTCCTCAGCCTCTCGCCGGCGTCATGGCATGTAACTGGCGGCGGCACTAAATCCCGTCGATCGGCATTGGACCCCTGGGAAGTGACCAACTCGCGTCAGTGCGCGAACGCGCGGCGCTTGGCCTGCAGCTCAGGCGGCATCTGAACCTGAGGATGGTGCTCGAGAATCCTCAGGTTCAGCCGCAGGTCGTCGAGGAACAGGTTCGCCATGTCCATGCTGAATCCGTTCCTGACCACGATCCGCAGCACGGCCATGTCGGTGAGGTTCGCGGGGAACGTGTAGGCGGGCACTTGCCAGCCGCGCTCGCGCATCCGCTCGGACAGGTCGAAGACCGAGAAGCCGGTGACGTGATCCCGCAGCTTGAACGCGAACACGGGCAGGTCCCGGCCCTCGGAAAGCAGCTCGAACGGGCCGAGCCTGGCGATCTCCGACGACAGGTGCACCGCGATGTCCTGGCACGTCTGCTGGACGTGCTGATAGCCGGAGAAGCCCAGGCGGAGGAAGTTGTAGTACTGGGCGGCGACCTGCGCGCCCGGGCGGGAGAAGTTCAGCGCGAACGTGGGCATCTCCCCGCCGAGGTAGTTGACCTTGAAGATCAGGTCCTCGGGCAGGTGCTCCTCGTCGCGCCAGACGACCCACCCGACGCCCGGGTACACCA
>DASZKN010000212.1:0-16406 GCA_035552855.1 Trebonia sp. | reverse complement strand
CAAGTCCAGCAGATCTTCCAGGCTGAGGTACTCCGTGCCGGAAGCCGGGTCGGTCACGCGTGGCCGAGCCTGTCCAAGACCTCACCCCATCGGCCGAGCATCTCGGCTGTGGCCTCTTGCACACGGTCCGTATGCGCAAGTTCGCGGGCACTGCGCCGGATCGCTCGCAGTGCTGCCTCGTGGAGCGAAACGTGCTCTGCCTCCGCGAGGGCCTTTAGGAGCGCGCTGTCTTCGTCGTCAAGCCGCAAGTTCATGGCCATGACCATATGGTACCAGAATGGTACTACGCCTATCCCGGCCCGCTCGGCCCCGTTCCCTGGGGAACGTCCAACGACGGCTGGCTACGCTTCGCGCGCCGCTCCCCGCAGCGTGCAGCCCTTAGTGCGGTCAGCGGGTCGCGGGTACCAGGCCAGCCTCGTAGGCGGTGATGACGAGCTGCACTCGGTCCCTGGCGTCCAGCTTGACCAGCAGCCGGGCCACGTGCGTCTTGGCGATGCCGGCGGCCCGGTACCCGAAACGAGCCATCCGCATCGGCAAGCGGGGTGAACGCGGGCCAGCTAAGCCTTGCGCGCCACGCCGCCGTAGCAGTTGACCTCGGCCGGCGTCGGACGCGGCGCATGATCGGTCGGCCGCCACTCAGACACCAGAGAAACCCCTGGCGGCACGAGTTCCAGTCCCGCGAATGCCAAGCGCGCGAACTCGTCGGAGTCCCGCGCCTGGCCCCGGACCCGCGCCTCGCGGTAGGCCTGGTCCGCGGCCTCCATGCTCGCGCGGTCGTGCTCGCCCGTGAGGTGCGAGGCGACCAGGTAGCTCCCCGATGGCAGCGCGTCGACCAGCGTCTTCATGATCTCCGCCGGCTTGTCGTCGTCCGGGATGAAGTGCAGCACGGCCACCAGCAGCAGCGCGATCGGCTGGCCGAAGTCCAGCACCTCGCGCGTCGAAGCATTCGAGAGGATCAAAGACGGGTCCCGCAGGTCCGCCTGGATATACGCCGTCTGCCCCTCCGGCGAGCTCGTCAGCAGCGCCCGCGCGTGCGTCAGCACCAGCGGGTCGTTGTCCGCGTACACGATCCGCGACTCCGGGGCGACCGACTGCGCCGCCTCGTGCACGTTGTTCCCGGCCGGCAGGCCCGTGCCGATGTCGAGGAACTGCCGGATCCCGGCCTCCCCGGCCAGGAACCGCACGGCCCGGGTCATGAACGCCCGGTTCTCCCGCGCGAACGTCCGTGCCGTCGGCATGCCGGCCAGCACCCTCTCCGCGGCCTCCCGGTCCGCCGCGAAGTTGTCCTTTCCGCCCAGGTAGTAGTCGTACATGCGAGCCGAGTGCGGCTTCGATGTGTCGATCTCCCGCGGAATATCCGACATGCGAAAACCTCCCGAGTTCCGATGAAGATCGTACCGGGTGACCGGTAACAGCAGGCAACCGCCCGCAACCCGCACCGAATGTCCGACCCCGCCCTTACGATTACCGACGTGGCGACCTTCGACGAGATCGAGTGGCTGAAGGCCAACAGCCCGGCCTGGCGGCTGCTGTCCGCCGCCAACGCGCCGTTGGTGCTCAGCTTCCTCCGCAAAGTGTTTGTCGAGGAGAACACCCGGTCGATCCCCGCCGCCGAGCTGGCCGACCGCCTCGACGACGAGCTGTACGCGCTCAACGAGCGCAATGAAACCCCCCAGTTCCCCAAGTCCGCCCGCGCCTACCTCGACGACTGGGCCGCCCCCCAGGCCGGCTGGCTCCGCAAGTACTACCCGGACGGCTCCGACGAGCCGCACTACGACGCCACCCCCGCCGTCGAGAAGGCCCTGCAGTGGGTCGACACGCTGCGCGAGCGCTCGTTTGTCGGCACCGAGTCCCGCCTGAACACGATCGTCGACCTGCTCAGGCAGATCGTCTTCGGCACCGAGACCGACCCGGCCGAGCGGATCGCCGCCCTCACACAACAAAAGATCGCCATCGACGAGCAGATCGCCAAAGTACAGGCAGGCGAGGTCGACCTCATGGACGAGTCCGCCGTGCGCGACCGCTACCAGCAGTTCTCCGCGACCGCGCGCGAGCTGCTGGCCGACTTCCGCGAGGTCGAGGAGAACTTCCGCAAGCTCGACCGGCGGCTGCGCGAGAAGATCGCCGGCTGGGAAGGCGGCAAGGGCGAGCTGCTCGACGACGTCCTCGGCAGCCGGGAGTCGATCGCGGGCTCGGACCAGGGCAAGTCGTTCCAGGCGTTCTACGGCTTCCTCCTCTCCCAGTCGCGCCAGGAAGAGCTGTCCCGGCTCCTCCGCGAGGTGCACGACCTCGGAACCATCGCCGAACGCGACACCCGCCTCCGCCACATCCACTACGACTGGCTCGACGCCGCCGAACGTACCCAGGCCACCGTCCGGCAGCTCTCCGAGCAGCTTCGCCGGTTCCTCGACGACCAGGTGTGGTTCGAGAACCGCCGGGTCATCGAGATTCTGCGCGGCATCGAGTCCCGCGCCCTCCGCCTCCGGGACCAGCAAAACATCACGGTCACCACCGAACTGGACGCGCCCGCCCCGAAGATCAGCCTCCCGATGGAGCGCCCGCTCTACGTCAGGACCCGCAAGCCCCAGGTCAGCAGCGACGACGTCCGCGACGCCGACGCCGGCGCCAGCGGCGCCGACGAGACCGACGTAAGCGCCCTCTTCGACCAGGTCCACGTCGACCCCGGCCCGCTGCGGACGGAGGTCCACCGCGCGCTGCGCCGCGAGCCGACCGTCGGCCTGGCCCGCATCGTCGAGCAGACCCCGCTCACCCAGGGACTGGCCGAGCTGGTCACCTACCTCTCGCTCAAGGACGACGCCTTCGCGGTCGTCTTCGACCCCGACCACACCGAGCGCATCGGCTGGGACGACGAGACCGGCGTCCGCCGCGTCGCCACCCTGCCCCGTGTCACGTACGCGCGAAGGAACTCCGCATGACCGCCGAACCGAGCCTGGCCGTCACCGTCACCCAGCTCATGAAGGGCGTCGTCTACCGCGACACCCACGACCGCGCCTGGCGCGGGCTGCTCGAGTACCAGCCGCAGGCCCGTGACTACGTGGGCGTCCTCGGCCTGCAGATCGTCATCGACGAGGCCGAAGGGTACGCGTTCTGCCGCCAGCGCGACCCCGAGCCCGACGACCCCGACCCGCTGCCGCGGCTGGTCCCTCGCCGCACGCTGTCGTTCCCGGTCAGCCTGCTGCTCGCGCTGCTGCGCAAGAAGCTCGCCGAGTTCGACGCCGGCGGCGACCAGACCCGGCTCATGCTGACCCGCGACCAGATCGCCGAGACGCTGCGGGTCTTCCTGCCGCCGTCCAGCAACGAGGCGCGGCTGGCCGACCAGATCGACACCCACATCGCCAAGTGCGCGGACCTCGGGTTCCTGCGCCAGGTGAAAGGCGCCGGCCAGACCTTCGAGGTCCGGCGCATCCTCAAGGCGTTCGTCGACGGCCAGTGGCTCGCCGACTTCGACGCGAAGCTGGCCGACTACCTGCGGGAGGTGAGCGAGTGACCGGCTTCCGCCTGGCGCGCCTCGAGCTCTACAACTGGGGCACGTTCGGTGACAAGGTGTGGTCGCTGGAGGCGAACGGCGAGAACACGCTGCTCACCGGCGACATCGGCTCCGGCAAGTCCACGATCGTGGACGCGGTCACCACGCTGCTGCTCCCGTCCCAGGCGATCTCCTACAACAAGGCCGCGGGAGCCGACACCCGGGAACGTTCCCTGCGCTCGTATGTACTTGGGTTTTATAAGTCTGAACGCAACGAGGTGACTGGCTCGACCAAGCCCGTTGCCCTGCGCGACGGAAGCCGGTACAGCGTGCTGCTCGGCGTCTTCCGCAACGAGGGCTACGACGCGACCGTCACGCTCGCCCAGGTGTTTCACCTGCGGTCGGCGGACGCCGCCGGCCAGCCGGACCGGTTCTACGTGACCGCCGACCGGCGGCTCACGGTGGCGGAGGACTTCGCCGGCTTCGGCACCGACATCACCGCGCTGCGCAAGCGGCTGCGCATCGCCGAGGGCATCCGGATCCACGACTCGTTCCCCGAGTACGGAAAGGACTTCCGGCGCCGGCTGGGCATCGAGTCGCAGCAGGCGATGGACCTGTTCCACCAGACGGTGTCGATGAAGTCGGTGGGCAACCTCACGGACTTCGTCCGCGAGCACATGCTCGAGCCGTACGACGCGGCCGCCGCGGTGTCCGGCATCATCGCGCACTTCGAGGACCTGACCAAGGCACACGAGGCGGTGCAGCGGGCCAAGGCGCAGCTCGCCGCGCTCGAGCCGCTGCTCGCCGACTGCGACCGCCACGACAAGCTGCGCGCGGACCTGATGACGCTCACCGCGCAGCGCCAGGCGCTGCGCTACTACTTCGCGGACGCCAAGGCAGGCCTGATCGAAGCCGAGATCGCCGGGATCAGGGACGAGCGCACGCTGCTCGGGGCCGAGCGCGACAAGCTCGCCGCGGCTCGCGCGGATCTGAGCGCGCGCGAGACCCGGCTCCACGTCGAGATAGCGGGCCACGGCGGCGGCCGCCTCGCGGAGATCGAGCGGCATCTCGCCGACTGCGAGACTTCCCGCCAGGCCCGGGCCGCCCGCGCGGACCTGTTCGCGGCCGGGCTGGTCAAGGCCGGGCTCGACCCGGTCGGGGACGCCGCCCAGTTCGCCGCGCGGCGGCGGCAGCTCGACCAGGCCCGCGAGGACGCGCGGACCGAGCGGGCCGACCACACGAACAAGCTGACCGACACCCGGATGCGCGCCAAGGACTTGCGCCACGAGGCCGGCGAGGTCAACGCGGACCTGCGCAGCCTGCGCGAGCGGGAGAACAACATCCCGCGCCAGCAGCTCGAGCTGCGCGCCCGGCTCGGCGGCGAGCTCGGCATCCCCGAGGACGCGCTGCCGTTCGCGGGCGAGCTGATCCGGGTGCGGGAGAGCGAGGCCGACTGGGAAGGCGCCGCCGAGCGCGTGCTGCACGGCTTCGCCCTGTCGATCCTCGTGCCCGAGACGCACTACGCGGCCGTCTCGGACTGGATCGACGCCCGTCACCTGCGGCAGCGCGTGGTGTACTACCGGGTGCCGGACATGGCGCGCGTGTCCCCGCCGGACTACGCGCCGGGCACGCTCGCCACCAAGCTCGACGTCAAGGACAGCGCGTTCGCCGACTGGATCGCCCGCGAGCTCGAGCGGCGGGCCGACCACGAGTGCGTCGGGTCGATGACCGAGTTCCGGCGCGCGGCCAAGGCGATCACCAGGGCCGGGCAGATCAAGGAGAAGGGCGGCCGCCACGAGAAGGACGACCGGAGCCGGATCGACGACCGGTCCCGGTACGTGCTCGGCTGGTCGAACGAGGCGAAGATCCAGGCCCTGCTGCGGCAGGCCCAGGAGCTGACCACCCAGCTCACGGCCATCGCCCAGGAGGAGAAAAAGCACGCGGCGGCGATGGACGCCGCCGGCGCCCGCGGCGAGGCGCTGGCCGGGCTCGACCCGATCCGGGACTTCGCCGAGATCGACTGGCAGTCCGAGGTGAACCGCGCCGAGCGGCTGAAGTCCGAGAAGCGCGAGCTCGAGGCGGCCTCTGCCGAGCTGCGGCGGCTCGGCGAGGAACTGGAGCGCGTCAGGGCGGACCTGAAAGCCCTCGACGCCGAGCTGCGGGCGATCGACACCAAGATCGGTGCCGCGAACGGGCGCCTCGAGGACGCGGAGCGGGTC
Organism: Trebonia sp.; assembly: GCA_035552855.1. GTDB lineage: Bacteria > Actinomycetota > Actinomycetes > Streptosporangiales > Streptosporangiaceae > Trebonia. Next base: position 10,700 of record DASZKN010000212.1, on the reverse strand, counting down.
CTCTCGGAGGCGCGCGAACTGCTCGACCACGAGGCCTGCGCGGCGGCCCGCGCACTGTTCGCGGGCATCGCGAAGCTGCTCGCGGACGCGGGCCAGGCGCGGCCCGCGGCGGCGGCGGCGTGCGACCGGGCCGAGAGCGCCGCGGGCGCGGCCGTCGCCGACCTGATCGGCAAGCGGACCGCCCGGCTGACGACCGTGTCCAACAAGATCGTGGCCGCGATGGGCGAATTCCGCCGCGCGTACCCGGTCGAGACCAGCGAGTTGAACGACGCGGTCGACTCCGCCGACGGCTACCGCGAGCTGCACCGGCGCCTGGTGGACGACGACCTGCCGCGGTTCACCGGCCAGTTCAAGACCTACCTGAACCAGAACACGATCAACGACATCGCCGGCTTCCAGTCCCAGCTCAACAAGGAGTCGGAGCTGATCAGGGAGCGGATCGACACGATCAACGCCTCGCTGGTCGGGGTGGACTACAACCCGGGCCGGTACATCCGGCTCGAGCCGATCGTGAGCCCGCACGTGGACATCCGCGACTTCCGCGCCGAGCTGCGGGCCTGCACCGACGACGCGGTCTCGGGCGAGGAGTCGGACTCCTACTCCGAGCAGAAGTTCCTCCAGGTCAGCCGGATCATCGAGCGATTCCGCGGCCGGGAAGGGATGACCGAGCAGGACCGGCGGTGGACCCGGTTCGTCACCGATGTGCGGAACTGGTACACGTTCGGCGCGTCCGAGCGGTACCGCGCGGACGACACCGAGCACGAGCACTACGCCGACTCGGGCGGCAAGTCCGGCGGGCAGAAGGAGAAGCTCGCCTACACGATCCTCGCCGCGTCGCTGGCCTACCAGTTCAAGCTGGAGTGGGGCGCGGCGAAGTCGCGGACGTTCCGGTTCGCGGTGATCGACGAGGCGTTCGGCCGCGGGTCGGACGAGTCGACCAAGTTCGCGCTCGAGCTGTTCGCCCGGCTCGGCCTCCAGCTCCTGATCGTCACCCCGCTGCAGAAGATCCACATCATTGAGCCCTACGTGGCCGCGGTCGGGTTCGTGGAGAACCGGACCGGCATGGACTCCAGGCTGCGGACGATGACGATCGAGGAGTACGCCGAGGAGCGCGCCGCGAATTCGCTGCGGCGGCTGGTCAGCGTGGACTGAGCCGGTCATGGCGGAGCGGTGGACGATGCCCGCGGACGTCCGGGCGGCGATCAGGAAGAAGTGGGACTCGGGGGCACTCGCCATCCGTTTTCTGGCGGGGATGGACTGGGAGCCGCTGTCGGCGGGGGTGAAAGGCCCGGCCGTTAGGGATATCGGGAAGAGCCTGGCCGACGTGCGGCAGTGGGCGGCGCAGTGGACCGCGGCGGCGGCGCGCGGGCCGCTGCGGATCGAGCATAAGCAGGTCGGCGGGCGGCACTTCGGCACGAACACGCTGCCCGCGCGGGCCTGGCTGGACAGCTACGACGACGCGTGGGCACTGCTCGGCGTCCGGGACGAGGTGCGGCGGCTGACCGCGATGGCGGCGGCCGCACCGGGCGGGGAGTGGGTGCGGGCGCACCCGATGCGCGCCTTGCGGCTGGCGCCCGAGTGGGACAAGCTGCTCGCGGTCGCGGCCTGGATCGCGGAGCGGCAGCGGCCGGGGATGTACCTGCGCCAGGTCGACGTGCCCGGCGTCGACACCAAGTTCATCGAGCGGCACCGGGGCGTGCTCGCCGAACTGCTCGACCTGCGGCTCGACCCGGTTCGTGTGGATATGGCGGCGGGTGACTTCGCGACCCGGTACGGGTTCGCGCGCAAGCCGGACTACGTGCGGTTCCGGTGCCCGTTCCGCGGGCTCAGTGAGGCGAGCGTCCGGTCAGACGAGCTTGACGGCGCGCCGCCGGATGTCTCCCGGGTGTACGTGGTCGAGAACGAGATCACGTACCTGGCGTTCCCCTTGCCGGAGAAGGCGATGGTGATCTGGGGGCGCGGCTACGCGGTGGACGCGCTCGCGCCGTTGCGCTGGCTGGCGGACCTGGACGTCGTGTACTGGGGCGACATCGACACGCACGGGTTCGCGATCCTGAGCCGGCTGCGCACGATGTTCCCCGCGGTCCGGTCGATGCTGATGGACCGGTCAACGCTGCTCGCGCACCGGGACCAGTGGGTGCGGGAGCCGTCGCCGGCTACCGCCTTGCTCGCCGGCCTCACATCAGCAGAGGCGGCGCTGTACGCGGACCTGGCCGGGAACGTGTACGGCGATCAGGTGCGGCTGGAGCAGGAACGGGTGACGTTCGGCGCGATCGAGCGGGCGATTGCCTGACGGTCACCCACGTTCTTGTACATCCTGGTGGAGGAGAACGTCGACATCTGATTGCGCGTTCCCCAAGGAACGCGCGGCGCAATTGCGTGAGACGTTTCCGCGGAAACGTCGAACGCCGCGCCCCTACTCGCGGCCGCGGAAGGGGGCCGGCGGCGAAGAGGGCAGCCGGGGGAGGGAGGGGAGTCACCAGGTTTCGTTCTGGAGAATCAAAGTGGAGCCGCGCACTCGCGCACCGCGCTGCTCAGCCAGCGACCAGTTGTGGGCCACGAGGAACGAGATCGGGGCGAGGCAGATCGTCACCGTGAGGTTGGCGAGCGCGTAGAAGACACCGATGCTGTCGAGACCGGCGAACAGCATGATGCTGAGGAGCGTGGTCCCGAGTTGCTGGGCGTTGTACCGGGCCATCGTCCGGAAAAACGGGACGCGGCGGTCGCGCCATGTCACGAACCGCGCCAGCAGGAAGCTCAGCTGCGTGCTGAACGCGATCTGCAGCGCGTACGACGGCAAGCGCCCCAGCCCGACGAAGCGCATGAACACCGTCTCGACGGCCAGCCCGAACAGGAACGCAACCAGGCCGTTCGCCGCGGAGATCGCGATGCGCGCCCGGTTCCGGTAGACGGCGCCCAGGGTATCGGTTGGTTCCTTACGGTGACTTCGCGCCTTGCGCCGCGTGGGCCGCGGGATCGGGTCGTCCGGAGACTGGGCCGATCGGGTCTGTAGCGTCTCGCTCACTCTCGTCCGTGTCTGTCGCGGGCATGAGTTCCACACATTACAGTGGACCGTTGCCGGGATCTTGGCAATGTGGCGAGCACTACCCCGGCGAGTCTGGCGTATGCCCGGCGGATCACTTAGAGCTAGCTGAGCGCGAACTGCTGGGCCGCCGTGCCGTTGCACGTGTAGATCTGCAACTGCGTGCCGTCGGCCGTGTTCCCGCTGGGGTCGTCGAGGCACAGCCCGGACTGCGGGTTGAGCAGCGAGCCGTTCGACTGCTGGTCCCAAACCTGGCCGCCGATGCCGTTGCAGTCCCACAGTTCGACCTTGGTGCCGACGGCGGTCCCGTCGCCGTCGATGTCGAGGCAGCGGCCGAGCGTCTCGAGCGAGCCGTTCGCGTTGTGGTACCAGTGCTGGTCGATCGCGTACGACTGGCAACCCCAGAGCTGCACGTACGTCCCGTCCGTACCTACGTCGTCGCCCGCGACGTCCACGCACTGGCCGCCGGGCCCGTCGATCATGCCGCCGCCGTTGACCGAGAACGTCTGCGCCGGCGTGCCGTTGCACGTCCAGATCTGGAGTTGCGTGCCGTTGGCCGTGTTTCCGCTGGGATCGTCGAGGCACAGCCCGGACTGCGGGTTGAGCAGCGACCCGTTGGCCTGCTGCACCCACTTCTGCCCGCCGACGCCGTTGCAGTCCCAGATCTCGACCTTGGTGCCGGCCGCGGTGCCGTCACCGTCGATGTCGAGGCAGCGGCCGAGCGTGCTCAGCGAGTCGTCGCTGTTGTGCGTCCAGTGCTGGTCGATCGCGTTCGACTGGCAGTTCCACAGGTCCGCCTGCGCGCCGTCGGTGCCGGTGTCGTCGCCCAGCACGTCCACGCACTGGCCGCCCGGCCCGGTGATCGTCCCCGCGGGCGGCGTGCCGCCGTTGGACGCGCCGCTGTAGCCGGCCGACACGATGTTGCCCTGCACCGCGCTGTCCGCCGCGTCGGTCGGATAACCCGAGGTCATGACGCCCTCGAAGAACGAGCCCACCGACCAGTTGCTATTGTCGCCGCCGGTGCCGAGGACGATGGCGCCTTCCTGGTGCATGGGCGTGTAACCGCCCGTGTTGGGGAGCGCGCCCTCCCACCAGGTGCTCAGGCCGCCCGACTGCGAGTTGCCGCCTTTGAGCGCGTAGGTGGTCTGGCCGTTGTTCTTGAGCATGGCGGTGACGAAGTCGCTGTTGTTGCCGTCGTTGGCGGTGTTCGGGCCGTTGCCCCCGCTGAACAGGCCGTTCTCCATGTCGGCTGCCACCCACGGCCCGCTCCCGGTGCAGGGCGTGAAGTAGCATTTCGTGCCCAGGTTGACGGCGTCCATGTGCCCGTTGCCGTTGTCGTCGGTGTTGGTCTCCGCATTCCCGAAGTCAAAGCAGCACCCAGCATTAACGTGCGTGCCGCTTGCCACCATGTACATTCCCTCGGGTTCACCGTTGACGGCGATGCCTCTTGTGCTGTTGTCGCGGTAGCCCGTCTGCCCGGCGATATAGAGGCCGTAGACCTTGTGGCCGCCCGCCATTACTGGCAGGGCGGCGGCATTCGCGCCGATGTCGGCGCCGGCCGCGCCGCCGGCGCCCTCGATCGTGAGATCGTTGTGTTCGGCGGACTGGTCGTAGAGCCTGGTGATGATGCACGTGGTGCGGGCGCAGAACGTGTCCTGCTCGGTGGCGTTGGCGTAGCCGCCGGCCGCGAGCAGCCCGACCTCGGTCGTCGCGTTGTCGGAGACCCTTCTGACCTGGTAGAGCGGGCCGTCGTAGCTTGCGTACAGCGCGCGGACCGTGCTGTACGCGGCCACGCAGGGCGTGCCGGCGCCGCCGTAGATGTCGCAGGGGAGCGTCCCGGCCGCCTGGCTTTGGGCGGCCGGCAGGGCGAGCAGTCCGGCGGTGGCGAGCGCGAACGCCGCGAGCACGGTGAGCAGGAGCCGGGTCAGGCGGCGTTGAGCCGAGCGGAAACGAACTCTAATGCTCATGGTCACACACACCCGGCCTTGGATCGTGCCCACAAAGGTGGGGATTGGTCTATATGGTGAGCGTGCGCCGGGGTGCGGGTGTCGTCAATACCGAAACTTCGGTGGAATAGCCGGCTGGGGAGCGCGGGGCCGAGTCTCGCCTGCACCAGCGGCCCCGTTAGTGCTACAGCGCCTTGATTCGACGCGGTGCCTGGCGGCTAGGGGTACCGCGAACACGGCCGCCGCCTAGCTGACGCTATCGACGCGCTCGGCAAGCTCCACGAGGAGGCCTTCGGGTCCGCCGACGTAGCAGAGGCGGAAGACGCCCTCGTGGTTGACGATGTCGCCGACGGTGTCGAACCCGTTGGCCCGCAGCCGTTGCACGACGCCGTCGAGATCGTCGACGACGCAGGCGATGTGCCGGAACCCCGGCCGGTTAGGCGCCGGAGGTTGCGCGGCTGCCCGCTCGGCCGGCTGGCGGAACTTGGTTAGCTCGAGCCAGCTGCCGTCGTCCGGCGCGCTCACGCTCACCATATCCAGTTGCACGCCGTCTAGCCCGGTGACCCGGTCCACCCACGCGCCCTCGATCCGCATCGGTCGCTCCGCTGGAAGCCGAGATCGACGAAGAAGGCCGTCACGAGCTCTAGGTCGTCGACGATAACGCCGACATGATCGATTCGCTGCACGCTGCCCCGGCGGGCAGCGCTCGCGCCGGCGCTGCTCACCGGACACCGACCGTCTGCCGGCCGGGCTCGATGACCGCCGCTACGCGCTCCTGGTCCCGCGAGTACGGCTGACCGGTGTACTTGATGGCTATCTGGTCGACGATCGCCCAGGCCGCGTCGCCGTTGATCCACTCGATGACGACCAGCGGCCGCGGTACGAGTACGTCCTCACCGGCAAAGGCGCCGAACTCGTCGACCTGCTGATGGTGATGGTGATGGTCCGCTGGGGCGACAAGTGGCTCGCCGGCGAGGCCGGGCCGCCGGTCCGCTACCGGCACCACGCCTGCGGCGAGGTCAGCAGCGTCGACCTGCGATGCGCACACTGCGGTGAGCCGATGCACGCCGGCGATGTCGACCTCCTGCCAGGCCCGGGCGCGCGTGACGCGATCGGCGACCAGGTCGCTGTTAAGGCGTAAGCGCCTTCATGGGCGAAGCCGGTCATGTTTGCATTATGGTCGGCGATGAGCTGCCACCGAGTCGTTGATTGGCGGAATAACGAATGCCCCGGGAAAGCCAGTTCAAGCGGCTGAAGCGGCACGAGGTCTGGGCCCGCGCCCTCGCTGACCACGACAGGATTCAGCTGGCCGGCAGGGCCGGCTCGATCATCGAGCGGGCGCATTCCGTCGACCCGGCCGGGACCGGCTCGCTTGACGACATCGAGCACGTGGTGCTGCTTATGCAGGAAAACCGCTCGTTCGACCATTACTTCGGGACGCTGTCCGGAGTACGGGGCTTCGACGACCCGTCACCCGCGTTCCGCCAACGAGGCTACGCGCCCGGCGTCGGCCCGTCCGCCGATGGTTATCTCAATCCTTTCCGCCTCAACACGGCGCACGGGGCAACGCTCGATGGCGAGGTCATCAACGACCCCACGCACGACTGGGGACCGCAGCATCACGCCTGGAACAACGGCGCCATGGATGAGTGGGTCACCACCCACCTGGAGGCCGACGGCCCGGAGAACGGACCCGTCGTCATGGGCTATTACACCCGGGAAGACACTCCGGTGCACCACGGGCTCGCCGACGCCTTCACGATCTGCGACCACTACTTCTGTTCGGTCATGGGACCCACCAACCCCAACCGGCTGTTCTGGATGACCGGCACGATCGACCCGGACGGCATCGCCGGGGGACCGGTGCTCAACACATTGCTCAATCCGCCGGACGGCGTCTATTCCTGGCGTACCTATCCCGAGCAGCTTGAGGACGCCGGGGTCAGCTGGAAGGTCTACCAGTACCAGGGGATCTTCGAGCCGCTTGACCGCAAGTTCCTGTCCGGCATGATGCAGCAGTTCAAGGCGTACGCCGACCCGCATTCGGCGCTCGCCAGGAAAGCGAACAGCACCTCGTTCCCCGCCGACTTCCGCGACGACGTCGCGAACGACAAGCTACCCGCCGTCTCGTGGATCATCCCGTCGCTGCTGGACTGCGAGCATCCCGCGATGCCGCCCGCCGAGGGTGCCGTGGGAATCCTGAAGGTCCTGGACATCCTCACGTCTAATCCCGCGGTGTGGGAGAAGACCGCGCTGATCATCTCCTACGACGAGAACGGCGGCTTCTTCGATCATGTCCCGCCGCCCACGGCGCCGGCCGGCACGCTTGGGGAGTACGTCACCGCGCCGCTCGTGCACGTGGCCGAGTCGGACGGCATCGCCGGGCCCATCGGCCTCGGCTTCCGCGTCCCGTGCCTGATCATCTCCCCGTACAGCCGCGGTGGCCTGGTCGCCTCGGACGTCTTCGACCACACCTCGCAACTGCGGTTCCTCGAGCGGCGCTTCGGCGTGCCCGTGCCCAACCTGTCAGCCTGGCGACGCCGGACGACCGGCGACCTGACGTCCGCCTTCGACTTCGCGCGGCCCGCGGCCGGCGCGCCGGTGCGCTTTCCCGACCAGCGCCTGGCCGGGCTCAAGGCGCTCATCGAGGGCAACGTGAACCTCGTGCTCGGCACCCTCGGCCGGGGCGAGCCCTATCCGGTGCCGCCGAATCGCATGCCGGAGCAGGAGGAGCTTCCCGTCCGCCGCCCCCCCAGCGGCATGCCGGCGGTCCAAGCCTGACGGCGCAGGGGACTACTCGCGTTACCGCGGCTCGGTCTCCCGGCTAAGCCACGGATACCTGGCGGTGTCCTTTCCCGCGTAGTCGGGGTCCAGGCGGACCCTGTTGGACGCCGGCCACTCCGCGGCGGCACCGTGGAACCACCCGCCGGGACACGCCTGCACGCGGTCGGCGACGAGGGCGTGCGGTTCCGTGAGATTACCGAAGTCATCGGCCGTCACCTCAACGTGCCGGTCGCCAGCCTGTCGCCCGAAGAGGCACAAGCCCACTTCTGGTTGTTCGCGGGCTTCGCGTCGATGGACGTCCGGGCGTCAAGCACGTTGACCCAGGAAAAGTTCGGCTGGCACCCCGAGCAGCCGGGGCTCATCGCCGACCTGGACCAAGGCCACTACTTCCGCACCCCGTGATGTCCGGGGCCGGCGACGACGTTACGCAGCGGCTCGCCCGCGGCGAAGTGCCTTATCTGAGAAGCGATGAACCGCCCGGCCTTCGGGTAGAAGTCCGCCGCGCCGCCGGCGACGTGCGGAGTGATAAGCACTCCAGGGCAGTGCCACAACGGATGGCCTTCGGGCAGCGGCTCCGGGTCGGTGACGTCGAGCGCCGCCCGCAGCCGCCCTGACAACGCCTCGGCGACCATCGCGTCGGTGTCGAGCACCGCCCCGCGACCCACGTTCACCACAAGCGCGCCGTCCGGCAGCAAGGCGAGCCGGCGGGCATCGAGCAGCCCACGGGTCTCTTCCGACAGCGGCGTGACCAGGACGACGACGTCCGCCGACGGCAGCAGGTCGTCGAGGCCGGCCACGCCGTGCACGCCCGAATCCGGCCGCGGACGCCGCGCCACCCGCACCGTCGAGGCCTCGCAGGCCCGCAGCCGCGCGTCGAGCGACTCGCCGATCGAGCCGTACCCGACGATCAGCACGCGGGATTCGGCCAGCGACTTCGTGTGCGCGTGCTCCCAACGCCCCTCGTCCTGCGCCCGCACCCACCGCGCCAGCTCGCGCTGCGCGGCGAGGATGAGGGCGAGCGCGAGCTCCGCGGTTCCCGAGTCATGCAAGCCGCGCGCGTTACACAGCACCACGTCGCCGGACAGCTTGGGCAGCAAATGGTCGTAGCCCGCCGTGAGCGCCTGCACCACCCGCACGCCGGCCAGCCGCGGCAGCGGCTCCAGCCCGAACGGCCGGTCGTAAGGAACCGTGAAGAACACCACATCATCGAGGTCAGCCGGCCCCGGCTCGTCACCGGTGAACACCTCCGCCGTCAGCCCGGCCGCCCGCAAGGCGCCCCCGTCGCTTAGCTCGTCGATGACGTTCTTCCACGGCACCAGGACCCGTCCGCTCACCGCGCCGCAGCTCCTCTCATCCGGCCAGCCCTCGCCCGGTCAGGCGTAGCGCCACTATTTCATGACGGCTCGCACCTTCCCGGCACACCCAGGCGGTGCTCGTCGTACACGGCGGCGACCTGGACGCCTTGCGTAACCTGCTGGCCACCCATCCCGGGCTGGCTAACGCCCGGATCCCCGGCCGCCACGGCGGCTTCCGCACCCCGCTCCATCTCGTCGCCGAGGCCATCGAGGTCGCCGCCGCCATCGACACCCGCCGCCAGGCGCTCGTCACCTGGCTCCGCGCGCACGGCTCCTCCGAAGGCGCCTCGGAGCCCGGCGCCAAACCCGCCTAGCCCGCCGCCGGCTCGTGCCACCGCACGATGCCGAACCCGTGCCGCAGCGCGGCGGCCAGCGGCTCCGGCTCGAGCCGCCCGCCGGGCCGCCGGGGGAGCGGGATGAACTTCGCGGCGCGCGGGTTCTCCCTCGCCATGACGCCGATCAGGCGCTCCACTTCCGCCGCGTCGGTGACGAGTTCCGGCCGCACCGTCAGATCGCGCCCGCGCACCCGCAGCCTGACCGGTCGCCCGTACCGGAAGTTCAGCGTCCACCGTCCGCCGCCCGGGCTGATCAGCGTTTCCCCGTCGCGCGCGTAGCTCACCGGCACCCGGTACGCCTTGCCGGACTTGCATCCCGTGTAGGACAGCAGCATCAGGTTCCGGCCGAGCGGTGTCGGGAACGGCAGTCCGAGCACCGCGCGCATCGGCACGTTGAGCACCTTCATCATGCGCGCGCGGCCGGCGCCTGGCCGCTGGGCGGCGGTTTGGCTGGTGGTCATGGTGATCGTGTCCCTTCTTGCCCGCGCCGACCGGCCCGAGGCCGAGCACGGTTCCCGCGGGCATCTGGAGCCTGAGCCCATGTTTCTAAACGTTAGATGTCTAAGTGTTAGATGTCAAACGCTTCGATATCTATCTCTGCTGGTATGCTGCTTGCCGTGCAGGATGGATTCCGGATTCCGGTGGGGATGTGGCTGGCCCAGGTGGCCCGCACGGTGGAGCGGGCGTTCGACGAGGCTCTCGCCGAAGCCGACGGCACCCTCCCGGTCTGGCTGATCCTGCTCAACCTCAAGATCCGCCGCCCCGCTAACCAGCGCGAACTTGCCGAGGCGGTCGGGGTGCGGGAGGCGACCCTGACGCACCACCTCAACGCCATGGACGCCCGTGGCCTCATCACGCGCACGCGCGACGCGGCGAACCGGCGGGTTCAGGTGGTGGCGCTGACGCCCGCGGGGGAGGCGGCGTTCCTGCGCCTGCGGGACGTGGCGATGGCGTTCGACGCCCGGCTCAACGCCGGCTTCAGCGAAGCCGACATGGAGGTGCTTTCTGGCTTCCTCGGCAAGCTGGCGGCTAACGCCGCCGGCTCGGTCAGGGTGTGCGGAGGCGGCCAGCTGGATGCGGGTCAGTTTCCTCATTCGATTTGACGAAGGTTGCGGCGGGGCTTAGAGTCTTCCTTGCCCCGAGGGGGACGGATCGCTGGCTGTGGCCGGGCGGGTCCGGGTCCCGGGGAGCCATCAGCAGCCAGTTACCAGCGGGTTTTCGCGGCGTGCCGCGGGGG
>DASZKN010000211.1:0-18714 GCA_035552855.1 Trebonia sp. | reverse complement strand
CAAACTGCAGGCTGGAGTTGAAGTCGTCGTTGCCGACTTCAATGAAACCGCGGCTGTAGCGGCGGCCCTCGAGGGTGCCGAACGGGCATACCTCGTCACGCCGTCCTCTGAGCAAGCGGAGGAGCAGCAGAAGCGCTTCGTCGATCTGGCCGCCAAAGCTGGTACCCGCCACCTGGTGGTGCTATCGCAACTCGGCGCCGAGGACCACTCACTAGTCCGCTTCCTGCGGTATCACGCCGCCGTCGAAGAGCACGTCCGTGAGTTGGGCATCGCATACACGTTCCTGCGGCCGAACCTCTACTTCCAGGGGCTGCTCGCATTCGCCGGATCGATATCCATTGAGGGCAAGTTCTTTGCTCCAGCCGGCGATGCCACCGTTAGTGCGGTGGACGTGCGGGACATCGCAGGGGTAGCTGCGGTGGCACTCACCGAGGCCGGCCACGAGGGTGCCACTTACACCCTGACCGGGCCGGAAGCCATCACGCACTCGCAGATCGCCGCGGCGCTGACCTCCGCTCTCGACCGGACCGTCAGGTTCGTTGACGTACCGCCGGAAGCATTCGCTGACAGCATCCGGGAACTGCTGCCACCCTGGCAGGTGGACGGCCTCCTCGAGGACTACGCGCACTACCGGCGCGGCGAAGCAGCAGCGGTATCGCCAGCTATCGCCGAGATCACCGGCACGGCGCCCCGCAGCATCGAGCAGTTCGCACGCGACTACGCTCCAGCATTCGCCAGCTGAACCCGGCGCGGTCTTCAGACCGCTACGGACATTGCGTCCGATGGCTTCAAGTCCCGACATCGGACGACACCGGCGAGGCGAGACGGGTGAGGGAAGGGAGGAAGCCGAGCGGGCCGCACCATTTCTGGGCGGCACGCCACCGGATCGCGGGGACTAACAAGTCTCAGGCCTGGCCGTTGGCCGCGGTCTGCTTGGCGATCTCGGCGCGGACGTCCTCCATGTTGAGGTCGCGGACGGCCTGGATCACCTGCTCAAGGGCGTTCGCGGGCAGCGCGCCCGGCTGGCGGAAGACGAGGATCCCGTCCCGGAACGCCATCAGCGTCGGGATCGACGTAATCTGCGCCGCGGCGGCCAGCGCCTGCTGGTCCTCGGTGTCAATCTTTCCGAACGTAACGTCCGTGTGCTGCTCGCTGGCCTTCTCGAAGACCGGCGCGAACATCCGGCACGGTCCGCACCAGGAAGCCCACCAGTCGACGAGGACGATGCCAGAGTCCTGGACGGTATCCTCGAACATGTCCTGGGTCAGTGCGACGGTGCTCATTTGTCTCCTTCGATAAAGCGCACGATCTGCTCCCCCTATAACGCGGCGCCTCGCGCCGCATTCCCGGGACGGTGTCCGTAGCATCGCTTACATGCCAGACACAAGAGACTCCGAAGGCGCCAGCGAGGATACGAACGCCGCTGTCTGGAAAACGGACGTGGGCGTGACCTACTGGAAGTCGACCGCCGCCGATCGTGAGCGACGGCGGGCCCAGCACAGGACACTGCTGGCCGAACTGCTTCCGTTCGGTGCGGAGGAACGGTTCACGTTCGTGGACCTAGGCGCGGGCACCGGGGCGGCGACCCGCACGGTCCTCGACTATTTCCCGGCGGCGCACGCCGTTCTCGCCGACTTCTCGCCGCAGATGATGGAGCAGGGCGCGACTGAGCTGGCAGCCTACGAAGGACGCTATACGTACGTCGAGTTTGACCTGTCTAAGCCGGGGCCATGGCCGGCCGCGATTCCCGACCCGGCGGACGCGGTGATCAGCTCGCTCGCGGTGCACCACCTCAACGACGAGCGCAAGCAGCAGCTCTTCGCCGAGATCATCGCACGCCTGGCGCCCGGGGGATGGTTCCTGAACTATGACCCCGTGGGGCCGCCAGCGTCGGAGGTAGAAGAGGCATGGCTGCGGGCCGGGGACCGCCGGGATCCGGCGGCCGCGCACAAGCGCAGTCACCGGACACCGGAGGAACGACTGCGGTACGAAAACCACGTCCGTTACATCATCCCCCTGGAGCCTCAGCTGGGCTTTCTGCGCGCGGCCGGGTTCGAGGGCGTCGACGCGTACTGGAAAGAGCTGGACTACGTCATCTACGGAGGCCGCCGGCCGCGCACATGACGGGATTGCCGCTGGACCGGGCGGTCCTGGCCGCGTTCGCCGAGTTCCGCCAGGCCGCGTTACGCCACCGAATCCCACAAGGCGTCCGGCGCGAGTCGTGTCGCCGGGTCGTAGCGCAGCGGGGCGTAGCCCGTGTAGTTCTCGGCCAGCATGGTCGCCGCCGCGCGGGAGGAAACGAGGTTGCGCAGCTGGGCCAGCTGGAGCTGGGTCTCGAACGGATCCTCGCCCGGGATGGCGTGCAGCATGGTCGTCATCCAGCAGGCAAGGTGCGTGGCCCGCCAGACCCGCTCCAGGCAGTGGGCGGAGTACGCGTCGGCGAGCTCGGGCTGGCCGTCCCTGATCAGCCTGATCAGGGACGTCGCGAGCGCGGCCACATCGGCGACCGCCAGGTTGAGGCCCTTCGCTCCGGTCGGCGGGACGATGTGCGCCGCGTCCCCGGCGAGGAACAGCCGCCGGTAGCGCATCGGCGCCGCGACGAAGCTGCGCATCGGCGTGATGCCCTTCTCCAGGACCGGTCCAGTGGTCAGCTCCCAGCCGGGTACCGAAAAGCGGGTCGCGAGCTCGGCCCAGATCCTGTCATCCGGCCAGTTGGCGATGTCCTCGTCGGCGGGTACCTGCAGGTAGAGGCGGCCGATCTGCGGCGTCCGCATGCTGTGCAGCGCGAAGCCGTTCTCGTGGCGGCAGTAGAGCACCTCATCGGTCGACGGTGCCGCCTGCGCGAGGATGCCGAGCCAACCGTAGGGATAGGTGCGCTCGCTCACCGTGCGCAGCCCGCCGCCGGGAATGGCCGGCCGGCAGATGCCGTGAAAGCCGTCGCACCCGGCGATAGCGTCACAGGTGACCACGTGCCGCTCGCCGGCGGCGTCGGTGTAGCTCAGGACCGGCCGCTCGCCGTCGAGCGCACTCACCTCAGTGTCGCTGACGTCGAATTCGAGCGCGGCATCGGCGGATATCCGGGCGGCGATGATGTCTTTGACGATCTCGGTCTGGGCGTAAATCGTCACCCAGCGGCCGCCGGTGAGCTCGCGGAAGTTCATATGGTGGCGCTCGCCGGCGAACTGCAGGTAGATGCCGTCGTGTTCCAGACCTTCACGGTCGAGCCGGGCGCCGAGCCCGACCGAGCGGAGCAGTTCCACCGTCGTGGACTCGAGCATGCCGGCGCGCTGGCGCGCCTCGCAGTAAGCGCGGCTCCGGTTCTCGACGACGACCGAGTCGACGCCGCCGAGCGCCAGCAGATGTGACAGGAGCAGCCCGGCCGGGCCGGCTCCGACGATCCCGACCTGGGTGCGTTCGTGAACAGCCATCAGTGTCGCCCTCTTTGCGGTGAATAACCGATAGTAGCCGCATATGTGGATAATGTAATCGCGCTGAGAGTGATTGGCTAGTATCTGAGCGTGACCGAATGAGCACTGTGCCGCCGCCGCCAGCCCGGCTGGAGCCTGATGCCATCGGTGTGGCGCAGGACACCGTTATCGGCATGGCGTCATCCGCGCCGGCCGCCGTGGTCGGGATCACGCTGGCGTCGCTGGCCGCGACCGCAGCCTACGGCGGCGGGCTGATCCTCATTGTCAGCGCGGTTCCCATGGTGATCATTGCCAACGCCTACCGGCGCCTGAACATGTGGAACGCCAACTGTGGCGCGCCGTTCGAGTGGGTCGGCCGGGCGACCAACCCCTACCTCGGCTTCTTCACGGGCTGGCTGATGATCGCGGGCTACGTGCTCGGGACGCGTCGGCCGGATGGTCGGCATCGCGGTGTTCGGCCTGGTGGCGATGCTGGTGGCGCGCTTCGGCCTGCGCTCGCCGTTCTTCCAGGTCCGGCGGGAGAGCGACATGGAGATGCGCGGGCCGGCCTAAGCCGGAGCGACCGGGCCGGCATGGCCCGCCATGTCGTCCCACAGCGGCAGACCGTTATATCCCGGTCATGCCCGATGGGACAGGCGTTTCCGGGTCTTGCCGCGCTTCGCGCGCCGCCATGCCCGCCGTGCCTCGTGCTGACTGTCCAGGCCCTCCTGGTGCACCAGCCGGTGCAGGATGCCGAACGTGAACGAGCTCTCGCCGGCCAGGTTGGCGCGCACGCCGATCTCCCGGGCCACCGTCCGGGCGCTGACCGAGTCCTGGTGGCCGCCGAGCACCGACTGGACCGCTTTCATCCGCTTGGCGAACCGCCTGGCGTCCTTGCCGAACGCCGGACGCACGGCCTCCGCCGCGTACCGGGCGCGCTTGGCCGCCTTCCGCGCCTCGTGCAGCGCGACGTCCCTGGCCGGCCCGGCCGGAGTCCCTAGCGCGGTGCGCATCCGGCGGCGGGTACGCCGGTAGGCCTTGCCGAGCGCCGCCGGGAGGACCTCCGCGGCGGGCGCGGCCGCCTCCGGCGTCAGCGGCGGATCGTCGAGCAGCCGGTCGAGGTCGTCGAGCAGCTCGAAGTAGCGTCGCGACTCAAGCACGTCCGACACCGCGGCCCGCGCGCCGGCCCGCACGGGGGCGAAGTGCGCTTGCAGCCTGGCCTGCGCCGGGCCGATGACCAGCTCCGCCGGCAGGCCGCCGGCCCGGGTTTCCAGGTAATCGCTGAGCACCTCGGCGTCCCGGGCGGCGCCGAGCACGCCGCTGAGCCACTTGAGCTCGTCCCGCCGGTGACGTGTCTCCCGCTTGGCCAGTACCTGCGGGAACGCCTGCAGCGTGCTGCGCAGCCGCCGGGTCGTCACCCGCATCTGGTGCACGGAGTCGGGCTCGTCCGCGCGGACCGCGGCGTCCAGGGCCATCAGCTTCGCCGCCTGCCCGGCCGCGTAGCCGACCACCACCGTGCCCGCCGACGCTTGCCGCCCCGGCTCGAGGTCCTGGCCGGCGCGCTGCCGGGGCAGGTCACCGGCCAGCGCGCGCTCCAGTTCGCCGTACTGGCTGGCGGGCCGCAGCCCGCCCCGGCGCAGCAGTTCATCCGCTGCCCGCAGCAGCCGCCGGCTGCCGCACTCCAGGTCCACCTCGACCTCGTGCCACTGCGTCAGGGTCGTGGACCGGCCCAGGGTCTGCGCGGAGACCTCGTCGGCCAGGACCTCGGCGAGCGGTGTCCCCGCGGAGTCCAGGAGCGTCGTCCGGTTGCGGCGGGTCTCGATGCGCGCGACCGGCCGCAACGACCCGCCGCGCGTGTACGCCCGCAGCAGGCGCGCCAGCTCTTCGGGCACGTTGTCACCCGGCTGGCCGAGCGGCGTCCGCAGCTCGCGCTGCGCGCCCGGATACGTCCGTTTCCGGCTGTCGGGGAACCGCAGCAGCCAGCTCTCGTCCGGGCCGTCCGCCATCCGCCTGAGCTTGATTCTTGCTTTGAGCAGCCGCAGGTCATCCGTGTCGTAGTACTCGGTGATGATCGTCGCGGCCGCGGGGGCGGACACCGTCGCCACATGCGGGAGTTCGTCAAGCGGCGGCAGCGGCGTGCCCGGTTCCGCCTCGTATAGGCGTCCTCTTTGCGCTATGTCCGTTGTCATAGATCTCGATTACCCGGCGACGGCCCGATTTCACATGCGCGTGTCCAGATGTCGAGTCCGCGCGCCGTTTCTTCCGCGGGCCAAGCGGGTAACCACGTTGGCCAGGAGGTGCCGACGTGACTGCGGCGGAATCGAATGACAAGCGGGATGAATCCGCGGCCGCGTCCGGGAACCCGCGGCAGGAGACGGAAGCGCAGCGGGATGATCGCAACGTGAGCGAGCTGATCCAGGAACTGCGGGTGGCGGGCCTCGGCGTCCAGGTGCTCTTCGGGTTCCTGCTCGGACTTCCGTTCACGCAGTCATTCAAGCGGCTCAGCGACGCCCAGCAGAATCTGTACCTCGTCACCGTCGTGCTGTCCGCCGTGGCCACCGCGCTGCTGGTCACGCCGGTCGCCTACCACCGGCTGGTTTTCCGCCGCGGCATGAAAGAGGACCTGGTGCGCTTCGCCAACCAGGTGGCGATCATCGGCCTGGCCGCCGTCGGCCTGGCCGTGCTCGCCGCCGTGCTGCTGGTGACCTGGTTTGTCAGCGGCACGCTGGCCGGGGCGGTGATCGCCGCGGTCATCGCGTGCCTGTTCGGCGTGCTGTGGTTCGGGGTGCCGCTGACTCGCCGGCACCAACGCCGCTGATCAAAACCCAAAATCCTTATTTCCCCGAACGGTCCCTGGTGTCTCCGCCCCTCCGGTGCCTCATAAAACCACCCGGACCGGGTAAGCGGTGCTAAACGAAATCCGAAGGGATACACATGGCGGACGGCGGCACCAGGCGCACTGTGTACGTCGCGGGCGCGGTGAACATCTTCGTCGGCGCGATCAAGCTGGCCGCGGGCATTATGACCGGGTCGAGCGCCATGCTCGCCGAGGCCGCTCACTCGGCCGCGGACACGCTCAACCAGGGCTTCCTGCTGGCATCGCTGCACCGGGCCGAGCGGCGCGCCGACGCGCGGCACCCGTTCGGGTACGGCCAGGAACGGTACTTCTGGTCGCTGCTCGCGGCCTTCGGGATCTTCATCGCCGGCGCGGGGTTCTCCGTTTTCGAGGGGATCATCTCGCTCACCCGGAGCGGCAGCGGTGACATCCTCTTCGCCTTCGTGGCGCTGGCGGTCGCGGGCCTCGCGGAAGGCACGTCGTTCGCCCGGGCGTTCTACCAGCTCCGCCAGGAGGCTAAGAGCGCCGGCGTGCGGATCGCCGACCACGCGCGTGCGAGCCCGGACACCACGCTGCGCACGGCGCTGTTCGAAGACAGCACCGCGATCATCGGTCTCGTCCTGGCCGCGCTCGGCCTGGCCTTGCAGGCGGTGACCGGGTCGCCCGTGTGGGACGGCGCCGCTTCGATCAGCATCGGCGGCTTGCTCGTCGTGGTGGCTCTCCGGCTCGGCCTGGACAGCCGGGACTATCTCATCGGCAAGGCGGCCGACCCCAGTGAGCTCAAGACGATCCGCGGGGTGATCGAGGAAACGCCTGGCATCGACGAGATCCTGGACCTGCGCACGATGCACCTGGGGCCGGATCAGCTGATCGTCGCCGCGCGGGTGGCCTTCAGCGACAGGTTCAGCGCCGATAACGCCGAGGATGCCGCCGACGACATCGACCGGCGGCTCCGCGAGCGGCTTCCGTCTGCCACCCACTTGTTCCTTGATCCGACCCAGGCGCCCGCTACCGCGAATTCCCGCAAATGACTGCAACCAAATTCCGGCAATGGCGGCATCACGTTCGCCGACTACACGATCCAACACCGGCTGGCCCGCCGGGCAGCTCGCCGAGCTGCGGGCCCACGCCAGCTAGCATGCCCGTTTCTCAAGTTCACGGGCCGCAAGGGCCGCGATAGTAACCTCAGCGGCCCGTGATCATGGGAAACTCGAAGCGTGGACATCACCCAGCTGATCCTTGACGATCACCACGAGCAGCGCAGGCAGTTCGCGCTCCTGGAGCAGATCAGCCGCTCGGACACGGAGTCGCTGTCGGCGCTGTGGGCACGGCTGGCGGCCTTTCTCGAGCTGCACGCGGCGGCGGAGGAAGCGATCTTCTACCCCGTGCTGCTGCGGGCCGGGATCGCGGCGCGGCGGAAGTCCGGGGTGGAGGACGAGACCCTGGACGCCATCCATGACCACAACGAAATCCGGGATGCCGTGGCGGACGTCGCGCGGTATCCAGTCGGCAGCGACGCCTGGTTCGAAGCCGTCGCGGCCGCCAACCTGGCCAACAGCGACCACATGGCCGAAGAGGAGCGCGAAGGCCTGACCGACTTCCGGCGCCTGGCGGGGCTTCAGCAGCGCCACGACCTCGCCGTCGCCTTCGCCGCCTATGAGGCGCGGAACTACGCGGGCGTTCAGCCCGTCGACAAGGACCCGGCCGCTTATGTCAGCCAGGCGGAAGAAGGCGCCGGAACCGTCCGCGACGGCTCACTCCGCATCGGCGGCCTCGGCCGCGGCTAGCCGCTCCCGCCGCGCCGTCATCCGCTGGGTTGAGGACGCGGTCGGGGCTCGATGCCTCTGCCGAGGCCATGCCTTGCTATGCCTTAGCCGGTTACGCCGTCGAACACTTCGGCCTTGATCCGGGCGATGTTGTCGGCGCGCTCGGACTTGTCCGTGCCGAGGTTCCAGTCGGGCAAGTTGAACTCGTCGAAGCCGGCCTCGGCGTACTGGCCGAACTGGTCGACCAGCCGCTCAGCCGAGCCGGAGATGACCGCGGGGCCGGCCGCCGTCGCGCTCTCGCCGAGACCGATGAGGGCGTTCACCGAAGTCCACATCGTCGCGGGGTCCCGGCCGGCCGATTCACAAGTCTCGACCAGCGCCGTACGGCGGGCGGCGGCTAGCTCAGGGTCGCCCCAGGTGTTCCACTCGCTGGCGTGGCGCGCGGTGATGCGGAGCATGCGCGGGCTTTTCGTGCCGACGAGGATCGGCAGCGGCGACTGGACCGGCTTGGGATCGCAGGGCGCGTCGGTGAAGTCGTAGTACGCGCCGTTGAAGGTCGTGGACTCCTGTGACAGCATCGAGCGGACGATCTGGACTGCCTCCTCGAACCTGCTTACGCGCTTGCCAGGCGGTTCCAGTTCGATGCCGTAGGCGTGATGCTCGTTGATCTGCCAGCCCGCGCCGAGCCCGAGAACCATGCGGCCGCCGGAGAGCCAGTCGATCGTGGCCGCGCGTTTCGCGAGCAGCGCCGGGTGGTGGACCGACGTGGGGGAGACGAGGGTCCCGATCCTGATGCGCTCGGTGACCGCCGCCAGTGCGGGCAGGAGCGCCCAGCACTCGTGGGTATCCCCGCGGGCGGGCGTGACGTCGCCGGTGTTGGGCATGTAGTGGTCGGCGAGCCAGACGCCGTGCCAGCCAGTGTCGTCGGCCATCCGCGCGTCCTCGAGCAGGTCGGCGGGGGCATGGTTGGTGCTTGGCCAGAAAGAGAACTTCACGGCACCACACTAAAGGGCGCTGGCAGGCCGGTTTCCGGCTGTATCCCAGAGCGCGGCGAGCCGGAACTTGTGTACAGCACCAGGTTCCCGTCGCCTTGCATGGTCAGTGTGACTGTGCGGATGTGTTATTCGTCGCGGGCGCGGTGGTGACGAACCCGATGGGTGACAGCGGGATGCCCAGGGAATCCGCCTTGTGCTCGGCCACGCGCAGGACGCAGCCGAGCGCCGCCGGAGTGTCGATCGCCCGCACGACACTGAGCTTGGCGTAGTGCGCGACGGTTCCGCCGATGGCGATCAGGCCCGCGCGGCCGTCCCGGCCCAGGTTGGCGCGCGTCCGCCGGCTGGCGATCACGGCCAGTACGGCGCTGCCGTCCGGCGTCACGTCGATTTCGGCTTTGGACAGCAGCGCGACGTGCGGGAAGCCCGCGTCATCCACGGTGAGCAACGGGAAGGCCTGCTCGGCGGCCCCGACATCCGGGCGCCCCGCCAGCAGCCTGGCCAGGCCGGCGGGAACGGTCATCCCTGCCACCGCCGGTACAGGTGATAGTGCACGACGCCGATTCTGCCGCATGGGGCGTCCCTGGCGGATGAATGCCTCTACCCTGAACGGACAGTAGTGACTGAAATGTCGCCGGGCTGATTGCCCTTGCCGCTAAGTGGAGGATGGGCTGATATGGCCAGCGCCAGCGCCTGGGAGCGGATCGAACGCCAGAAGGTGCGCCGGCGGGAGCGCCGGGCGAGCCACGTCCGGCCCGGTGGCCGGCCCGATTCGTCCCGCCCGGTCGGGACCGACATGCTGCCGCAGATCAAGCACATCGTCGTGCTGATGATGGAGAACCACTCTTTCGACAGCTACCTCGGCACGCTCGGCCGGGGGGACGGGCTGCCGCTTGGTGACGACGGCACGCCGGATGCCGCGAACCCTGACTCCGCGGGCACGATGATCCGGTCGCACCACGCGGCCTCCACCGTGCAGGAACAGGGCGTGCCCGGCCAGAGCTGGAGCGCCAGCCACGGACAGTGGGCCGGCGGCAAGATGAACGGCTTCGTCACCTCGGCCGAGCAGGCCGCGGCCATGACCGGCGGCGGTGACAAGGCCATGGCCATGGCCTACTGGACCGACAAGAACCTGCCCTTCTATCACGGGCTGGCCCGGACCTTCCCGCTGGCTGACCGGTGGTTCAGCTCGTGTCTCGGGCCGACGTTCCCGAACCGCCGCTTCCTGCTGGCCGGGACGGCCAACGGCCTGATGGACGACCTGCCCGTCAACCTGCTTGACCGGCCGCGGTCCGGCACGATCATGGACATGCTGACCCGGCACGGCATCTCCTGGGTCAACTACCGGCCGGCCGGCAGCGACCAGTCCGAGCTCCGCCGCTTCCTGCGGTACCGGGGCCGCCGGGCCCGGCACCATCTGACCCACCTCGGCCGTCCGCTGCGCACGACCAGCTATGACTTCAAGCGGGATCTGCAGTTCACCTCGGCCCTCTACCCGCTCGGGATGGCCGGTTATATGGCCCACGTCCGTAGCATGGAGCAGTTCTGCGCTGACGCGGACGCCGGCACGCTCCCGTCGTTCTGCATCGTCGACCCGGACTTCAAGAGCTTCTCGGAAGAGAACCCGCAGGACATCCGCAAAGGCGAGAGCTTCGCCGCCGAGGTGGTCAACCGGGTCATGCACGGCCCCGGCTGGCGGGACACGCTGCTGATCTGGACCTACGACGAGCACGGCGGCTACTACGACCATGTTGCCCCGCCCGCCGCGGTGCCGCCCGACGACGTACCCGGCCACAGCCTGGTCGCGCACCCGTCGCCGCTGCACAGCCTGCTCAAGCTGCTGTTCCCCGGCTACGTTCGGCATGCCCAGCAGCTCGTCGCGGGGCCGGATGCCTACGACAACTACGGGTTCCGGGTCCCCGCGGTGATCGTGTCGCCCTACGCGCGGCCGGACTGTGTGCTGTCCGATGTCTTCGACCACACCTCGGTGCTGAAGCTCATCGAGGAGAAGTGGAACCTGCCCGCGCTGACCCGGCGGGACGCGGCGGCCATCTCGCCGCTCGGCGCGCTCGACTTCGAGGCGCCGCCGGCGTTCCGCACCCCGCCGGAACTGCCCGCGCCGGCGCTCGCCTGGGGCAGTTGGTAGCTCCGCACTGGCCAGCGCGGCCCGCCACGAATGCCGGACTCGAACATGTTCACTTGATCTAGAGGTCGATGACGACCTTGCCTTTCACGTGCCGGCCGGCCTGGAGCTCGGCCGCGGGGCGGATCTGCCCGACCGGGAAGCTCGCCGCGATCGGCACCCGGAGTCGGCCCGCCGCGACCAGGCGGGCGATCTCTTCCAGGGCGCCGGGGACGGCGTTCGCGCCATTGGCGGGCGACACGCCGTCGACTTGCGCGGCGATGGTGCAGATGCGGGCGTCTGGGACGCCGAGTTCCCTTGCGGCGTGCACTGTCTCCATCCCGTGCAGGTCGATTGCGGCGGTGACATCGCCCGGAGCGAGGGCCCGGACCCGGCCGGCCAGGCCGTCGCCGTAGGCGACCGGCTCGGCCCCGAGGCCGCGCAGGAAATCGGACGATGTCGCCGATCCCGTCCCGATCACCCGCGCCCCAGCGAGCCGGGCTAGCTGGACCGCGAACACCCCGACCCCGCCCGCCGCGCCGCCGATCAGCACCGTGTCGCCCGGGCCGGGGCCGGCAACGGCGAGGGCGGCGGCCGCTGTGCGGCCCGCGATCGTGAGGGTGGCGGCGGTGCGGTCGTCGACGCCGTCGGGGGTCTGATGCGCCTCGTTCGCCGCGCTGCCCCCGGCTGCGTCTACCACCACGAAGTCGGCGACCGCGCGGGACAGGGCGCCGCCGAATACCCTCATCCCGGGCGCGAACCCGGTCACCCCGTCACCGACCTGGTCCACCACTCCTGCGTAGTCGGTTCCGAACCCGGCTGGCAGGCTTAGGCCGAACCGGGCGGCGGTGTCCGCGTCGGCGGTCATGATCCAGTCCATCGGGTTCAGTCCGGCCGCGGTGACCCGCACGCGGATCTGCCCCGGGCCGGCTTGCGGCGCGGGTACCTGGCGGATGTTCAGGACTTCGGGGCCGCCGAAGGAATCGAGTCGGACCGCCCTGCTCGTGTTTGCCGGCATCTGATCGCTCCATTACTGCATGCTCGCTTGCTCCCGCGAGGACGAGGGACGCTGAAGCGGACTATGCTCCGTTTACATGAGTCAACCTAGCACAACCGGAACGTGATCCGTTTTGACTGAGGCGGAGACTCGCGCGCCGCGGGCGGACGCGACCCGCAACCGCGAACAGCTGCTCGCGGCGGCGACCCGCGTCTTCGTGTCGGCCGGCACCGAGCCGTCGATGCGCGCGATCGCCCGCGAGGCCGGGGTCGGCATCGCCACGCTCTACCGGCACTTCCCAACCCGCGAGTCGCTGGTCGACGCGGTCTACCGGGACCAGGTCGTGCGGCTCACGGCTGGCGCCCGCGAGCTGCTCGGCCAGCTGCCCCCGGCTGCGGCGATGCGGCGCTGGATGGACCTGTTCGGAGACTGGATCGCGACCAAGAACGGCATGCTCGACACGCTGCTCACAATGATCGAGTCGGGCGAGATCGCCCATGCCCGGACCCGGACCGAGCTACTGGCGGCCATCACCACGATCCTCGACGCCGGCCGCGCGGCGGGCGACCTCCGCTCCGACGTCACCGCCGAGGACATCGCCGCCTCCCTCATCGGCATCTTCACCGTGGCCCCCCGGCCCGGGCATGAAGCGATGGCCAGTCGCCTGCTGAACCTCCTGATGGACGGCCTCCGGCCCGCCGCCCGGCCGGCCTAAGCCCGGCTCGAGGCGGCTAGTACGGCACCGCTGATGCTGGCCACGGTGGTCTGGGCGGGATCGCGGTCCTGCTCGGCGCCGAGATCAACGCCGAAGCCGAGCGTCAGCCGGCCGCCGAGGCCGCCCGCAGGCCGCGGCCGGGGCGGAGAAGCTGAACCGCGCCGCCTGACACGCACCGCCCATCCCGCCGGTCCTCATCGGCCGCACGTCCTCGCCCGCGAGGCGGCGCCGCGGATTTTTGCTTGCCGGAGCCGGTTCGGGGTACTCGGGTTCTTCACTGATCGATTGCGAGGAGCGAGGAGGGGCTGAACGTGGACGAACGCCCCGTGCAGGCCGAGATCACCCTGCACGTCGACGGCCAGGCGCACGAGTTGGCCGTCGATACGCGCACGACCCTGCTCGACGCGCTGCGCGAGCGCCTGGGTAACACCAGTCCGAAGAAGGGCTGTGACCACGGCCAGTGCGGTGCCTGCACGGTGCTGCTCGACGGCGAGCGCGCGCTGTCCTGCCTGGCGCTGGCGGTGGCCTACGACGGCGCGGAGATAACCACCGCGGACGGGCTGCCCGCCGACGGCGCGCTGGCCCAGGTGCGGCAGGCGTTCGTCGACGAGGACGCCTTCCAGTGCGGCTACTGCACGCCCGGCCAGGTTTGCTCGGCCGTCGGCGTGCTCAACGAGGTGCGGCGCGGCTGGCCGAGCCATGTCACCGCCGACCTGCTGGCGGATCCGGAGCTCAGCGACGCCGAGGTCGCCGAGCGGATGAGCGGGAACCTCTGCCGCTGCGGCGCGTACGTGAACATCGTGCCGGCGGTGCGGGCAGCCGCGGGTTCGGCGTCGACGGGAGGCACTCGATGAGGCCGTTCGCTTTCGCCCGGCCGGCCGACATGGCGGCGGCGGTGCGCACCGCCGCCGGCGAGCCCGACGCGGTATTCCTGGCCGGGGGAACCAACCTGGTCGACCACCTCAAGCTCGGCGTCGCCCGGCCGTCGCTCGTTGTCGACGTCCGGACCCTCACCTCAAGAGAAGTGACCGAAAGCAACGATGGCGGGCTGCGCGTCGGGGCCGCGGTGACCAACAGCGAACTGGCCGCGGACCGAAGGGTCCGCGAGCGCTACCCGTTGCTCGCGCAGGCGCTCCTGGCGGGCGCCAGCGGGCAACTGCGGAACATGGCCACCACCGGCGGCAACCCGCTGCAACGGACCCGCTGCGTGTACTTCCAGGACGTCACGGTGCCGTGCAACAAGCGTGAGCCGCGCAGCGGCTGCTCGGCGGTCGGCGGCTACACCCGTTATCACGCGATCCTCGGGGTGTCGCCTTCGCCGGACGCCGCGGCGGCGGAGACCTGCATCGCCACCCACCCCTCCGACATGGCGGTAGCGCTGGCCGCGCTGGACGCGCGGGTGCAGGTGCTCGGGCCCGCGGGCGCGCGGGAGATCTCGTTCGCGGAGCTGTACCGGCTGCCCGGCGACGACCCGTCCCGCGACACCGTGCTGGCGCACGGCGAACTGATCACCGCTATCGACCTGCCGCCGTTGCCAGACCGCGCTCGCTCGGCGTACCGGAAGGTGCGTGACCGGGCATCCTACGCGTTCGCGCTCGTCTCGGTGGCCGCCGCGATCACGGTGGACGGCGGCCTGGTGTCCGACACAAAGATCGCCCTCGGCGGGGTCGCGCACAAGCCGTGGCGGGCGACTCGCGCGGAGGAAGTGCTGCTCGGGCGGCCGGCCACCGCCGAGGCCTTCCGCGCCGCCGCGGAGGCCGAGCTAGCCGCGGCCCGGCCCCAGCCCGGCCTCGACGGCGGCAACGCCTTCAAGATCCCGCTGGCTACCCGCACCCTCGTGGCCACGTTGCGCGAGCTCACCACGGAGGCCTGACATGACCGAACTGCTTGAACCCCGTGCCATCGGCCAGGCCCTCGCGCGCCGGGACGGCGAACGCAAGGTGCGGGGCACCGCCACCTACGCCTACGAGACGCCGGCGGAACACCCCGCCTACGCCCAGATCGTGCAGGCGACGATCGCCCGCGGCCGGGTAACCGGCATCGACACCGCACGCGCGGAAGCGCTTGACGGGGTGCTGACCGTGCTCACGGTCGAGAACGCCGAACGGCTGGCCTCGACCGACGATCGCGAGCTGGCCGTGCTGCAATCCGCCGAGGTCGCCTTCCGCGGCCAGCCCGTCGGGCTGGTCGTCGCCGAGGACTCGGAGACGGCCCGGCACGCCGCGGACCTCGTGCGGGTCAGCTACGAAGAGCAGCCGCACGACACCGAACTGCGCGCCGACCGCGAAGACCTGTACAAGCCGGAGAAGGTCAACCCGGCGTACGACACCGACGTGATCAAGGGTGACGTCGACGCCGCCATGGCAGCCTCCCCGGTCACGCTCGACCACACCTACAGCACCGCGATGTACCACAACAATCCGCTGGAGCCGCACGCCACGACCGCGCTCTGGGAGCCGGGCGCCGACGTGCCGCTCACCTTGTGGGATTCCACGCAAGGCGTGCATCCGGACCGGTCGGCCGTGGCCGGCGTGTTCGGCCTGGACGAGAAGCAGGTGCGGGTCGTCTGCCCGTTCGTCGGCGGCGGATTCGGGTCGAAGGGCCTGCCGCACGCCAACGTTCCGCTTACGGCGATGGCGGCCCGGGCGCTGCCCGGCCGACCGGTGAAGCTGGCGCTGACCCGCCAGCAGATGTTCTCCCTGGCCGGCTACCGCACGCCGACGATCCAGCGGATGCGGCTCGCGGCCGACCGCGACGGGCGGCTGGCCGCGATCGCCATCGACGTGGTCGAGCAGACCTCGCGGATCAAGGAGTTCGCCGAGCAGACCGGGCTGCCGGCCCGGATGATGTACGCGGCGCCCAGCCGGCGGAGCACGCACCGGCTGGCGGCGCTCGACGTGCCGGTTCCCTCGTGGATGCGGGCGCCCGGCGAGTGCCCGGGCATGTTCGGCCCCGAGGTCGCCCTCGACGAACTCGCCGGGGAACTCGGCATCGACCCGATTGAGCTCCGGATCCGCAACGAGCCCGCTGCCGATCCGGAGACCGGCAAGCCATGGTCGAGCCGGAACCTCGTGGAGTGCCTGCGGGAGGGTGCCCGGCGGTTCGGCTGGCACGAGCGCGACCCGCGACCTGCGACGCGGCGGGACGGCGACTGGCTGGTCGGCACCGGCGTCGCCGCGTCGGTCTATCCCACTATGCGGCAGGCTAAGTCGACGGCGGTCATCCGGTTCTCCGGCGGCCGCTACGCCGCCGAAATCGGCGCGGCCGACCTGGGCACCGGCGCCTGGACGGTACTGCCGCAGATCGCTGCGGACGCCCTCGGCGTGCCGGTCGGAGACGTCGACGTGCGGATCGGCGACACCCGGTACCCGATCGCGTCGGTCGCCGGCGGCTCGTCGGGCACCAACACCTGGGGATCGGCCATCGTGGTGGCGGCCAGGGAGTTCCGCGACAAGTTCGGCGACCGCCCCGCCGACGGCAGCGAGGTGAGCGGGGATGTGGACCAGGCGGAGCAAGACGATGAGCATTCCTCATACGCGTTCGGTGCTCAGTTCGCGGAGGCACGGGTGCACGCCGACACCGGCGAGATCCGGGTGCCGCGACTGCTCGGCGTGTTCGCCGTCGGGCGGATGATCAACCCGCGGACCGGCCGGTCACAGCTCATCGGCGGCATGACCATGGGGCTGTCGATGGCCTTGCACGAGACGAGCGTGATGGATCCGCGCGTCGGGCAGGTCGCCAACCACGACCTCGCCGAGTATCACATCGCGGCGAACGCGGACGTGACGTCGGTCGAGGCGCACTGGCTGGACGAGCACGACCCGTATGTCAACGCCATGGGCAGCAAGGGCATCGGCGAGATCGGCATCGTGGGGACCGCCGCGGCCGTCGCCAACGCCGTTCACCATGCCACCGGCGTGCGGGTGCGGCACCTGCCCGTCACGCTCGACAAGCTGCTTGATGCCCTGCCCTGACAGGGCCTGCCGCCCCGGCCGCGGCGGCTGTGTTCCGCCGCGGCCGGGCCGCTATCCGGCCGTGCTCAGTTGTAGCTGGCCAGATCGGCGACCGTGCTGCCGGAGCCCACCGTGCCGCCGTTGCCGTTGATGATGTGCTGGATCGTTCCCGTGCCGCCCAGCGAGACCGTGACCATGTCGTGCCACTGCACCCCGGATGAACTGGGCGACGTGAGCGCGTTCGCGCTGGCCACGCTCGGGTTCACGTCGAAGTAGCAGTACACGCCCAGCCCGTAGGCCGAGAAGCTGGTCACGCCGCTGGCGACCGCGATAGACGGATAGCCGTCGGCGGACCCGTCCATCCAGGCGGACTGGCTCGGCGGGTCGTAGGGCATCTCGCTCTGGTAGAAGTAGTCGGCGCCGCCGTTGCCGTTCCACTGGACCTGCACGGCCTGGTAGTGCTCGACGGCCAGCCCGTACATGGTGACGTTGGCGCCGTTGACGACCAGCCCGTTCGCGGCGGTGTTGGTCGTCCAGCCGACGGTGCCGCTGTTGCCGTGATCCGCGCGCCACAGCCACAGGTCGTCGCCGACCACGTTGTCGCTGTTCACCTGCAGCGTCTGCGTGGCCTTGCCGGCGGTGGCGCCGCCGATGCGGGCGAAGACGTCGGACAGGACGGTCGGGTCCGACGCGTGGCCGGCGCTGGAACCGGACGGGCCGATCTGGACGAGCACGGGACTGTTCGTCGTGCCGGCGTCGAAGATCAGCCCGCCGATGCGGATGCCGCCCGCGTCGGCGGTCCGCAGGATCGTGTTACCGCCGTCGGACACGAGCGTGGCGAGGCCGAGGCCGAGCACGACCGTGTCGGGGCTGGTGACGTCGATCGTGCCATTGATCTGGTAGACGCCGGGGGTGAACAGCAGGTCCTGGCCACCCGCCAGCGCGGCGTTGATCTGGGCGACCGTGCTGCTCGGCGTCGCGATATAGAAATCGCTGAGCGGCAGCGAGGTTCCCGGCGTGTTCCCGTTCGCCCAGGAGGCGCCCTGCGCACTCGTCCGGTTCGAGGGCACGAACACCTCCCAGTTGCCCGACGAGTCGATGTACAGGTACGGCTTCTCGTCGACGGTCGGGGTCTGGTTCACGGTCGTGTACGGGGGACTCGGGAAGCTCTGGGCCGGAACCCCTGTGTCGCCCACGAACACCATGTTCCAGTTCGAGCCGGTCCAGCTGCCGAGCTGGTCGTTGCGCATCAGGAACTGCTGCTGGGTGCCCGAGTTGACCTGGCCGGTGACCACCGAGTCGCCGATGAAGCCGCCGGATGACCAGTTGCTCGAGGTGTTACCGGAGGTGTCGTCGTCGAGCACGAGGTTGCCGTCGACCTTCACCCGGCGCATCGGGCCGGCCTGCGAGACTGCCCACTCGGTACTGCCGGAAGACGGGTCGATCGTGATGTTCTCCACGCCGCGCCAGAAGTTCTCCGTGGCGTTGCCGTTGTTCCAGGCGGCGTTGGCGTAGATCCCGCCACCGGTGATCACGGTCTGGGATGGATTCTGCCCGAGGCCGACAACCTCGGTGTAGAAGCCAACCGGGACGCTGACGTCGTAAGTGCCGGGCTCGAACATCAGCTCATAGCGCTGCGTGCCGAACTGGTTCGACTGCTGCGTGGCGTAGACCTGATTGATGTCGTTCTGGATCGTCGTGGTGGACATCGACGGAGTGAACACGTAGACGTTCGGACCGAGATTCGGCGCGTTGCCCGCGGGCGGCGCGCTGGGGAGAGTCCACTGCTGGTTGCTGCTGCCGGTGCAGTCCCAGATCTGGAGTTGGGTGCCGGAGCCGCCGTAGCCGGTGTCGTCGAGGCATTTGCCGGATTGGGGGTTGAGGATGGCGCCGTCGGATTGGGGGACCCATTGCTGGGCGCCGGTG
>DASZKN010000210.1:0-3917 GCA_035552855.1 Trebonia sp. | reverse complement strand
CTCGCCCTTTTCCGCAAGGCCGCGGACGACGGACTCGGGGTGCTGCTGATCTCGCACGACCTGGCGTCGGTCGGCACGGTCGCCGATCGGGTGGCGGTCCTGTACGCGGGAACGATCGTGGAGGCCGGGTCGGCCGGCCAGCTGCTGAGCGCGCCATCCCACCCGTACACCCAAGCGCTGCTGCGGTCGGTGCCGGACCTGGACGGCGTCCCGGTCCGCGCCACGCGGGGCGCGATGCCGCTGCTGCGCGAGCCCCCCGCCTCCTGCCCGTTCGCCCCGCGCTGCGAGTTCGCGGACGACGCCTGCAGCGCCGCGCGCCCGGAGCTCACGACCCGTGACGACGGCTCGCAGGTCGCCTGCTTCCACCCGGTCGGCGGGCAGGCCGCGGAGGCCGCGGCGCGGGCCGGAACGGCGACGGCCGAGACGCCGGCGACGGCCCAAGCGCCCGCGACGGCAGGGGCCGCCATGCCCGACGAACGGTCCGCCGACACGGCGGAGCCGGCCCCCGAGGTACCCGTGCTGCAGGTCAGCTCGGCCGACGTGGTGTACCGCGGCCGCTTCGGCAGCGGCGGTCACCGCGCCCTGCACGACGTCTCGCTGTCCGTCGCGCACGGGGAGAGCGTCGGGATCGTCGGGGAGAGCGGCTGCGGGAAGACAACCCTGGCCCGGGTGATCGCGGGCCTGCAGCCGGTGGCGAGCGGCTCGGTTCAGCTCGACGGGGCCGACCTGACCGCGGTGCCGCGGGACGCGCGCCGCCAGATGTACCGCCGCGTGCAGATGGTGTTCCAGGACCCGCACGGCGCGCTCAGCCCCCGCCGTTCCGTGCTGGACGCGGTGACCGAGCCGCTGCGCGCGCAGCGGCTCGGCAAGGACGAGATGCGGGCCCGGGCGGAGCAGGCGCTCGCGCAGACCGGGCTGGACGGCTCGGTTCTCGATCGCCGGCCCGGCCAGCTGTCCGGCGGGCAGGCGCAGCGCGTCGGCATCGCCCGCGCGCTGATCGTTGACCCGGAGCTGGTCGTCCTCGACGAGCCGACCTCCGCCCTGGACGTCACCGTCCAGGCGCAGATGCTCGAACTGATCAAGGGCCTGGCGGCACAGCGCGCGCGCAGCTTCGTGTTCATCTCCCACGACCTGGCGACCGTACGCGGCTTCTGCGACCGGGTCGTCGTGCTCTACCTCGGCCGGGTGGTGGAGGAGGGGCCGACCGCCCAGGTCTTCGACGCGCCCCTGCACCCGTACACGCGGGCGCTGCTGGCCAGCGCGCCGCGGCTGCGCGGTGACGCGGGCGGGCGCGGTGCCGGACTGTCCCACGACATCGACCAGGCCGAGGCGACCAGCGGCTGCCCGCTGATTCCCCGGTGCCCGCACGCCGTGGCGGCCTGCGGGCAGCCCCAGGAGCTGCGCGCCTACGCCCCCGGCCGCATGGCCGCCTGCCATCGCGTCCCCGAGATCGTCACGATGACCCAACCGGCGGTGCCCGGACTAGCCGCGTCGCCCGGCGGCCTGCCAGGCAACCAACACGGCAATCAGTAGGAGTGCCAGCTAGTGAACACACGCCCGTTCCGCATCGCCGTCGACATCGGCGGCACGTTCGTCGACGCCATGGAACTCGACACCGCCACCGGCGCCGTGCGCTTCCGCAAGACCCTGACCACACCCGAGCAGCCGTCGCGCGGCGTGGTCAACGCGGTCGCCGCGCTGGGAACCGACCTGTCGCGGACGGAGCTGTTCATTCACGGCACGACCCTGGGCCTCAACGCGGTCCTGGAACGCCGCGGCGAGCCGACCGGCATCATGGCCAACGAAGGCATGCGCGACATCTTCCTGCTCGGCCGCGGCAACGTCCCGCCCGATCACATGTACGACTTTCAGTACCAGCCGCCGCCGGGCCTGGTGCAGCGCAGGCACACCGCCGGCGTCCGGTGCCGGCTCGACTACCTGGGCAACGTCATCGAGCCGCTGGATGAGGAAAGCGTCGCGGAAGCCGCCCGCTACCTCGTCGAGGAGCAGGGCGTCCGCTCCATCGCGGTCTGCTACCTGCACTCCTTCCGCGACCCGTCGCACGAGCAGCGGACAGCGGAGATCGTCCGCAAGACCTACCCCGGGGTGACGATCTCGATCTCGACCGACATCGTCCGGGAGTACCGCGAGTACGAGCGAACAAGCACCACCGTCCTGGACGCCTACATCCGGCCGATCTTCGAACGCTACGTCGGGGAACTGGAAAACTCGCTGGCCCAAGCCGGCTTCGCCGGGCAGTTCCTGCTCATGCGCTCAGGCGGCGGCTCGATGACCGCGGCCGCCGCGAAGAGGTCCCCGACCCGCACGATCCTGTCCGGCCCCGCGGGGGGCGTGGTCGGCGGAATGTTCCTCGCCGAGGCGCTGCACCGCGACGACCTGCTCACCTTCGATGTCGGGGGAACGTCACTGGACACCTGCGTGATCGAGGACGGCAGTGCCGCGGCCACGCACGAGGCCGCACTGGAGCGGTTCCCGCTGCTGGTGCCCACCTACGACATCCGGACGATCGGGGCGGGCGGCGGGTCGATCGCCTGGCTCGACCGCGGGCTGCTCAAGGTGGGGCCGCAAAGCGCGGGAGCCGATCCCGGTCCCGTCTGCTACGGGCGCGGCGGAACGAAGCCCACCGTGACCGATGCCGCCGTCTGCCTCGGCTACCTCGACCCGCGGCGCTTCCTGTCCGGCGACATGGAACTGCGCGCCGACGACGCCGTCGCGGCCCTGCGGCGGCACCTCGCCGAGCCGCTCGGCATGGACGCCGGAGCCGCGGCCGCCGGGGTCTTCGACGTCATGGTGGCCAAGACCGTCGGCGCCGTCCGGCAGATCACCGTCGAGCGCGGCCGTGACCCCCGGGTGTTCTCGCTGCTGGCGTTCGGCGGCGCCGGGCCGCTCATCGCGCCGCTGCTGGCCGCCGAGATGGGGATCGCCGAGGTCATCATCCCGTTCGCCCCGTCCGGCTTCTCGGCCTGGGGGATGCTCAGCGCCGATGTCGTGGAGGACGTGTCCCGGACGCTCCTGGTAGCCCTGGACGACATCGAGGCCTCCGCGCTGGCAGCCAGCTTCGCCGAACTGCAATCGGACGCGGTGGCCTCGCTGGCCGCACAGGGGGTTCCGGCCACCCGGGCGCTGCTTGAGCGGGAGGTCGAGGTGCGCTACGTCGGCCAGGAGCACGCCCTGCCGGTCACCGTGCTCGGGAACCCGGACCCCGGCGCGATCCGCGCGGCCTTCCAGGAGATGCACCTGGCACGCTACGGGCACCAGATGAACAACCCTCTGCAGATTCTCAACATCCGCGTGCGCGGCATCGGCCGCACGACCCGCCCGGAACTGGCCGCACCGCAGGCGGGCGACGGCGACCTGGCCAGGGCGCGCCGCACCAGCCGGGACGCCTTCGACTTCGGCGCCCGCGCCACCCGCAGCTTCGCCGTCTACGACCGGGCGCTGCTGGCGCCCGGCGACGTGCTGGCCGGGCCGGCGCTGATCGAGGAGGGCACCTCCACCACCGTCGTCAGCAGCAGCCAGCAGCTGCGCGTCGACCCGCACGGCTACCTGCTGCTCACGGCAAGGGAGGCCTCATGACCCCCGACGGCGCCACGGTCGAGGTGATCCGCTCCTACCTGGTGGCGGCGGCGGAGGAGATGCGGGCGACCCTGATCAGGACCGCGTTCAATCCGGTCATCTACGAGGTGCTCGACTTCGGCATCTCCATGTACGACGCGCGCCGGCGCCTCATCGCGGAGGCGCCGGGGCTGACGTTCTTCCTCGGCGCCAACGACTACTCGCTGGCCAGGGGGATCGAGTACGTCGGCGAGGAGAACCTGCACCCGGGCGACATCGTGATGCTGAACTACCCGTACTGGAACGCCGCGCACGCCTACGACGCGACGCTGTTCACGCCG
>DASZKN010000209.1:0-11792 GCA_035552855.1 Trebonia sp. | reverse complement strand
CCCGCGACCACCCAGCTTTCGAAGAGCGGGCTGTTCAAGGGCGTGACGGGGCCGCTGAACCCGATCGGCGGCAGCGGGTTCACCCCGTCGCAGTACACGCAGTTGCACGCCGCCCTCGGCTACAAGTCGCTGCCCGCCAAGTCCCCGATCGCGGCGGTTCCCCAGGGCGCGTACGAGATGTACCGGGCGACCGCGCAGTTCGTGGACCCGGCCGGGACCACGATCCAGTTCCAGACCGGCCTGACGGCGGGCGACCCGTCGAGCACCACGGCGATGAACGCCGTGCCCGCCTTGCGCGCCGAGACGTCTAAAGTCGGCGTGACGCTGCACGCCACCGCGTCCGGCGCCGGCGGTGAGGCGCCGGCGTTCTACGACATCGGCCAGATCTCCAACAGCGACCTGGCGCACGTGATCCCGATCGCGATCGTCGTGATCGGCGTGCTGCTCGCGCTCGTCATGAGGTCGCTGATCGCGCCGCTGTACCTGATCGCATCGGTCGCGCTGTCGTACTTCGCCGCGCTGGGCCTGGCAGTGATCATCTTCATCGAGCTCGGACATTCCGGCGGGATCACGTTCATCTTGCCGTTCCTGTTGTTTATTTTCCTGCTGGCGCTAGGCGAGGATTACAACATCCTCGTCATGACCCGCATCAGAGAGGAAGCACACAAGTACTCGCTGCGCGAGGCGGTCGTGCGCGCGGTCGGCGTCACCGGGACCACTGTGACCTCCGCGGGTCTCGTCCTCGCCGGCACGTTCGCGGTGTTCGCCGTCGTCGGCGCGGGCGGTTCCGGCGGGTCGCAGATCCGCGACGTCGGTTTCGGCCTCGCGGTCGGCGTCGTGATGGACACGTTCGTCGTGCGCACCGTGCTCGTGCCGTGCACCGTGGTGCTGCTCGGCCGGTGGAACTGGTGGCCGTCGAAGCTCAGCGTGGACGCCGCTTACGCGGCCGGGACCGACTCCGGCTCCGATGGAGCAGTGACGGCGGGCGCGGACTCGCTGGGACTGACGGGCGGGCCGGATACTGACGCTGAGTCACCGCGACGTTCCTCACAGTCGCGAGACTGACACCCGCGCACACGGCCGGAAACCGTAAATGCCAGGATGAACTCGGGACATGCCGGGCGGGGTACTGGTCTTATGGCCGCTTGACCGGGAGACTCTTGTCGGAAAGCAATAAGCATTAGAGTACGGCGGGTGCAGCCCGGCAGCAGGGAAGGGACGCCGATGCAGGAACTGCGCTTCGTCGCGGTGAGCGAGGATGGCAGCTACGCCGTGCTCGCCGTCCCCGGACGAAGCGCTCGATTCACCTTGCCGATCGACGAACGGCTCAGGGCAGTCGCGCTGGGCCAGACCTCCAGGCTCGCCCAGTACGAGATCGAAGTGGAGAGTCCCTTGCGACCCAAGGAGATCCAGGCACGGATCCGCGCCGGTGAGACGGCGGAAGAGATCGCGGACGCGGCTGGCATCCCCCTCGAGCGCGTGCGCTGGTTCGAAGGACCGGTCCTCGCCGAGCGCGGCTACATCGCGGAGCAGGCACAGACGGCGACGGTGCGCCGCCTGGGTGACTCCGCCGGTCAGGGCCCGCGCCTTGGGGACATCGTGACCGAGCGGATATCCGCTTCCGGCGCGGACCCGGAGGACGGGCAGTGGGACTCCCGCAAGCGCGGCGACGGCAGCTGGCAGGTCCAGCTCACGTTCTCCGCCGGCGGCCGCCTGCACATCGCCGAGTGGGTCTTCGACCCCCGCCGCCGTCACGTCATGCCCGAAGACGACAACGCCGCGCGGCTGTCGCTGCCGGAGTCGGAACTTCCGCCACTGCCCGCCACCATGCCCGGCGAGGCCACGGTGACCCCGATCGCGCCGCGCCTGGGGGCGGCCGCGGGGATGAGTTCGGGCATGGGAGCCGGGATGGGCTCGGGCGGCGGCCGCTTCCGCCCGGAGCATCCCGGTATCGCCGACCCGCCGGTCGCCGCACCGCCCGCCGCGTCCCGGCCGGCACCGGCCGCGTTCTACGAGCCGGACCGGCACGCCGCGCCCGCGCCGCTGCCACCCGCGGCTGAGCGAGCGACGACCGCGCCATGGGTTGTCACTCCGGCGCCGGGTGTCGGTGTGCCGGAGTTCGACGACGACCCGGCCCCGGCGCTCGCCACGCCGGCCGAACCCGCCGCCCGCGTGACTCCCGAGCCCGCCGCACTCCAGGAAACCCCGGCGGCGCCCGCCGCGTCAGTTCCGCAACAGGGCGCCGAGCCGACGACCGCGGACAAGCCATCGGCCTCGTCTAAGCCAGAGCCCGCGGTGAAGCAGGAACCGGCCGCTGCGAAGGCCGAGGCGCCCGCGAAGACTGAGACAGCCGCTAAGGACGAGGCCACCGTCAAGGCCGAGACAGCTGTCGAATCCGAGCCGACGGCGAAAGAAGAACCTGCCGAGCCCGCTGCTACGCCCGAGGACCAGCCCGCGCGGCCACGTCCGGACAAGAAGAACGCTCGCGGCCGTCGGTCGTCCGTTCCCTCCTGGGACGAGATCATGCTCGGCAGCTCCCGCCAGCGTGATTAGGGCGCCGCGAACTACCCATGATCACGGAAACCGGCTTCGGAGGCGGGACGGGGGGAGAGAGACGCGGGGCGCCAGGGGCGCTAGGGGCGCTGTTTTAGGGCGAAGCCCCAGTTCAGGACCTTGGTTACCACCAGTGGGCGGCGTGCCCGTCCCCCTTCACCATGTGGTAGTGCGTCTTATCCACGACTGAGCGGAACACCGGCGACCGCATCGCCGCCTCCCCCGGGCGCAGCGAGTCGCTCTCGGCCCTCCTTCGCTTTGACGCCGGCCGGCACACCCGAGATCGCGAGGGCGGGGACAGGCGGCAGGGGCGTTATGGAGGGAGATGGCGCGGCGGACGGGACCTTCGCGGTCGCGGCATGCGAGGCGGGCGCGATGCTCCGCTGGCTTGCCCCGTGCGCGTAGGCGAGCCCCGGAGCGGCCGAACAGCCAGCCGCGAGCCCCGCGATCAGCGCCCCCGCGCAGCCGATGAGCAACGTTCGCGGGCACGCGGGCATGACACTCCGTTTTGGTCGATGGGGCGGCGGGCGGCGGTTTCGTCCGCGGGAGCGGGAGGCCAGACCAGATCGTACGGCGATACCTAGCTCCGCGCCAGCACTCCGGCGAGCGCCGCGCGCGCGGACGCGGCCACTTCGGCCACGTCGTAACCGGTGAGCACACCGTCGCGCTTGCGCACCACGCCGTCGACCAGCACGGTGTCGACATTGCCCGGGTGCGCCGCCGTCACCAGCAGGCGCGGCACGTCGGTCAGCACGCCCAGATTCCACGCGTCCACCGACACGACGATTAGGTCGGCGCGCTTGCCGGCCGCCAGCGACCCGGTGACCGGCCCCAGCCCCAGCGTCTGCGCGCCGGAGATCGTCGCCAGCCGCAGCACGTCCCGCGCGGACAGCGCGAACTCGTCGTGGGCAAGCGCGTTCGCGCACGCCTGCGTCGCCTTCATGATCCCGAACACGTCCGCGTTCCCCGACAGCATCGTCGTGTCCACCGACAGCCCGGTCGGCACGCCCGCCGCGAGCAGCGCGCCGGTGACCGGCTGGCCGTAGCCGATCTGCAGTTCCGTGTACGGCGACACGCTCGCCGGCGTGCCGTGCTCGGCCGCGAGCGCCAGTTCGGCGTCGGACGCGCTGTTCAGGTGCACGACCTGCAGGTCAGGTCCCAGCAGGCCGTCCGCCGCGTACGTGGCGACCTGCCCGGCCGCCGTCCGCGGTCCGCAGGCGTGCACGGTGACCGGCAGCCCGAGGCCGCGCGCCGTCTCGATCTCCGTCCGGTAGACCTTGGGCGCCACCCGCATCGCCGGGTTGCTGCCGCCGGTCCCCCGCCAGGCCACGCCGAGGTGGACGCGACCGCCGGCGCGGTATGCGTCCCACCTGGACGCGACCGTCTCGAGGTCGTCGAGGGCCATGGGCCGGTCGTTGGCGTGCCCGGTCTCGTAACCGTAGGAGAAGCGCGCGCGCAGCCCGGACTCGGCGATGGCGCGGAGCCCGGCTTCCGCCCAGTCGAGGCCGCGGATGTTGTGCGCCCAGTCGTGCACGGTCGTGATCCCCGCGTCGATGGCCTCCGCGCACGCCAGCCGCGTTCCCTCGTAAGTGTCGGCCGGAAGGAAGCGCTTCCCCAGGTTCACACAAGTAAAGAAATAGCCTGAACGTGCCCTGCCGTCTCCCCCGGGCACCCCGTCCGACAATCCGCGCAGCAGCGTGTTCCAGAGGTGCCAGTGGGTGTCGACGAACCCTGGCGCGACTATCTTGCCGGCCGCGTCGATGACGTCGGCGCCCGGCGCCGCGATGTCCGGGCCGATGTCCGCGATGCGGCCGTCGCGGACGAGCACGTCCGCCCGCGGCAGGTCCCCGGCCTCCATCGTGACGACATAGCCGCCCGTTACCAGAATCTCGCTTGTCGCCGCCACGTCCGGCAAGCCTAGCGGTCTCCGCCACGATACAAATAGAGCGGTATCCCGCTATTCACGCCGCAGCGCTGGGGCGTGCCGGCGGGCGCGCCGAGCAGGGTCACCGTGACCTGAACGCCGGGCTGCCGGCGGCGGGGACGCCACGGCCCGCGGTCACGGTTCCGGCATCCCGGCAGGTTCCTGACGAGACGATTCCGCCGCTGCCGGCTGTCCCGCTGCCGGCTGTCCCGTAGCCGGCTGATCCGTAGCCGGCTGTTCGTCGCGGCGGCCGAGCGTGTCGCGGAACACGAACCAGCGCATCCAGCAGTAGAGGTACACGCCCTCGCAGCAGGCCGCGATGATCCGGGCGAACTCGTAGTAGACCCCGGCGGCGGCCAGCCCGTCGGTGAGGCCGAGGACGAAGATGAGGTAGTTGCTCACCTCGGCCGCCACGAATTTCGCGAACTGCCTGCCCACGGCGGCGTGCGACTGGAAGTTGAGCACGCGGTTGGCGACATAGCTGACGATTCCGGCGGTGCCGTACGAGAGCGTCACCGCGGCCGGCAGCGGCAGCTTCAGCGAGCCGTGGAAGACCGCGAGCAGGCCGAGGTCGATGAAGAACGTGCACAGGTTGATGAGGAGATAGCCGAGGACGTTGGGCGCGACCACGCCCGCGAGGCCGAACGGGAGCCTGCGGGTCGCCGCCGCCATGATGGCGGCGAACCGCGCTTCGCGTGTCATGTTCCCATTGTGCCGTGCCGTTCCTGGTGGCTTGCGTGGCGGCAGTGAGAGTAGTCACACGCGGGTTACGGATCGATCGCGAAACGG
Organism: Trebonia sp.; assembly: GCA_035552855.1. Taxonomy (GTDB): domain Bacteria; phylum Actinomycetota; class Actinomycetes; order Streptosporangiales; family Streptosporangiaceae; genus Trebonia. The sequence goes on along the minus strand of DASZKN010000209.1, from coordinate 6,526 downwards.
CGGCGCCTGGCCCCGGCGGAAACTGGGATGTGGTTATGTGCGTTGGCGAGGGGTAGCGGCTGCCGCGGTGCTGCGCTGCCTGTCCCCGCTGGCGACCGGGATATGATCGCGGTGAGGTCGGCTGTGGGTCTGGCGATCCGTGACATCGTGCTTAGTTAACGTCTGTCCCGTGATAGCGAGGAATTAGTTAGTGGCCGTTTTGGTGGATCCGCCGCCGCGTGACAACGGCGATGGCGCCCCTACCGTTACGGCGCCGCCCTCGTCTTCATCCAAGCTCGCCGAGCCGCCGATCCCGGGCGGCCGGGTCGAGGCCCTGATGGGCCGCCTGATCAAGGTGCTCTCCCACAGCCGTCTGGCGCGGCCGCTGCCCGCGGTGACGCTGAGCGCGCTTGGCCTCATCGGCGTCGCGATCGTGGGCCTGTGCGCGACCGCGCCGAAGTCCAGCGCCGCCACCCCGCCTGTGCTGCTGCCGCTGACGGACGTCGCCAGGAACCTGGGCATGCCGCACCTGCCCGACGACGTCGCCGACGCGATCATGTACGTGTCGATCGTCCTGTGCTGCCTGGGCCTGGCGATGATGCTCTGGGCCAACAGCAGAGGCTGGACGCCGAGCCCGCGCAAGGCGTTCGCGGCCACGGTGGCGACGGTGGCGGTCCTCGTGAACATCACGCCGGTGGGCTCGGGGGACGTCGCGAGCTACGCGGCGTACGGCCGGATCGCCGCGCTCGGCCACAATCCCTACACGTTCCTGTCGACCCAGCTGCCGGGCGGGCAGCACAACCCGTACACGGCGATCGTCAACCCGCAATGGCGGGCCGCGCCGTCGGTGTACGGGCCGGTCGCGACCTGGACGCACCTCCTCGCCGCGCTGATCGGCGGCGCCCGCCCCTGGCTCACGATCTGGGTCCTGATGATCATGGCGGGCGCCGCGTTCCTGGCGACCGGCTACGTGCTCATGCGCACCGCGGCCAATCCGGCCCGCGCCGTGCTGCTGTGGGCGGCGAACCCGATCTTGATCGTCGAGCTCGTGATGTCCGGCCACCTGGACGCGTTCCTGTCGCTGGTCGCGATCGCGGCCATCGTGCTCGCCCGGCGGGGCACCACGGTATGGCACGACCTCGTCATCGGCCTGCTCGTCGGGATCGCGGGCGGCATCAAGATCACGGCGGCGTTCGTGGCGCTGGCGATCGCGATCCCGCTCATCCACGACCGGGCCTGGCTCCGCCTGGCCCGCACGGCGATCGTGGCCGCGGTCACGACGCTCGGGCTGTATGCCGTCAGCAGCTGGGGCTTCACCGCGCTGGCGCCGCTGCGGGGCGAGTCGAAGCTGGTGATCTCCCCGTCGGTCTGGCGGCTGATCGAGATGATCATCCAGGACGCCGACGGCGGGCACCTGCCGGCGGTCGTGACGACGATCTTCGGGTTCCTGTGGCCGCCGCTGATGCTGGCCCTGGCCTGGTACCTGTACAACCGGCTGTCACCGGACGTGCCGACCGTCGTCGCCGCCACGTGCGCGCTGACGTTCGCGTGGGTGATCGTGGTGCCCTGGTCGCTGCCCTGGTACACGTCCACCGCGTGGGTGGCGCTCGCGCTGCTGCCGCGCAACACGCTGACGAGGTGGCTGACCATTGCCACCGGCGTGCTGGCGCTGATGCACTTCAACGGCGGCTTCCCTGGCAACCCGAGGCTCGGCCCGACGCCCTGACGACGCACTGCCGGCCGGTGCCCGGCGCGGACAACTAGACTCGCTACTCATGAGCACCGAGCCAGTGCAGCCGCCGATCGCGAAGCGCGTCCCCAGCGAGCGCACCCACCATGGCGACACCGTCATCGACGAGTACGCGTGGCTGGCCAATCCGAAGGACCCGGAAGTGATCGCCTACCTAGAGGCGGAGAACGCCTACACGGAGGCGATGACCGGGGACCTCTCCGGCCTGCGGAAGGCCGTCTTCGACGAGATCAAGGCGCGGACGCAGGAGACCGACCTGTCCGTCCCCGTCCGCAAGGGCAGCTGGTGGCGGTACGCGCGCACCGTGGAGGGCCAGCAGTACTCGATTCACTGCCGCCGCCGCGTGCTGCCCGGCGAGGTCACTCCCCCGCTGGCGGCGGACGGCGCGCCCCTGAACGGCGAGGAGATCCTGCTCGACGGCAACGAGCTGGCGGCGGGCAAGGAGTTCTTCTCCCTCGGCACGCTGCTGGTCAGCCCCGACGACCGGCTGCTCGCGTACTCGACCGACTTCTCCGGCAACGAGCGGTACACGCTGCGGGTAAAGGATCTCGCGTCCGGGCAGGTGCTGACCGACGAGATCCCGAACACCTCCTACGGCTGCGCCTGGTCGCTCGACGGCAGCGCGCTCTTTTACGTGACGGTCGACGACGCGTGGCGGCCGTACCGGGTGCACCGGCACATCGTCGGCACGCCCGCCGGGCAGGACGCGGTCGTGTTCGAGGAGACCGACGAGCGGTTCTGGATCGGTCTCGGGCTCACCCGCAGCGAGCGCTACGTACAGATCCACACGTCGAGCAAGCTGACCAGCGAGGTGTGGCTGCTCGACGCCGCGGCGCCCGGAGGCGAGTTCACGGTGGTCGCGCCGCGCCGTCAGGGCGTGGAGTACGAGGTCGACGACGCCCTCGAGCGGCTGCTGATCCTGCACAACGACGGCGCGGAGAACTTCGAGATCTCGGCCGCGCCGCTGCCCGGCGCGCCGGACGCGCACGTCTGGACGCCGCTGATCGCGCACGATCCCGGCACCCGGCTGCTGTCGGTGGACGCGTTCGCGGACTACATCGTCGTCTACTTCCGCCGCGACGGGCTGACCGGGCTGCGCGTGCTGCCCGCGAGCGGCGACGTCGCCGCGGCCAGGGAGCTCACGTTCCCCGAGCCGGTCTACACGGTCGGCCCGGGCTCGAACCCTGAGTTCGCGACGGGCACGTACCGGCTCGGCTACAACTCGATGGTCACGCCCGGTTCGGTGTACGACTGCGACCTGGCGAGCGGCGAGCTCACGCTGCTCAAGCGGCAGCCGGTGCTGCCCGCGCCGGACGGGACGGAGTACGACCCGGCGGGCTATGAGCAGTTCCGTGAGTGGGCGACGGCGCCGGACGGGACGCGGGTCCCGGTCTCGCTGGTGCGCAAGAAGGGCACGCCGCGCGACGGGTCGGCGCCCTGCCTGCTCTACGGGTACGGCAGCTACGAGCACTCGCTCGACCCGAACTTCTCCATCCCCCGGCTCTCGCTGCTCGACCGCGGCTTCGTCTACGCGATCGCGCATGTGCGCGGCGGCGGCGAGATGGGCCGGTCGTGGTATGACCACGGCAAGATGCTGGAGAAGAAGAACACGTTCACGGACTTCGTCGCGTGCGCGGCGCACCTAGTCGCGGAAAGCTGGACGAGCACCGGGCGACTGATCGCCCGCGGCGGCTCGGCGGGCGGCCTGCTGATGGGCGCGGTGGCGAACCTCGCGCCCGGGCAGTTCAAGGGCATCGTGGCGCAGGTCCCCTTCGTGGACGCGCTGAACTCGATCCTCGACCCGTCGCTCCCGCTGACCGTTACCGAGTGGGAAGAGTGGGGCGACCCGCTGCACGATCCCGAGGTCTACGCGTACATGAAGTCGTACACGCCGTACGAGAACGTGACCGGCGCCGAGTATCCGGCGATCTTCGCGCTCACCAGCCTGAACGACACCCGCGTGCTCTACCACGAGCCCGCGAAGTGGACGGCGCGGCTGCGCGCGACCGCCAAGGGCGGCCCGTTCCTGCTGAAGACCGAGATGGAGGCGGGCCACGGCGGCCGCAGCGGCCGCTACGACGCCTGGGACGAGGAGGCCCTGGTCGCCGCCTGGACCATCACGACCGCGACGGAGTGAGCGCGGCGGCGGGGAAGCGTTAAGGGTGGGCGGGCCAGAGGCTGCCGAGGTTGACCACGATCGCCTCCTGGCTGCTGCGCGCGATCACCACGACCGCCTCCTCCGTGCCCGGGTTCTCCTCGCGGTGCGGGACGTACGGCGGCACGAAGATGTAGTCGCCCGGCTTGGCCTCGATGCGAACCTCCGCCTCCCCCTGCGCGAACACGAAAGCCGGCGTGCCCGACACCACGTAGATCGCGGTCTCGGCCTCGCCGTGGTGGTGGTCGCCAGACTTCGCGCCGGCCGCGACGTGCGTCTCGCCCATCCACAGCTTCTCCGAGCCGGCGCTCTTCCCCGAGATCGCCTCGCGCCTCGTCATCCCCGAGGTCTGGCCGGTGTCACCGCTCAGCTCGCCGCCGCGGACATGGGTCAGCGGCCGGTGCCAGAGATCATCGCTCGTCACGTGGCCAGCCTAGCCGCGCCGGGGAAGAAGAGGATGAGGGCGGGCCGGGGCCGAACCGGTTCGGGTGAGGTAGCGGCGAAAAAGACGGGCGGCGGGCAGCCACCATGGACCGTTAAGGAAAATGGTTTTTCGTTAAGTTCTCGAACAGGACGCTGACCGACTGCCCGTCGTGGGTGCGCTGGATGGCCTCGGCGAGCGCCGGGGCCACCGACAGCACGGTGAGCTTCGGGTGCGTGAGCGGCAACGGCACCGAGTTCGTGCAGACGATCTCGGTCACGTCCTCGGCGGCGGCGAGCTTCTCAAGCGCGCCCCCCGCGAACAGGCCGTGCGTGCACGCGATGCTCACCGACCGCGGCTCGTGCGCGCGCAGCACCGACAGCAGTTCCATCACGGTCGTGCCCCGCGCGATCTCGTCGTCAAGCACGATCACGTCCCGGTCCGCCACGTCGCCGATGATCGACGTGATCGACACCCTCTCGTCGCTGAACCGCTCCTTCGCCCCCGCGGCGACCGGCACCCCGAGCCGCTTCGCGAAGTGCGACGCGCTCTTGGCGTAGCCCAGGTCGGGCGACAGCACAACCGCCCGCGACAGGTCGCGCCGGCGGAAGTGGGCCGTGAGTTCGCGCAGCGCGTGCAGATGGTCCACCGGGACCGAGAAGAAGCCGTGCACCTCGGGCGAGTGCAGCGTGAGCGTCAGCACGCGCCGCACCCCGGCGGTCACCAGCAGGTCCGCGACGAGCCGGCCGCCGATCGAGATGCGGGGCGCGTCCTTCTTGTCCGACCGGGCGTACGCGTAGTGCGACATCACCGCCGTGACCCGGGCCGCCGACGCGCCGCGGGCCGCGTCCGCCATCAGCAGCAGCTCGACCAGGTTCTCCTGCACCGGCGGCACGAGCGGCTGGATGATGTAGACGTCACGCTCCCGGCAGTTCGCCTGCAACTGCACGCCGAGGCAGTCGTTGGCGAACCTGGTCGTGCGCACCGGGCTGCGCGGCACGTTCAGGTACGCGCAGATCTCGTCGGCGAGCTCGGGGTGCGCGCTGCCGCCGAAGATGACGATGTCCGCGTTCACTGGGCGGCGCCTCCTTTGTACTCGGGCAGGCCCAGTCGCGACCTTATCTCCTGCTGCACCTTTTCGACCGGCGGGCGAGCGTCGATCGTGACCACGGACTCCTTCCGGCGGAACAGGTCGAGCACCGGCTCGGTGCTGCCGTGGTACTCCCGCAGCCGCACCCGCAGCGCCTCCTCGGTGTCGTCGTCGCGCGGTTTGACCTCGCCGCCGCAGGCGTCGCACGTGCCCGGCGCGGCGGGGCTGTCCCCGAGCGCGTTGTAATCCATGCCGCACTTCGCGCACACGCCGCGGCCGCTGCGCGCGGCAACGCGCCGCCGCACCTCGCTGTCGGGCATGTCGAGCTGGATCACCGCGTCGATATCGTAATTCGCCAGGAAGAATTCCGCCTGGCCCAGGCTGCGCGGGAATCCGTCGAGGATGAAGCCGAAATTCCAGTCGTGTTCGGCCAGCCGGGCGCGGATCACCGATTCGACGACGTCGTCACTGACAAGCTCGCCGGTCGCCATGACCTGCCGGACCCGCGACCCCAGCTTGGTGTGATTCGCCACGTTCCACCGGAAGATGCCGCCAACGCTGATGTGCACGAGATCCAGGTCCGCGGCGAGGATCTCGCTCTGGGTGCCCTTGCCGCTGCCCTGCACACCCATGATGACGTACTTGCGCATGACATCACCTTGGCATATCCGGGGGGCGTATCCCGGGCCGGGGACGACTATCAGGTAAGGCCGCGCGCTACCCTCGTAGGTATGGAGACCCCCGCCGCCGCCACGGGCACCGCCGGCACCGCTCCGGCGGGCCGGTACTGGCGGTTTCTGTACCAGCCGCGGTGGCTGGCGTGGCATGCCCTGATGGTCGTCTCCTTCTGGGGCATGCTGTGGCTGGGCGACTGGCAGTTTCGCCGGGCCATGGGCGGCAACGGGCTCAGCTGGGCCTACACGTTCGAATGGCCGCTGTTCGCCGTCTTCGCCGTGGTGTTCTGGGCCAGGACGATCAGGGACGAGCTGCGCATCCGCAGCGGCAAGATCCCGGACCCAAGGCTGATCAGGGAACTCGAGGCGGCCGCCGCCGAGGCTCGCGCGCTGGCGCAGCTGGATCCGAACCGGCCTCGTGCCATCACCGCGGGCGCGGAGTACTCCGCCCTCGGCC
>DASZKN010000208.1:0-10854 GCA_035552855.1 Trebonia sp. | reverse complement strand
GCCAGGCACACCCTCGACTACCCGGGCATGCTGCTGCTCGCCGCCGCGTCCGTCTGCGTCGTCCTGTTCAGCGTCTGGGGCGGCACCACGTACTCATGGACCTCGCCGGTGACCATCGGCGTGGGCGCCGGATTCGTCGCGGCATCCGTCGCGTTCGTCTTCACCGAGAAGCACGCGGCCGAGCCGATCATCCCGCTCCGCCTGTTCCGCGGCAGCGTGTTCAACGTCGCCGGCCTGATCGGGCTCGTGGTGGGGGTCGCGCTCTTCGGCGCGGTCACCTACATCGGCTTCTTCCTCCAGATGGTCGACCACGTGAGCGCCACGGCGTCCGGCCTGCTGATGCTGCCGTTCGTCGGCGGCCTGCTGGTGGCCTCGATCGCGTCGGGCCGCATCGTCAGCGCCACCGGCCGGTACAAGATCTTCCCGATCGTCGGCATGGCGATCGCGACCGCCGGCATGGGGCTGCTGTCGCGGATGAGCGTCTCCTCCACCCGGCTGGAGAACGGCTACTACATGGCCGTGCTCGGTTTCGGCATCGGCCTCGTCATGCAGATCCTCGTGCTCGTGGTCCAGAACGCCGCCACCGCGCGCGACCTCGGCTCGGCCACCGCCGCCAACAACTACTTCCGGCAGATCGGCGGCACGGCCGGCAGCGGGATCGTCGGCGCGGTGTTCGCCACCCGGCTGACCTCAAAGATTTCCCAGCTGCTGCCGCCGCGGGCCGGCGCGGCGCTGCCGAACGTGCAGGCGCTGACACCCAGGCAACTCGACGCGCTGGCCCCGAACGTCAAGCATGCCCTGGTCACCGCATACTCCTACGCGCTCCCACCGATCTTCCTGTACCTGGTACCGGTGCTCGCGGCCGGGTTCGTGCTGTCGTTCTTCCTTAAGGAGACGGTGCTGCGGACCACGCTCGAAGACGCGGTCCCGGACCCGGAGACGACGCCGGTCCGTGAGCAAGCGGCCGCACGGGCGGCGGCGCTTCCCGAGCCCGTACCAGCGGAGCGAACCCTCGCGCTCGCCGGCGTGGGAGCCGGCGTCACCGCCGGCGGCGTGGCGACCGTGCTCGCGACCGCGCCCGCGGTGACCGCCCCGTTGCTGTCGCTGGCGACCGCCGACCCGGGCCGCCCGCCGGACGGCCCGCCCGTCTACGGCTACGTCCGGCAGGCAGGCGGCGCGCCGCTGGCCGACGCGACCGTGACGCTGATCGATCTCAGCGGCCGTCAGGTCGGCCGGCATCGCACCGGGCCCGACGGCGGATACCGGATCCCCGTCGCCGAGCAAGGCAACTACACGCTGATCGCGATGGCGGGCGCCCACCAGCCGCACGCGTCGTCCGTGCGCCTGGGCAGCCAGCCGGTCGAGTTCGACGTGCTGCTGGACGGCGCGGCCCGGCTCGCCGGGGTCGTCCGCGGGTCAGGGACGAAGCAGCCGCTGCCGGACGTGACGGTCACGGTGGCCGACACCCACGGCGAGGTCGTCGCCGTGACGACGACCAACGCGGGCGGCCAGTACGCCATCGAGAACCTGATGTCCGGGCACTACACGGTGGCGCTCAGCGCGACGGCCTTCCAGCCGACGGCGCAGTCGGCGGTGGTCACCGACGGACAGGAGACCACCCTCGACGCGGAGTTGCGTCCGGGCGCCCGGGTCGAGGGCACCGCGCGCAACGCCGCGGGCGCGATCGTGCCCGCGGCACGGGTCACACTGCTCGACGCCAGCGGCAACGTCAGCGCCGTGACCACCACCGGGCAGGACGGCATGTACTTGTTCCAGAACCTGCCGGAAGGCGAGTACACGATCATCGCGACCGGGTACCCGCCCGCCGCGAGCAGGCTGCGAATCAGCGGCGGCACGGTGCACTCCCACGACGTCCAGCTGGGTTACCCGGAGGCGTGAACACGTTGAACGGCGTCACAGGCGTCACGGCACGGGTTCAGGGCGCGGACGGCTGGGCGGTGCGCAACCCGGTCCTCACGGTCACCGACCTGGCCGGGCAGCAGGCCGCGCGGGCCGAGGGTGACGACGACGGCCTGGTGGCCGCCGGGCCGCTCTCCCCCGGGACTTACACGGCGATCGTCATGGCAGCCGGCTACCAGCCCGATGCGCGGACGGTGGTCGTGCCCGCGGGCGGCGCGGCCACGCTCGGCGCGGTCACCCTGCGGCGCGCCGGCGGAGTGTCGCTCCCGCCGCCCGGCTGCTGGACGATCGATCCCGCGAACTCGTCGGTCACGATCGTCGCGCGGCACATGGGCATGGCCAGCATCAGCGGTTTCAGCACCGAGGTGTCCGGCACGATAGCGGTCACCGAGCCCGTCGAGCGGTCCACGGTCAACGCGTGGCTGCGGGCGGACAGCGTCGACACCGGCAACAAGATGCGCGATGACCACATCCGCTCGCCCGACTTCCTCGACGTCGCGACCCATCCGCTGATCGAGTACGCGGGCTCGGGAGTCACCCCGCGCGGCGGCGACCAGTGGACGGTGGACGGCGAACTGACGCTGCGCGGCACGACCAGGCCCGTCCAGCTCGACCTCGGCTACCTCGGCACCACGGCCGACCCGTGGGGCGGCCAGCGCGCCGCGTTCCGCGCCACCACCGAGTTGCACAGGCGCGACTTCGCCATCAAATGGAATCAGTCCCTGCCGTCCGGGGTCGTGCTGGTCGGCTGGGTGCTGCGGGTGACCATCGACATCGAGGCGGTCCGCGACGACGTCACTAGTGAGCCGGCTGGTCAGGGCCTGTGAAGGCCGCGATGTGGTCGGCGATGAAGGCGCGGAGGGCGCGGGGCGCGGTGCCGGTGATCGATTTCACGTCGTCGGAGAGCCACGCCGCGTCACCCTCGGCGATCAGCCCGAACGCCTGGGCGTTAGACGTCGCGACGGCCGCCGGGACGCCTGCCCGGATCATCGCCGCCTGGTGCTCGGCCGGACTGAGCTGGCGGTATTCGACCGCGTGGCCTAGCGCGGCGGACAGTACCCTGGCGACGTCGGTGTAGGTGACCAATTCGGGCCCGGTCAGCCAGTAGGTCCGGCCAGCGTGTTCACCCGGTGCGGTGGCCACCGCCACGGCGGTCGCCGCCACGTCGCGCGCGTCGATCATGCCGACCTGCCCGTGCCCCGCCGACATCAGGAAACCCTTCGTCTGCTTGATCATCGGAGCCAGCGCGAGCAGGTTTTGCATATAGGCGTTCGCCCGGAGGAGCGTGCGGGCAAGACCGGTGGTTTCCAGGTGCGCCTCGATCCGCGCCTGGCCGCGCCGCCGGTCGACCGGGGAATCGGCCGACGCCTTGCTGGTGATCTTGACGATGTGGCGGACACCCTGGCGGACCGCGCTGTCAATCACGGCGATCTCCTGCGCCGGCACGGCCGGGCTGACGAGCAGGACGGTGCCGACGCCGCGCATGGCCGCGTCGAGCGTGTCCGGACGATCGAAATCGCCGGAAACGATCTCGATATCGCTGCCGGCGGCGGCGCGCGGAAGCCGCGCCGGGTCGCGGACCAGCGCCCGCGCCGGGTCGCGGCGCGCGCCGAGCAGCCGGATGGCTTCTGCTCCGACGTTGCCGGTCGCGCCGGTAACCAAGATCATCGTGTCTCCTCCGGGATTAAGTATTGGATTGATCTATCCAAACTAGACCCGGTAAGATTGGATTGTCAAATCCATTGCGAGTAGACGGGAGATCTGGGTGGGTGAGCGAATGTCGTCACACGTGGCGCGGCCGGACGCGCCGAGCACCAGGAAGGGCCGGGCGACGCGCGACCGGATCGTCGCGGCCGCGGCGGATCTCATGTACCGCCACGGCGTGGCCGGCACCAGCACCCCGGCCGTCCGCGACGCCGCCGGCGTCAGCTCGTCGCAGATCTACCACTACTTCGCCGACAAAGACGACCTCACCCGGGCAGTCATCGCGTTCCAGTCCGACGCGATCCTGTCCTACCAGGCACCGGCGCTGGCCAGGCTCGACAGCCTCGCGGCCCTCAGGGCGTGGCGCGACGTGGTGGTCGACGCGGCCCGGCCGGGCAACGGGGCCGGCGGCTGCCCGCTGGGCAGCCTGTCCAGCGAACTGTCCGACGACCAGCCGTGGGCCCGCGCCGCGCTCGCCAGCAGCTTCGCCGCCTGGTCAGGCGCGCTCCGGGCCGGCCTGGCCGCCATGGTCGACAACGGCACCCTGCGGCCCGGCGCCGACCCGGACCGGCTCGCCCTCGCATTGCTGGCCGCCGTGCAAGGCGGCCTTCTCCTCGGCCAGGCCCAGCGCAGCACCGACGCCCTCGAAGCAGCGCTGGACACGGTGATCGAGCGGATTTCCGGCCACGCGGCCGAATGCCCTAGCCAGGGCTGAGCGGCGGCAGGACCGCCGGGCGTTCCCTGTCGCCGATCCGGTAGTGGAGGACCGCGACCGAACCGGCCGCGCGGACCGCGGCCAGCCGCATCGGGCGGCCCGGCCCCTGCGGGTACGCACCGGGCAGCCCGAACCGGGGCGCGTACGGCGAGCCGACGAAGAACGGGGCCACGGCCAGCCTGAGCTCGTCGGCGAGGTCAAGGACCAGGGCGTCCCGCAGGACGTGCGAGCCACCTTCGATGAGGACAGCCGCCAGGGCGCGTTCAGTGCGAAGGCTGGCGAGGACCGCGGCCAGCGACGGCGGGTCACCAGCCCCGGTGACCTCGGCCGCCGTCCCTAGCCGGGCGCGGACCGCCGGGACCGCGGCGGAGCCACAGTAGACGAGCGGCGTGCCCGGCCCGGCGAAGAACCGGGCGGCCGGGTCGAGCGCGCCGGCGGACGTGAGCGTCACCCGGCGCGGATGCGGGGGCGCGCCGCGCGCCTGGCGCGCCGCCACGCGCGCGGGCGAGCGGACCAGCAGGCGCGGATCGTCGGCGCGGATCGTGCCGGCGCCGACGAGGATCGCGTCACACCCGGCCCGCAGGGCGTCGACCTCGTCCAGATCGTCGGGCCCGGACAGGATCAGCCGGGAATCCGACGCGTCGTCCAGGCAGCCGTCGGCCGAGACGGCGCAGCTCAGGACCGTGTACGGGCGGGGCGGCGGGGCGAACTTCCTACTCGTCGGTAACAGCCCCTTCAGTTGACCCGTACTCGGTGGTTTACTGTCGGCATGGCAGGTCACGCGATAGCCCCGCCAGTCCCCGCCTGGGGCACGGCGGGCGAGACGTTCCAGGTACGGAGCCCGGCGACCGGCGAGGTACTCGCAACCTACCCTGTCTTCGGGGAACGCGAGGTCACGGCCGCCGTCGAACGCGCCCGCGCGGCGGCCGGCTGGTGGGGCGGCCTGTCGTGGCAGGACCGCCGGCTGCGGCTGCTCGCCTGGAAGTCACACCTGACCCGGTACATGATGCGGCTGGCGAGCGTCGTGCACGACGAGACCGGCAAGCCCGCCAGCGATGCCACGCTGGAGATCGTCAACACGATCTTCCACCTGGACTGGGCGGCGAAGCACGCGCATTCGGTGCTCAAGCCCAGGCGGGTGCCCAGCGGGCTCGCCATGATCAACCAGGCGGCCTCCGTCGAGTACCACCCGCTCGGCGTCGTGGGCGTCATCGGGCCGTGGAACTACCCGGTGTTCACGCCGATGGGGTCGGTCGGGTACGCGCTCGCGGCCGGCAACGCCGTCGTGTTCAAGCCGAGCGAGCTGACGACCGGCACCGGCGCGTGGCTCGTGGATTCGTTCAGCGAGGTGCTGGCCGAGGTGTTCGGCGAGCAGCAGCCGGTGCTCCAGCTCGTCAGCGGCCTGGGCGCGACCGGCGCGGCACTCGCCGCGGCCAAGGTGGACAAGATCGCGTTCACCGGCTCGCCGGGGACCGCGCGCAAGGTGATGGCCGCGGCCGCCGCCAACCTCACGCCCGTGCTCGCCGAGTGCGGCGGCAAGGACGCGCTGATCGTGGCCGCCGACGCCGACCTGGACGCGGCCGCCGACGCCGCCGCCTGGGGCGCGATGTCGAACGCCGGGCAGACCTGCGTGGGCGTCGAGCGCGTCTACGTGGTCGACTCCGTCTACCACTCTTTCGTCGAGCGGCTGAACAAGAAGATCGGCCAGCTCCGGCCCGGTGACGACGATGGCGCCTCCTACGGCCCCATGACGCTGCCCGCGCAGGTCGACGTCGTGAACCGGCACCTCCGGGACGCCGTGGAGCGCGGCGGCCAGCCGGTATGCGGCGGGCTTGACTCCGTCCAGGCGCCGTACATCAAGCCGGTCGTGCTCACGGGCGTGCCGGAGGACGCGCCCGCGACCACGGAGGAAACGTTCGGGCCGGTGGTGACGGTCACGCCGGTCGCGTCGCTGGCCGAGGGCGTCCGGCTGGCCAACGAGTCGGCGTATGCGCTGGGCTCGGCCGTGTTCACCCGCGGGCGGCGGGCCGGGCTGGCCGCGGCGCGCGCATTGCGCGCCGGGATGACGTCGGTCAACTCGGTGATCGCGTTCGCGGCGGTGCCGGCGCTGCCGTTCGGCGGCTCGGGCGAGTCGGGGTTCGGCCGGATTCACGGCGCGGACGGGCTGCGTGAGTTCTCCCGGGCGAAGGCGATAACCCGGCAGCGGATGAAGCCGCTCGTCCGTACGACCACGTTCACGCGCGGCGAGCGTGACATGGACCGGATCGTGAAGCTCGCCACCGTGCTGCACGGCAAGCTCTACAAGCCGTCCGGCCGGCGCTAAGCGGCTACGCCGGCGTTAGCGGCCGGGTGGCGGACTCCGCCGGGTCCAGCGGCGCCAGCGGCGCGCGCCCCATGATCAGGTCGGCGGCCCGTTCGGCGAGCGCGATCACGGGAGCGTTCGTGTTGCCGCGCGGCACCGTCGGCATGACCGACGCGTCCACCACCCGCAGCCCGTCGATGCCGCGCACCTTCAGCCGGGTGTCGACGACGCCGGCCAGGCGGCCCCGCGCGGCCGGCTCGTCGCCGCCCATGGCGCACGTCCCCACCGGGTGGTACAGCGTGCTGACCGACGACCGGATGTAGTCCCTGAGTTCTTGCTCGGTGCGCACGTCATCGCCGGGCGCGAGTTCCCCGGCGCTCATCTTCGCCAGCGGCGCCGCCGTGCCGTAGTCACGCGCGGTCCGCACCCCGCTGGCGAGCGCGCCGAGGTCCCGCACGTCGGACAGGTAACCCGGGTCGATCAGCGGCTTGTGCCGCGGGTCGCGGGACGCCAGCCGGATCCGGCCCCTGCTCGCCACGTCCACGAGCGTGACCAGCACGGTCATCGCCCGTGCGGCCGGGTCGGTGAGACCTTGCCCCTTGAACCCGACGGGCAGCACATGCCATTGCAGATCAGGGGCGGGCAGGTCAGGACTTGACCGGGTGAAGCCGCCGGCCTCGGCGACGTTGGAGGTGAGCGGGCCGCGGTGAGTGAGGAACCAGCGGGCGAGCCCCCCGTTCCCGCTGTTCTCCCACAGGCCCCGCGCCCGCGGCGTGGACCACATCACCGGCACCGCGGGGTGGTCGATGAGATTGCCGCCGACGGCGGGGTTGTCGATGATGACGTAGATGCCGACCTCACGCAGGTCGTCAGCCGGGCCGATGCCGGACAGCATGAGCAGCTGAGGGCTGCCGATCGCGCCCGCGGCGAGGATCACCTCCGCCTCGGCCCGCGCCACGCGTTCCTCCCCGCCCAGGCGGAACGTCACGCCCGCGGCGCGCCCGCCCTCGGCGACGATGCCGGTCACGAGGGCGCCGGTGCGGATCGTGAGGTTCCGCGGCGGCTGGCCGAGATACGCGTCCGCGACCGTGCACCGCTGGCCGTTCCGCTGGGTCACCTGGTAGAAGCCGACGCCGTCCTGTGCGGCTCCGTTGAAGTCGTCGTTCTCCACCGCGCCGCGTCTCGTCGCGGCCGCGATGAAGTTCCGTCCGTGTTCGGACTTGTACCGCAGGTCCTGGACGGACAGCGGGCCGCCCTGACCGTGATACGGGCCGGCCCCGCGCGAGTTGTCCTCGGCGCGCAGGAAGTACGGGAGCAGTTCGCGATATCCCCAGCCCGCGCAGCCGAATTCGTCGCGCCACCGGTCATAGTCCAGGCGGTTGCCGCGGATATAGATCATCGCGTTGATCGCGGACGAACCGCCGAGCACGCGGCCGCGCGGCCAGTAGATCGGCCGGTCGGCGGCCCGTTCCTGCGGGACCGTGACGTAGTTCCAGTCGTACTCGCTCCGCCATAGGCGGCTGAGGGCGGCCGGGACGTGAATCTCCAGCGCCTCCGGCGCGGGGCCCGCCTCGAGCAGGAGCACCCGGCTGGCGGGGTTCTCGGAAAGCCTGGCGGCGAGCACGCAACCCGCGCTGCCACCGCCGACGATCACGTAGTCGTATGCGTCACGGTCCACTGCGTCACGGTCCACGCGGTCACCTTATCGAGCAAGATACTCGTTAGTAACCCCATCGCGGCGCTCCGTTGATAACGGATCGCCAGCCAAGGCAAGCGGGACAAAAAACCGGGGTCCGGCGGGCCCCCGAGAACCGCCGGACCCCGGAGCCTTCCAAGGTCGTCACTTTGTGTAGTGACTACGATGCCACATGACTGCGCAAAAGTGAATACCTCAAGGTCAGAAGGTCGACCAATACTTACTCCGCTACGCTCAGTTATATAATGGTTAGACCACTTTCCCTCGGGCCCGGCGATTGCCGCTGCGGGGTTTAGTGTGTGCGCATGGCCAACGAACGACGCGACAACCCGGTCGTGCTTTCCCGCATCTACACGCGCACCGGGGACGACGGCACCACCGCCCTCTCCGACGGGACCCGGGTCAGCAAGAGCGACAGCCGGCTCGTCGCCTACGCCGATACCGACGAGGCGAACTGCGCGATCGGGGCGGCGGTGTCGTTCGGGCAGCTAGCGGCGGACATGGCCGCGCTCCTGAGCCGCGTCCAGAACGAACTGTTCGACGTCGGCGCGGACCTCGCCCATCCGGTCGGCCCCGAGCCGCCGAAATACCCGCCGATCCGCATCGACGAGACCTACATCGCCGGCCTGGAGGCGGCCTGCGACAAGTACAACGCGGACCTGCCCACGCTCCGCAGTTTCGTGCTGCCCGGCGGGACGCCGGGCGCCGCCCTCCTGCACACCGCCCGCGCGGTCACCCGTAGGGCCGAGCGCAGCGCCTGGGCCGCGGTCCGCGAGCACGGTGACGCCGTGAGCGGCTACCCGGCGAAGTACCTCAACCGGCTGTCGGATCTGCTGTTCATCCTCGCCCGCGTCGCGAACGCCGGCCATGGCGACGTTCTCTGGCGCCCTGGCGGCGACCGTTAACGCTGGGATAAGGACCCGAAGCGGCTAACCGGGGAGAGACACCAGGGACCGTTCAGGCGATTTCTTCTAGATGAGAGCCTGGCGGAGAGGCCTCCAGCCAGGCGAGGAACCCGGTGAGCGCCTGGTCGGTCATCGCCAGTTCGACGTGCTCAGAGGCGCCGGACCGGATCTCGATCACGATCCGGTCCGGCCCGAGCGCGGTCGCCTCGGAGGGCGACGACGGGCGCCGGGATACGACCGTGAGCGATCGCCGGGGGAAGACCTGCTCCGGCCGGAGCAGCACCCCGAGCGCGCCGAACCAGTGCAGTTCGTCCTGGTGGTAGGAGACCACCCCGAGCCGCCAGGCTCCGGTGCCCGCGGGGCGGCGCAGCCCGCAGTCGACGGTGCCCCCGCCGCGTTCCAGCAGGAAGCGGCGGGTGGCCAGGGCGGCGGCGGCGAGCACGACAAGCACGAGGAAGGCGGCGAAAAGCCATACCGCGTCCGTCAGTGCCCCGCCCACCGCCGCTTCGCCGCGAAACCCGCGTCAGGCCTGTTCGCCCGCGGCCCGCAGCCGGGCGCGCGCGTACTTGACCTCGGGAGACTCCTCGGCGGCGACGGACGAGCCCGCCGCGTCGGTCGCCGACTCAAGGTCGGCGCGCGCCGTCGCGACGTCTACGTCGCCGGACAGCTCGCCGCCCGAGGCGAGCACCGACAGGCGGTTGTCCGTCACCGACAGGAAGCCGTCGCGGACGGCGATCCGCGCGACGTCCCCGGGGTTCTCCTCCCCGGGGACCTCACGTACGCGGACCAGGCTGCCCGGCGACAGGATGCCGAACACCGGAGAGTGCCCGGCCTGGACGCCGATGTCACCGTCGAGCGTCTTCGCGATCACCAAGCCGGCCTCGCCGGACCACAGGGTCCGGTCCGGCATCAGCACCTCGACGCGCAGGGTCACGAGCGCTCCAGCTCCTTGGCCTTCTTCTCCACGTCCTCGATGCCGCCGACCATGTAGAACGCCTGCTCAGGAACGTGGTCGTACTTGCCCTCGGCGATCGCCTTGAACGAGGAGATCGTGTCCTCCAGCGCGACGAACTCGCCAGGCTGGCCGGTGAACTGCTCGGCGACGTACATCGGGTGCGACAGGAACCGCTCGATGCGCCGCGCGCGCTGCACGGTGATCTGGTCGTCCTGGGAAAGCTCGTCGATACCCAGGATCGCGATGATGTCCTGCAGCTCCCGGTACCGCTGCAGGATCTGCTGCACGGTGCGGGCCACGTCGTAGTGCTCCTGGCCGATGTACCGCGGGTCGAGGATCCGGGAGGTCGAGTCCAGCGGGTCCACCGCCGGGTAGATGCCCTTCTGGGTGATCTCCCGGGACAGCGTGGTAGTGGCGTCGAGGTGTGCGAACACCGTGTGCGGGGCCGGGTCGGTGATGTCGTCGGCGGGGACGTAGATCGCCTGCATCGAGGTGATCGAGTGGCCACGGGTCGACGTGATCCGCTCCTGGAGCTGGCCCATCTCGTCGGCCAGGGTCGGCTGGTAACCCACGGCGGACGGCATGCGGCCGAGCAGCGTGGACACCTCGGAGCCGGCCTGGGTGAACCGGAAGATGTTGTCGATGAACAGCAGCACG
>DASZKN010000207.1:0-3313 GCA_035552855.1 Trebonia sp. | reverse complement strand
ACTCGCTGTTCCCCACGGCGAAGATCTACTCGCCGTTCGGCCAGTCCTACGAGGGTGTCGCCCGCAACCTCATGCTGGCCTACAAGGAGTCGGAGCGCGGGCAGATGCTGCACGAGGGCATCTCCGAGGCCGGCGCCATGGGCTCGGTCGCCGCGGCGGGCAGCTCGTACGCCACGCACGGGACGCACATGATCCCGGTGTACGTGTTCTACTCGATGTTCGGCTGGCAGCGGACCGGCGACCAGATGTGGGCGCTCGGCGACCAGCTCGGCCGCGGCTTCCTGCTCGGCGCGACCGCGGGCCGCACGACGCTGACCGGCGAGGGGCTGCAGCACAACGACGGGCACTCTCCGTTGCTGGCGTCGGTGTCCGAGGCGTGCGTGTCCTACGACCCGGCCTGGGCGTACGAGGTCGCGGTGATCATGCGGGACGCGCTGCGGCGGATGTACGACTCGTCGCCGTCGCATCCGGACGGGGAGAACATCTTCTACTACCTGACCGTCTACAACGAGCCGTACCCGCAGCCGCCGGCGCCGGCCGTGCCCGGCCTGGACGAGGGGATCCTGCGGGGCCTGTACCAGTATGCCGCTGCTCCTGCCCCGTCTCCTGAACGCGCCGGGGCGCCCGTCGTACCCGCCCAGCTTCTCGCGTCCGGCGTGGCGCTCCCGTGGGCGCTGCGTGCCCGGCAACTGCTCGCCTCGGACTGGGACGTGTCGGCCGCGGTCTGGTCGGCCACTTCCTGGACCGAGCTGCGGCGAGACGCGCTCGCCTGCGACTCGTGGAACATGCTGCACCCGGAGTCCGCGCCGCGGACGCCCTACGTCACGTCGGTGCTGACGCAGGCGGCCGGACCCTTCGTAGCGGTCTCGGACTGGATCCGGGCGGTGCCCGACCAGATCGCCCGCTGGGTGCCGGGGACCTACACGTCGCTGGGGACGGACGGGTTCGGCTTCTCCGACACCCGGCCCGCCGCGCGCCGGTTCTTCTCCGTGGACGCGGAGTCGATCGTGGTCGCCACGCTGGCGGAGCTGGCGCGGGCGGGGGCGGTCGACCGGTCGCGGCCGGCCCAGGCGATCGCGCGGTACAAGCTCGATCAGCCGGTCTCGGAAGCGCTCTAAGGCCGGGATGGAGGCGAAGCGGCAGGCCGCCGGGCAGGCCCGCGTGCAGACGGGGACCGCCCGCGTGCAGGCGGAAACCGTGGCGCGGATCGAGCGGTCGATGGGCACGCTCGGCACCGCGGCGGTCGCGGCGCTGGACGAGCGGCTCCCGTGGTACCGGAAGATGTCGGCCGAGAACCGGTCCTGGCTGGGGCTCGTCGCCCAGGCGGGCGTGGCCGCCTTCGTCGAGTGGATCAAGCACCCCGAGCGGACCAGGCCCGCCGCCGCGGAGGTGTTCGGCACCGCCCCGCGTGAGCTGGCGCGGGCGGTCAGCCTGCAGCGCGCGGTCGAGATGGTCCGGGTGATCATCGACGCGGTCGAGACCCAGGTGGAGTCGCTGGCCGCGCCGGGTTTCGAAAGCGAGCTGCGCGAGGCCGTCCTGGTCTACGCCCGTGAGCTGGCCTTCAGCGCCGCGCAGGTCTACGCGCGCACCGCGGAGGCGCGCGGCGCGTGGGACGCGCGCCTTGAGGCCCTCGTGGTGGACTCGCTGGTGCGCGGCGAGGCGGCCGAGTCGCTGAACTCGTGGGCGTCGGCGCTGAACTGGTCCTCCTCCCCCGTCTCGGTGCTGGCCGGGATGATCGACGGCGACGACGCCGAGCCGGTGCTCGACGAACTGCGGTCCGCCGCCCGGCGCGCCCGCCTCGACCTGCTCGCCGGGGTGCAGGGCAGCAGGCTGATCGTGGTGCTCGGCGGGACCGACGACCCGATGGCGGCCGCCGAGAAGTTCGCCGGGCGGTTCGGGCCGGGACCGGTGGTCGTGGGGCCCGCGGTGCGCGACCTGCGGTCGGCGTCGGTATCCGCCCGGGCGGCGCTGGCCGGGCTGCGCGCCGCGCCCGCCTGGCCGGACGCGCCCCGCCCGGCGAGCGCGGACGAGCTGCTGCCGGAACGGGCGCTCGACGGCGACGCCGAGGCGGTGCGCATGCTCGTCAGTGGCGTCTACGAGCCGCTGCTGGCCGGGGGCACGGCGCTGCTCGACACGCTCACCGCGTACCTGGAGCAGGGCTCGTCTCTCGAGGCGACCGCGCGCCTGCTGTTCGTGCACCCGAACACGGTCCGCTACCGGCTGCGCCGCGTCACCGAGCTGACCACGTACACGCCGTCGGACGGCCGCGATGGCTTCACACTCTGGGTCGCGATCATCCTCGGCCGCCTCGCTGCCCGCCGACCGGCCGTGCGTGACTAGGCGGTGATGGGGACGTGAAGCATAATTGTAGAATTGCTACAAAGTTCGTGCGCGAAAATTCGTGTCGTTCGTGACCTGGCTAGTGGACTTCTACAGGGCAAGGTTAACAGTGTGCTGATCATTACCGCCCCCGGTCAGGGCGCGCAGACCCCGGGGTTCCTCTCCCCCTGGCTGGAGCTTCCCGGCGTCGCCGAGCAACTCGGCGCCTGGTCGGAACTGGCCGGGCGTGACCTGATCCGGCTCGCCGCGACCGCGGACGCCGCGGAGATCACCGACACCGCCGTCGCGCAGCCGCTGCTCGTCGCGGCGGCGCTGCTGGCGGCCGGGCAGCTTTCCGGCGGTCCCAACGCCGTCGCGGTTGGTGTCGCGGACGCCGTCGCGGGGCACAGCGTTGGCGAACTCGGCGCGGGCGCCATCGCGAGCGTGATCAGCCCCGCCGACGCGATGCGCCTGGTCCGGGTGCGCGGGGAGGCCATGGCGGCCGCGTGCGGCAACGAGCCGACCGGGATGACCGCCGTGCTCGGCGGCGACGAGGCCGCCGTGCTCGCCGCCATCGAGGCCGCCGGGCTCACGCCCGCGAACGTGAACGGCGCCGGGCAGATCGTGGCCGGCGGCACGCTCCCCCAGCTCGCGGCGTTCGCC
This sequence comes from Trebonia sp., assembly GCA_035552855.1. Classification (GTDB taxonomy): domain Bacteria; phylum Actinomycetota; class Actinomycetes; order Streptosporangiales; family Streptosporangiaceae; genus Trebonia. The sequence continues at coordinate 331 of DASZKN010000207.1, read as the reverse complement.
GAGAACCCGCCGCCCGGCGCCCGGCTGCGGCCGCTGCCGGTCGCCGGCGCCTTCCACACCAGCCACATGGCGCCCGCGGTGAGCGCGCTCGCGGCGGCCGCCGCCGGCGTCGTGGTCAAGGACCCGGCGATCAGGCTGCTGTCCAACGCGGACGGCGCGGTCGTCCCGTCCGGGCAGGCGTGGGTCGAGCGCGTCGTCGCGCAGGTGGCCACGCCGGTCCGCTGGGACATGTGCATGGCGACGATGTCCGGCCTCGGAGTGACCGCGCTCCTCGAACTGCCGCCGGCCGGGACGCTGGCCGGCCTGGCGAAGCGGGCGCTGCGCGGCGTCG
>DASZKN010000206.1:0-6122 GCA_035552855.1 Trebonia sp. | reverse complement strand
TCGGGTGAAGCGGGCCGTGACAATCCGGGCGACGATCATCAAAATGAACGCGATCGCTATCAGGGAAAGCGCCGCCCCCCACGCGCGTTGTTCCGCGCCGACGTACGGGGACTGCGCGTTCACGAAGATCTGGGCGGACAGCGCGGTGTTCGCGCCGCTGAACACGTTCGTGTTCGTCGACTCCACCGTGAGGATGGTGAAGAGCAACGGCGCGGTCTCGCCCGCGGCACGCGCGATAGCCAGCAGCGCGCCGCTGACGATCCCGCTGATCGCGGCCGGGAGCACGACGGTCAGCGTGACGCGTGACTTGCTCGCGCCGAGCGCGTAGCTGCCCTGCCGCAGGCTGTCCGGTACCAGGCGGAGCATCTCGTGCGATGAGCGGATCACGACCGGCAGCATCAGGCAGGCGAGCGCGAACGATCCCGCCAGGCCGGAGTAGCCGAAGGTGATGACCCAGATCGTGAAGACGAACAGGCCCATCACGATCGACGGCACGCCGGTCATGACGTCCGCCATGAACGAGATGACCTTGGCGAGGATGCCATTGCCGCCATATTCGTGCACGTAGATCGCGCCGAGCACGCCCAGCGGCACCGCGATGAGCGCCGCCAGCCCGGTGATCTCGAGCGTGCCGATGACCGCGGGCCCCATGCCGCCGACACCGAGCGGCAGGACGTTCGGCGGGATCGTGCTGCTGGTCAGGAACTGCCAGCTGATCGCCGCCGCGCCCTTGGAGATCACGGTGTAGAGCACGAAGCCGAGCGGCACGAGCACGAACACGAACGAGACCCACATGACCCAGGTCATGAGCCGGTTCTTGGTGCGCCGCCAGCCGGCTGGCTCCCGCAGGTCCGGGGTGCGCGGGTCACCCGGAACGGGCTGGCCCGAAGCGATGGCCGCCATCTATGCTCCCCTCGCGCGTCGGGCCGAGCGCTCCACGATCGCGCGGGCGCCGAGGTTGACGACGATCGTGATCACGAACAGGAACAGCCCGAGCCCGATCAGGGCGGACCGGAACTCGCCCGCCGCCTCGCCGAACTGGTTCGCGATGACCGCGGCGATCGAATAGCCGGGGAAGAAGAGATGCGAGGTGACCGTGGCCGACGAGCCGATGACAAGCGCCACCGCGATCGTCTCGCCCATCGCCCGGCCGAGGCCGACGAGCATGGCGCTGATCACGCCGCCCTGGCTGTGCGGCCAGACGGCGCCGCGGATCATCTCCCAGCGGGTGGCGCCGAGCGCGTACGCGCCTTCCTTGTCGATCGCGGGCACGGTCGCGATGACCTCGCGCGACAGCGACGTGATGATCGGGGTGATCATGATCGCCAGGATGATGCCGGCGGTGAAGAACGAGGCGCCGCTGATGTTCTGCCCGCCGAACAGCGAGCCGAGCACCGGGATGCCCTTCACGCCCGAGGCGATCGACAAGTAGATGTGCTGCACCCAGGGCGCGAACACGATGATGCCCCACAGACCCCACACGACCGACGGGACCACGGCGAGCAGGTCGATGATGTACACGATCGGCCGTGCCCATCTGGCCGCCACGACTTCCGTCAGCAGCAGCGCGACGCCGATGCTGACCGGGCACGCGATGATGATCGCGATCACCGAGCTGATGACCGTGCCGTAGACGAAGGCCATCGCGCCGAAGCTGTTGTTCGACGGGTTCCAGACGGTGGAGAAGATTCCCTTGACGCCGGCGGTCGTGAACCACGTCGTCGATTGCCCGGCCGTCGTGACCGCGATCAGCACGAGGACGACGAGCACCAGCAGGCCGGCGGCGAGCGCCAGGAGCTGGAAACCGCGGTCGCCGAGGGACCGCCGCCGCATGAGCGTATGGGCGGACCCGGCCGGGGTGGCCGGGTCCGCCTTGGCCACGGCGCTCATGACGGCGTGCCGGTCAGAGCTACGTGTGCCACGTATCCGACTCCGTCCTTAGGACGTGATCTTGGAAAGCTGGGCCTTGGCCGCCGAGTCGATGGCCGACGGCAGCGGCGCGAGGTTCAGCGAGGTGAGCAGGCTCTGGCCCTGGCCGAGCAGGTAGCCGAGGTAGGCCTGCAGCAGCTTCACGTCGTTGGCGTTCGGCTGCTTCGCGTAGACCAGGTCCCAGGACTGGTAGGTGATCGGGTAGGACGTCGCGCCCGGTTCGTCGACGGTGGCGAACGTCAGGTCGGACTTCGGCGTGACGTGCGTGGCGGCCGCGGTCGCCCCCGCGCTGGAGGGCGCGACGTAGTCGCCGGCGGAGTTCTTGATCGTGGCGGCGGTCAGGCCGGACGCCGTGGCCGTCGAGAAGTCCACGTAGCCGACGGCGCCGGGGGTGGACTTGACGATCTGCGCCACGCCGCTGCCGCCGTTGCCCGCGCGGGCGGATGACGGCCAGTTGATGATCGAGCTGGTGCCCAGCTTCCAGGCGCTGCCGGCGGCGTCCACGAGGTACTGCGAGAAGTTCTGCGTGGTGCCGGAAGAATCAGAGCGGACGGCGAGCGTGATCGCGGTGCCCGGCAGGCTGACGCCCGGGTTGAGCGCCTTGATCGCCGGGTCGTTCCAGGTCTTGATCTGGCCCTGGTAGATGCCCGCGAGGACCGTGGCGTCCAGCTTGAGGCCCTTGATGCCCGACAGGTTGTAGGCGATCGCGATCGGCCCGACCTGCACCGGGAAATACAGCACGGTCTTGCCGGCGGGGACCTCCGACGCCTCCTTGCTCGGGATCGGCGAGTCGGAACCCGCCAGCAGCACCGTGTTCTTGTACAGGTCGCTGCGGCCCGTGCCCGAGCCGACGCCGGCGTAGTTGACCTTGACGCTCGGGTTGGACTGCTCGAACTCCTGGATCGCGGCCTGCTGGAAGTTCAGCTGGAACGTCGAGCCTCCCGCGTTGAGCGTGCCGCTGGCACTGCCGCCCGAGGATCCGGTCGACGAGGAGCCGCCCGCGGAGCCGGACGAGGACGGGGACGCCGAACTCGACGAACTCGACGACGAGCACGCGGCGATGCCCGCGACCATCGCGATAACGGCGCCACCCACCGTGATGGCCTGGCCCGTGCTTCGAAGTTGCATATTGGATTTGCTCCTTGGTTGTTTACGCGTTTTCTCGCCCGGCTTACGCTCAGTGCTTCCCCCCGAGGTGTCGCCCGGACGGCGGTCTGGCGCTTTGGGCGGTGCACCCGCGTATAGTTTGGCCGTATCCGTCTTAATGGGTAGTCAACTACGGGTGTCTTGCGGCAGACCATAAAGTAAACTTATGGTGTCTAACGTGCGGGGTGGCGGAATGCCGGGCGCTGGCCCGGCTCGCGGTGCCCGTTCCCGGCCGCCGGGCGAGGGCTCGGTCAGCTGGTCAGGGCCGGTGGCCTGCGCGGGCGGCAGTTCCCGGCCTGGCTGCGATGACGAGGGCTGCGCGGGCCCCGGCGCTAATAGAAGATGTTCTGTGATGATTTTCTTATCATCTGTTTACCGGCTTGGCCGGCCTGGCCGGCCTGGCTTGCCGGTGCGGCGCGTGCTATACCGTCGGCTGGCGCCGCGTTTCTTTACATGAAATCCAGAAGCTGCCTTGAATTTATACTCCATTCAACTCTTGTTCACTTGATCTGAATATCAAATACGTATGTACAGAGGCAGCGGACAGGCAGGCGCGGAACCTGCTCCCCCAACCGTCACGGTCGCGCCGGCCGTCGCCATGTCGCCTGCCCGCCCCGTTCCGCACGTCCAGCCCGGTGCGCGGATCGCCGCTCGCGTCCGGCGAAATGCCGGATGATTTCGGGCTCCGGGGGGAGCAGCGGCCAGGCCCCGGTGGACGCCGAGATGCCGCCCCGCGCCGCGACCGGAGTGCTCGCGGACCGGATCGCCGCTGCCCTCGTGCACCGTGAGCCTGGCTGGCGGCTGCCGCGGCGCAGCGCGCTGGCGCGCAGGTACAACGTCAGCATGCCCGAGGTCGACGCCGCGATATCCGAACTAGCGCACCGGTCGCTCATCCGCAGGCTGCCGGACGGCCAGTTGTACCGCGCGAGCCCGGCCGAGTACATGATTCCAGTCGAAGGACTGGCCGGCCTCGCGACCAGGCTCGACCCCATGGGCGGCGAGGTCACCTGCCAGGCCAGGCACGTCTCACAGCGGGACGCGCCGCAGGACGTGGCCTGGGCGCTGGGCGCGAACGGCGAGGCACAAGTGCGGATCGTGCGCTGCGTGTGGGCCGCCGCCGGCGAGCCGGTGGCCATCTCCACCGCCTACGTGCGGGACGAGTTCGCCGACTCGCTGGCCGGCGAGGATGCCGGCTCCTTCGCGGACATGCTCCGCACCGTTCCGGGCGCGGCGCCGTCCCGCGGCGTCGTGTACGCGCAGGCGACCGGCCTTGAGCTGTCACCGCCGCAGCCGTCGGTGGCGCGCAGCCTGCGCCTGGTGCCGGGCCAGCCGGCGGTATCGGTGACGATCAGGTTCGACGACCAGGCAACCCGCGCGCCCGCGGGGCTGACCGTGGTCATACTCAAGCCCGAGCTGTTCCGCGTCGTCATTCACGCCGGCGCGTCCCTGACGCCAGAAGTCACCTGAGTGACGCCGGACGCAACGCGGATGGGGTAGGACTGCCTGATCTCTGGACACACACGGTACGATGCTGGCAACCTAAAGTGCATATGCCGGATGAGGTGCCAGGGACGGGACCCACGCCGCGGCGTGCCCGCTATCTGATTCCGACGCAGTTCCCCCGTCGCGGGGAACTCGTCGCTGCCTGCGCCGTGCTCATGCTCGTCGCGCATCTGCTGCTGGCCCAGCTCACGTTTTTCCTGGCACTCGTGTGCATCGCGGTCAGCAAGGGCACCAGATGGCGGCTGGCCTGGCTGGCGGCGCCGGCCGCCGCGGGCGTCATCTGGACGCTGGTGATCGGCCCGCGGGTCGCGGCGGCGGGCTTCGCGGACGGACCGGGCCAGATACTCGGCTACCTGGGCGCACACGGGCTGCTGCACCCGCACGGGGCGTTCGCCGGCGCGAGCAGCTGGCTGTGGCGGCAGGCGCCGCTCGGACTGGTGCTCGCGTCCGCCGAGGCGGCGCTGGCCGGCTGGCTGGACTGGCTGCACACCGACGAGTGGGCGGTGCCGCCGGCCAGGCCGGGACTGTTCGCCGCCGTCCGCCGGGGCGCGACCATCCGCGCGATCCGGGCGGGCGGGGTGGTGACGAGGGACGGGGGCAACCTCGGGGTCGCGCCCGCGACGGGTGCCCGCGTCGGGCTCAGCTGGCGCGAGATAGCCGGTGGCGTGCTGTTCACCGGGGCGGCCGAGCGGGATATCGCCGCCACTAGCTTTCAGCTCGTGCACGCCGCGCTGCGGCTGCGCAAGCCGGTGATAACGGTGGACCTCAGCGCGGACGCCGCCGTCGGCAGCGCGCTGGCCGCGGCGTGCGCGGCGGCCGGTGCGCCGCTGCGGACCTTCGCGACGGCCGAAGGATGCTACGAGCCGTTCCGGGACGGAAGCCCGGCGCGGCGGGCCGAGATGATGCTGGCCCTGCTCGGCGCGGAGGGCGCGGACGGCGCGGAGGATAAGCGGACCACCGAAGCGTGCGTGCGCGCGGTTTTCGAGCTCATCGCGGTGGTGCCCGCCGACCCGCGCACCCCTGTCCTCGACGATGTCCGGCACCTGCTCAACCCCAGGGCGATGCGCGCGCGGCTCGGCCTCGTGCCGCGGGACAGCCCGTCGGCGCGCCAGGTCGGCGAACACGTCCGCGCCGCCGTGCGCCTGGCGCAGGCGAACCCCGGGGCGCTGACGTGGGTGGCCGGACGGATCGAGGCGGTGCAGGCTTCCCCCGCCGGGCGGTGGCTGCGTCCCGCCGGAACCGGCGACGGAGGCATCGACCTGGGACGCGCGGTCCGGGAGCGGTCCGCCGTGCTGTTCCGGCTTGACTCGGCGGGGCTGGCCCGCCTGGTGTGCGCCGATCTCCTCGCCCTGGGCGAGAACCTGCGCCGGATGGAGGTGGACGGTGACGGGATCGTCTTGCTGTGCGGGTGCGAGAAACTGCCGGCGGCCACGTTCGCGCGGCTGGTCGCGAGCGGCGCCTCGGCCGGGCTGTCCGTGCTCGCCACCACGACCTCCGTGGCGGCCGCCACGGGGCTGGCCGGATCGGCCGGCGCGGTGGTGATC
>DASZKN010000205.1:0-10519 GCA_035552855.1 Trebonia sp. | reverse complement strand
TGGTCCTCGAAGATCGACTTCGAGTCATACAGCAGGCGGCCGATGAGAGTTGACTTGCCGTCGTCGACCGAGCCGGCGGTGGCGAACCGCAGGATGTCCGTCGGCCTGCTGCTCTCCGGCGAGACGATGTCCAGGGCGGTGGCGGTCATCAGAAGTACCCCTCCCGCTTGCGGTCTTCCATGGCGGCCTCGCTGGTCCGGTCGTCCGCGCGCGTCTGGCCGCGCTCGGTGACCCGGGTGGCGGCCACCTCGGCGATAACTTCCCCGACCGTCGCGGCCGTCGACATCACCGCGCCGGTGATGCTCATGTCACCGACCGTCCGGTACCGAACGGTCGCGGTGAACGGCTGCTCGTCCTCCGCCCGCTGCAGGTACTCGCTGACGGCGAGCAGGATGCCGTCGCGCTCGAAGACCTCGCGCTCGTGGGCGTAATAGATCGACGGGATCTCCAGGTTCTCCCGCTCGATGTACGCCCAGATGTCCAGCTCGGTCCAGTTGGAGATCGGGAACACGCGGATGTGCTCACCGCGCCGGATCCGCGTGTTGTAGAGGTTCCACAGCTCCGGACGCTGGTTCTTCGGGTCCCACTGGCCGAATTCGTCGCGGAACGAGAAGACCCGCTCCTTTGCCCGGGCCTTCTCCTCATCGCGCCGCGCGCCGCCGAACAGCGCGTCGAACCGGTTCCCCTCGATCGCGTCGAGCAGGGTCACGGTCTGCAGCCGGTTCCGCGACGCCCAGCGGCCGGTCTCCTCCACCGCACGGCCGGCGTCGATCGACTCCTGCACCGAGGCGACCACCAGCCGCACGCCGAGTTCGCCGACCCGGCGGTCGCGGAACTCCAGAACCTCCGGGAAGTTGTGCCCGGTGTCCACGTGCATGACGGGAAAGGGGATGTTCGCCGGGCGGAACGCCTTGGCGGCGAGGGCGAGCATGACGATGGAGTCCTTGCCACCGGAGAACAGCAGCGCGGGGCGCTCGAACTCCGCGGCCACTTCTCTGATGATGTGAATGGACTCGGCTTCCAGCACGTCTAGCTGGGACAACAGGTAATCAGTGGGCATGCGTGACTTCCTGGATCGCGTCGAGCAGCTGGCCCGCGATCACGGGCCGGCAAATTAGGATATCCGGCAGCAACGGGTCGTCCCGGTTATACACGAGACTCGCGCCGTCGATGCGGGAAGCGTGCAACCCCGCGGCGCGGGCGACCACCACCGGCGCGGCCGTGTCCCACTCGTAAAAACCGCCGGAGTGCAGGTAGACGTCGGTTTCTCCCATGATCACGGTCGCGGCCTTGGCGCCGGCGGAGCCGCATGGGACGAGTTCGGCCCCCAGGAGCGCGGCGACGTCCTTGACCAGCTGGGACGCCCTGGTCCGGCTGACCACCAGCCGCAAGGAGGCGGACGGGGCGGAGGCGGCCGGGACCGTTCGGGATGGGGGGTCAAGGGTGTTGAGGACTTTTCCCTGGGCCGGGAGCGCGACCGCGCCAGCGGTCAGCTCACCGGTGCCGTCGCCCGCGGCCCGTTCCCAGAGCGCGACGTGCACCGCCCAGTCGGCGCGGCCCGCTTCGCCGAATTCCCGCGTGCCGTCGAGCGGGTCGACGATCCACACCCGGTCGGCGGCGAGCCGGGCCTTGTCGTCGGTGCCCTCTTCCGACAGCACCGCGTCGGCCGGGCGCACGGCCGCGAGGCGCGCCATGAGGAATTCGTGAGACTGGCGGTCACCCGCCTGGCGCAGCTCGTCCGGCCCGCCGCCGTCCGATCGCAGGCCGAGCAGCAGTTCGCCGGCCTCTTGGGCGAGATCCCGCGCTAGCACCTGATCGTCGGCTGTCGCCAAGCTGGCTCCTCGAGGTCAGGCCGGGTCGGCATGGTAAAGGTTCTGAGCTTCGGTGAGACCCTTGGTGATCAGGGCCTCGGCCGCATCCGCCCCGCGGTCGATCACGAAGGGCAGCTCCTTGCGTTCGGCCGGGGAAAAGTCCCGCAGAACGAACGCTGCCGCCTCCATACGACCCGGCGGCCTGCCGATGCCGACGCGGACGCGGAAGTAATCGCGCGTGCCGAGCGCGGAGGTGATCGACCGCAGGCCGTTGTGGCCGCCCCCGCCACCGCCGAACTTCAGGCGCACGGCCCCGAACGGGATGTCGAGCTCGTCGTGGATCACCACGAGCCGTTCGGGGGTCAGCTTGTAAAACTTGACCAGCGCCGCGACCGGGCCGCCGGACAGGTTCATGTACGACATCGGCTTCGCGAGCGTGGCCTGCTGGCCGGTCAGGCGCCCCTCCGCGATCTCGCACCGCGTGCGGTGCGACTTGAAGCGGGCGCCCATGCGCTCGGCCAGCAGGCTGACGACCATATGCCCGGCGTTGTGCCGGGTGCCCGCGTACTCCGGCCCCGGATTCCCGAGGCCGGAGATGATCCAGCGATCGCCTGAGATGGCGGGTTACTCGCCTTCGGCGAGGGCGGCCGGAACCACCTCTTCCTCGCCCGCGGTCGCCTCCGGCGCGGTCTCGCCCAGTTCGGCCTCGAACTGTGCCTGGGTCTGGGCCGGAACGACGTGCAGCACCAGCGTCTCGGGGTCGATCTGCAGCGTGGTGCCGGCCGGCAGCGGGAGGTCCTTGGCGAGCAGCGTGGTGCCGATCTGCATGCCCTCCACGTCGACGTCGACGCCGTCGGGAAGGTGGGTCGCCTCGGCCTCGACGCCGATCTGCACAAGCTGCTGGTCGAGCACGCCGCCGGGGAACACGTCACCGGTCACGCGGACCGGGATCTCGACGGTCACCTTCTCGCCCTGGCGGACCTCGATCAGGTCAACGTGCTCGATCGTGCCCTTGATCGGGTCACGCTGCACGGCCTTCGGCAGCGCCAGGCCGGCGCGGCCGGGGAGGCCCTCAAGGCGGATCAGGACGTTCGGCGTCTTGAGCGCCAGCATGAGCTCGTGCCCGGGCAGGGTCACGTGCTTGTTCTCGATGCCGTGCCCGTAGATGACGGCGGGCACGCGATCCGCGCGGCGAATACGGCGGGACGGGCCCTTGCCGAACTCGGTGCGCGGCTCGGCGGTGATACGGACCTCAGGCACGGTCAGTCACTCCTCAGACGGATACAGGTAATGCGGAAACGAAGTTTAGCCGAGAAACAGCGTGCGTGCGGACGCCAGCGCTGCACGTCCGCGCGCACGAGGGTGGGTTCCGTCGTCGCTACTCAGCGTCCTCCGGCGAGGCGGTGCTCTCGGGGGAGGCGGTGCTCTCGGGGGAGGCGGTGCTCTCGGGCGAGGCGGTGCTCTCCGGCGAGTCTTCTGACATCGTTTCCCGTCCTTCCTGGCGTCCGATAAATCAGGCCATCGGCAGGGTACCCTCAATGCGCCGCGAAAAGATGCCAAGTTTCGGTAATGCAGCGAGCGCTGACTGAATGGCGCTGACCTCGGCGTCAAGCTTCAGGTCCATGAATATCGCGAGCGCCGCGGTCAGCGACTGCCGTCCCAGTTCCTCTTCGCCCTTACCCCGCTGCGCCTCGCCGAGAAATTTCAGAGCGGTCGCCTGCTCTTTCAGGTTGCCAGAGACCAAGTGGATGCGGTGCGCCTCGGTGAAGCTGGCGACCGCCTCGTCAACACGGCCGGATGCCAGATATACACGACCGAGATTATGTACAACGTATCCGTAGCCGTATTCACTGGCTTTCCGGGGAACAGCCAGCGCCTCCCGGAGAAATTTCTCCGCCTCGTCCAGGCGGGCCAGTTCAAGGCAGTACTCGCTATGGTTGTTCAGGCCAATTACGATCAGCCAGTCGTTTCCTGATCGACGTAGTGCCTCAAGTGATCGCTGTGACGAGTCGAATGCCGCCTCCGCTCCCTGAAGTCCGTAATAGGCGTCCGCGAGCGAGATCGCGGTTGCCGCCTCACCGTCACGGTCGCCAATCTCCTTGCGAATCGCGAAGGCGTCTTCAAGATGGCCGAGGCTTTCGGTCTCCTTGAGCGTCGCGAGCGCGTGGCCCAGGTGCTGAAGTGCCCACGCCTCGCCGCGGCGATTACCGACCTTGCGGACGCTGGAGATGGCGATCCGGTGGGCCGTGACGCAGTCAGTCCAGGCACCGCGCCGGTTGAAGAGCGGATAGAGCGCGGTCGGCAGCCGCCACGCGATGTCGTGCAGCCCGGCCGCCGCCGCCTGGCGTATCGCCACGATAACGTTCTGCCGCTCGTCGTCGTACCACTCGAAGACGTCTGCCGGCGGGGTGAGCGGCGCCGTCGGCGACTGCCCGTCGCGCGGGATGCGGTACCGCTGCGGCGAGATCACGTCGGCGGCCGCGTCCGCGGTATCGAGGTACCACTGAAGCAGCCGGGCGGCGGCCTCTTCGCGGGCGGCCTCGGGCTCTTCGGCCTGGAAGCGCTCGGTCGCGAAGACACGGAGCAGGTCGTGGAACTGGTACCAGTCCGGGGCGGGCGATTCCAGCAGGTTCGCGTCGACGAGGGTCTCGAGCGCGTCCGCGACGTCGCTTTCCGGTTCGCCGATCAGCGCGGTCGCGGCGGGCAGGCTGATCTTCCGTCCGTGCCAGACTCCGGGCAGCCGGAACGCGCGCGCCGGATCGACGCGCCGTTTGCCGGCGCTGAGGCTGTCGTAGCTGACCTGGAAGCTTGCCCGGACCTCAAGGTCCCCGATCTGCAGTTCGTCGAGACGGCGCTGCTCGTCGCGGAGCCGGTTCGCCATCGTGGCGATCTTCCACTGCCGGCGGGCCGCCAGCCGGGCGGCGCAGATCCGGATCGCGAGCGGCAGTCCGGCGCAGGCAAGCAGCACCTCGGCCGTGGCGTCCGGCTCGGCCGCGGGCCGGTCGTCGGCGACGATGCGGGAGAACAGCTCAAGCGCCTCGGGGTCGTTGAGCACGTTCAGGTCGACGAAGCGCGTGCCCACCAGGTCCGCTGTTCGGTTGCGGGTGGTCACGAGGACGGCGCACGACGCGGTGCCGGGCAGCAACTGCCTGACCTGGGCCGCGTCCTTGGCGTTGTCGAGCAGGATCAGGACCCGGCGGCCGGTCAGCCGTGACCGGTACAGCGCGGCGCGTTCGTCGTCGCCGGCCGGGACCTTGTCACCCTCCACGCCGAGATCGCGCAGGAACCGCGCGAGCACCTCGCCCGGCGCCGCTGGCTCGGAGGATGCGCCGGACAGGTCCACGTAGAGCTGACCGTCGGGGAACAGGCCGCGCACCTGGTGCGCGGCGTGCACGGCGAGCGTCGTCTTACCGAGTCCGGCGGCGCCCGCGACCACCGCGATCCGTACGACGCCCGGGCCGCCATCCTGCCTTGTGAGCACGTCGCTCAGGAGCCGGACTTGCAGCTCCCGGCCGGTGAAGTCCCCGATGTCCGCGGGCAGCTGGGCCAGGTACGGCAGTGCCGGGCCAGCCGGTTCGCCCGGCGCGGCGGGCGCCGCCACGCCCTCGGAGAGCGCGCCGATCGCGATCGTGCCCGGTACGTCGTCGGGCCGGTCCGCGCGGGCCTCGTCGCTCGCGCCGGCTTCTTCCCGCGGGTCGGCCTCCGGTGGTGAGGCCAGCGCGGCTGCCGGCTCAGCCGCCGCGGGACGCAGCGGCACCGGCGGCGCGGCCGGGGCTGGCGGCGCGGACGCGTCGGCCGCGAGCAGGGCCGCGTACAGCCGCTGCAGTTCGGCACCCGGGTCCACGCCAAGTTCCCCGGCGATGACCTCACGGGCCTGGCCATACGCGCCGAGTGCCTCCGCGTGCCGGCCGGCGCCGTCGAGGGCGCGCATCAGCAGTGCCCACAGCCCCTCACGCAGCGGGTGCTCCGCGACGAGGGACCGCAGCTCGGGTACGACCACGGCGTGGCGGCCGCATGTCAGGTCGGCCCCGATCCGGAGCTCGGCGGCGGACAGCCGAAGTTCGATGACCCGCTGCGACTCAGTGGTGACAAGCACCGACAGCGGCACGTCCGCGAGGAACCGGCCGCGCCAGAGCCGCTCGGCCTCCCCCAGCAGCGTGGCGGCGGTCTCCGGGTCGCCGGCCGCCAGCGCGTCGCGGCCGTCGGTCACGAGCGAAGTGAACTGCCGCAGGTCCGTGTCATCGTCATTGAGCTTGAGCACGTATCCGGGCTTGCGGTGGACGAGCACGTGGCCTTCGGCGTCACCGATAGCGCGCCGCAGCCGGTGCACGTAGATGCTGACCAGGTTGGTGGCCGTGGGCGGCGGGCTGTCTCCCCAGAGTTCGAAGATGAGCGTGTCCGTGGACACGATCTGGCCCGGTTTGAGCAGCAGGCATGCCAGCAGAGAGCGCCACTTCGCGGCGCCAATGCTCGCCCAGTCCTCCCCCGACCAAACCTCAAGCGGGCCTAGCATGCGAAAACGCATCAGGCCAGCCCGTCCGAACGCACGATCTTCTCCGCTTCCGAGGTAGCAGTAAAGCCCGGCGCGCAAAGAGGTACCCGCGCTTGCTGCCGACGAGACGGGTCCTCCGGGCTGTTTTGCGTATGACTACTTAATCACGGCTCAAGCATCCCGTAAATCGGACAGGCCCTCATGTGACGAAGTCACCCCGAACCCGGGGTCGCGGGGCGATTAAGCGCAACCGTCAAGTACCGATCACAGGCTTAATCAAGACGAAAGCACGGCCTGGGACGCTGTGAAGCAGTTCCGGGGAGGGGTGGGCTCCCGCAGGGGCGGAACAGCGGTTCCGGGTCCTACCGGACGGTCCACGGGGGCACCGTCCGGCGGGACCCGGAGCCGGCTGGGAGATGGCGCGGCAAAGGTGAAACGACGGGAACGTGACGGGGAACGCGCCGAGCTGGCAGGCCAGGGTGCCGGGGAAACCCTGGCCTGTCGGGGAAGCCTCGTCCCGCCGGACCGGGGAAAGGCGGGGCGAGGCCCACGCGGCCCGGGTACAAGGGAGTGCGCCCTTGCCCCGGGCCGCGGCCCTTGGACGCCGGACGGCCCGCTAGCTCTGGCCGTCGAACAGGCTTGTCACCGAGCCGTCGCTGAAGACCTCGTTGATCGCCCGCGCGAGCAGCGGCGCGATCGACAGCACGGTGAGCTTGTCGAACCGCTTGTCCTCGGGCACCGGCAGGGTGTTCGTGATGACCACCTCGCTGATCTGCGAGTTCTTAAGCGAGTCGACCGCGTTCCCGGACAGGACGCCATGGGTGGCCGCGACGATCACCCGCTCGGCGCCCTGCTCGAACAGCGCGTCCGCGGCCTTCGCGATCGTCCCGCCGGTGTCGATCATGTCATCCACGAGAATGCAGGTCCGGCCGCGCACCTGGCCGACGACCTCGAAGACCTTGACCTGATTCGCGACGTCGGGGTCGCGCCGCTTGTGGATGATCGCCAGCGGCGTGCCGAGCCGGTCCGTCCACCGCTCACAGACCCGCACGCGGCCCGCGTCCGGCGCGACCACGGTCACGTTCCCCACGTTGAGCTTGGTCTCTAGGTACCCGGCGAGGATCGGGAGCGCGAACAGATGGTCCACGGGTCCGTCGAAAAACCCCTGGATCTGGGAGGTGTGCAGGTCAACCGCCATGAGCCGGTCGGCGCCCGCGGTGGCGAACAGGTCCGCGATCAGGCGGGCCGAGATCGGCTCCCGGCCGCGGCTCTTCTTGTCCTGCCGCGCGTAGCCGAAGAACGGAATGACCACGGTGATCCGCTTCGCGCTCGCCCGCTTCAGGGCGTCCACCATGATCAACTGCTCCATGATCCAGCGGTTGATCGGCGCCGTGTGGCTCTGCACCACGAATACGTCGCAACCGCGGACGGACTCGACGAACCGGACCATGATCTCGCCGTTGGCGAAGTCGTACAGCATGGCCGGCCCAGGTTCGATCCCCATGCAGTCGGCGACCTCTGCGGCAAGCTCGGGATACGCCCGGCCGCCGAACAGCATCATTTTCTTCTGGTTGGGCGCCGTCATGCCGCTCACCTGGAATAACTCCCCTTTAGGTTTTTCTGAACGAGCCATGGCGGCTGTTTGCGCTGACCGCGTGCCCGGCCGCCTGCTTTCCACCCATCCGCCGGAGTTGTGCTGCCGTCCGCGTGCCACACCCAGGTCGCCGGGCGGCACGTCCTGGTCGATCGCCGATCCCGCCGCGGTATACGCGCCGGGGCCCACCGTGACGGGTGCCACCAGTACGGTGTTGCTGCCGACAAATGCGTCGTCGCCGACCGTGGAAGGGTGCTTTTTCTCGCCGTCGTAGTTGGCGAAGATCGTTCCCGCGCCGATGTTGGCGCGCTCGCCGATGGTCGCGTCACCCACATAGGTGAGGTGCGGCACCTTCGCGCCCGCGCCGACCGTCGAGTTCTTGAGCTCGACGTGACACCCTATGTGGGCGTTTGGTCCGATTCTCGTGCCGGGGCGCAGGTAGGCGTACGGCCCGACGGTCGCTCCGGAGCCGATCTGGGCTTGCCTGGCCACGGTGTGCGAGATCTCGGCGTCGTCTTCCACCGTGGTGTCACTAAGCAGGCAGCCGGGACCGACCTTCGCCCCGGGCCCGATGGCGGTGCGGCCCTCGAGCTGCGTCTGCGGGCCGATCTCAGCGTCCTGGCCGATGGAGACGGTGATGTCAACCCACGTCGAACCCGGGTCGACGATCGTCACGCCACCCCGCATATGCCCTTCGAGGAGCCGGTTATTGAACATGCGCCGCGCGGCGGCCAGCTGGACCCGGTCATTGATGCCGAGGATTTCCGTCTGGTCGTCGGCCAGCATGGCCCCGATCGGGTAGCCGTCAGCGCGCAGGATCTGCACGACGTCGGTGAGGTACTCCTGCTGCTGGGCGTTGTCCGTGGTCACGCGCTTGATGGCGTCCGCCAGCAGCGCACCGTCGAAGGCGTAGCAGCCGGAGTTGTACTCGTCGATCTTCTTCTCGTCGTCGGTGGCGTCCCGCTCCTCGACGATCCTGGTCAAGGCGCCGGTGCCGTCGCGGACGATGCGGCCGTAGCCGCGCGCGTCGCCGCGGGCGGTCAGCACGGTGACCGCGTTGCCCGCGCTGTGGTGCGCGGCGGCAAGCTCACCGAGCGTCTCGCTGCGCAGCAGCGGCATATCCGCGTACGTCACGACGACAGTGCCAGGGAACACGCCAAGCGCCTCGGTCACCATCCGCACGGCATGGCCGGTGCCGAGCTGGCGCTCCTGAACCACGACCTGCGCCGCCGGGTCAGTCGCGGCCGTCTCGGCCGCCACCTCGTCACGACCGTGGCCGACGACGACCACCAGCCGCCGCGGGTCAAGATCACGCGCCGCGGCGATCGTGTGCCCGAGCATGCTGCGACCGCACAAGGAGTGCAGCACCTTGGGAACTCGTGACTTCATGCGAGTGCCCTCGCCCGCGGCGAGAATGATGACAGCAGCCGGGCGACTTTCGCTCACGCGCAACGGTCTCCTCGGATTTCGCGCCGAATAATTGTCGAGGCCCATCATCCCCGGGAAGCACCCCAAGCGGAGCACCGATCAAGGTGTTTACCCGCTCCTCACCCGCAGGATACCTAATTATCCCCGACTCGCCGCCGGCGTGTTGCATGCCCGGGGGACGACCCCCCGGAAACCCTAGGCGTCCGGGTAATCCGGGAGGTCGCCGTGGACGGCCTCGGTGTCGATCGTGATCTGGAGGACCGAGCCGACCATGACGCCGCCCGCCGGCAGGGACTGGTTCCAGGTCATCTGGAAGTCGTGGCGGCGCAGTTCGGCGGTGGCCCGGAAGGCCGCGCGCTCACCGCCCCACGGGTCGGCGGTGGTGCCCAGGTAAGTGAGCTCGAGCGGGATGTCCCTCCTGGTCCCGCGCAGCGTCAGGCGGCCGGTGACCGTCCACCGGTCGTCGCCCTGGGAAGTTACCCCGGTGCCGGCGTACTCGATGACCGGGTACGCCGCCACGTCGAGGAAGTCCGGCGAACGGAGATGGTCGTCGCGTGCCTTGTTGCCGGTGTCGACGCTGGCCGCCTGCATCACCGCTCGCACGCTCGAGTTCTCGGGCGGCTCGGTTATCTCGATGCCGCCCGAGACCTCGGTGAGGAACCCGGTGACGCTCGCGACGCCCATATGCCTGGCGGTGATCCTCACCGAGGAGTGCGCCGGGTCGATGGTCCACCGGCCGGGCGCCGGCAACGGCACGTTCGCGGCCCGCGCCAGCGTGAGCGTGCCGAGAGACGCCGCGCCGCTCGCGGTGACCACCGCGGTGCGCGCCACGGGCTGGTAGCCGGGCGCGGTCACGACCGCCGTATAAGTGCCGGGCGGCAGTTCCTGGCTGGTAACGACCCCGTCCTCGTCGCCGTCGGCCCGCGCGGACTGCTGCCCGAGCGGATCAGTGACGATCAGCACGGCGCCGCGCACCGCCCAGCCGCCGCTGGCGCGTACCCGCGCGCTTAGGATGCCCATCGTCATGCCTCTGGGTGGCTAAGTCGCACATCGTGCGAGTGCCCCTGGCCGGCCTCGATACGGAGGCTGCTCGCCGCGGGCGGGTACCCGCTCGCGATTACCGTGTACTCCCCCTCCGGCAGGTTCTCGAACGCGTACGTTCCGTCCGGGCCCGTCGTGGCCACCCCGGCCACG
>DASZKN010000204.1:0-12583 GCA_035552855.1 Trebonia sp. | reverse complement strand
CGGCGTCCGGCCGTTCGCCCGGGGCACGATGAGCGTGGGCGTCGTCCGGATCGACGGGGCGAAGATGGCCAAGTCGGCGGGCAACCTGGTGCTGGTCAGCGAGCTGCTGGCCGGTTACCCGGCGGCCGCCGTCCGGCTGCTGATCCTGGACCGGCGGTGGGAGCAGGGCTGGGATTACGAACCCGCCATGCTCGCGAGCGCGGCCGCCCGCCTGGAACGGCTGCACGCGGCGGCCGGGCGCCCGGACCGGACTTTCCCGGGGCAGGCTGGCGCGGCCGGCGCCGTCCGGGCGGCGCTCGCGGCCGATCTCGACGTGCCGGCGGCCCTCGCCATCGCCGAAAGCGAGGGCGGTTCCGCCGCCCGTACCGCCGGGTCGCTGCTCGGGCTCTGGTAGCGCGCCTAACGCCCGGTTATGGGCGGCGATCGCGCGCAGGTCGGCGGCCGGCCCGGTGAGCTGCCTGCCCGCGGCCCAGATGGCGAGCAGCCGCCTGCTGAGGTCGACATCGGTCACCTTGACCGCGCCCAGCGTGCCCGCGGCGAGTTCGGGAGCGACCGCGAGCGAGCTGAGCACCGCCGGGCCGATGCCGGCCGCCACGGCCGACTTGATCGCGGTGGTGGACGACAGTTCCGCCACCGGCGCCATCCGGCCGAGGCCGGCCTGCGCGCGCAGCGCCTGCTCGAAGTAGCGGCGGGTGCCCGAGCCCGTTTCCCTGGCGACCAGCGGCGCCGCCGCCAGTTCGGCGGCGGTGATGCCGGACCGCCGCCGCTCCCACCGGTGGCCCGGCGGCACCACGACCGTGAGCCGGTCCGCGCCCACCTGCCGCGCCGCCAGGCCGGACGGCAGGTCCGGTCCCTCTACGAAACCGAGTTCCGCGCGGCCGTCGAGCACCGCCGCCGCCGCGTCCGCCGAATTGCCCGCGGTCAGGTTGACGGCCGTCCGCGGGTCGCGGGCGCGCAGCGCGGTCAGCCAGCCGGGCAGCAGGTATTCGGCGACCGTCATCGACGCCGCCACCCGCAGCACCGCGTCGCTGCGGGCGCGCAGCGACGCCACGCCCGCGTCGACCGCCCCGGCGACATCTTCCGCGACCTCGGCCCCAACTGGTTCGCGTCCGTGATGGGCACCGGGATCGTCGCGGTCGCGGCGGGCACGCTGCCGTTCCGCGTTCCCGGCCTGCACATGTTCGCGCTGGCGGTCTGGGCGCTGGCGGCGGCCTTGCTGGCCGCGCTGACCGCGGCCTGGGCGGTGCACTGGACGAAGCACACCGCCCGCGCCCGCGGGCACGCGGACAACCCGGTCATGGCCCAGTTCTGGGGCGCGCCCGCGATGGCGCTGATGACCGTGGGCGCCGGGACGCTGCTCGTCGGCCGGGACGTCACCGGGCTGGCCGCCGCGGTCGACGCCGACTGGGCGCTGTGGGGGCTGGGGACCGCGCTCGGGCTCGTGACCGCCTGCTGGATTCCGTACCTGATGATGACGCGGCACGAGATCGCGCCCGACGCCGCGTTCGGCGGCTGGCTGATGCCCGTCGTGCCGCCGATGGTGTCCGCCGCCAACGGGGCGCTGCTCGTCCCGCACGCGGCCGCCGGCCAGGCGCGGCTGACGCTGGTGCTCGGCTGCTACGGGATGTTCGGCATCTCGCTGTTCGCGTCGGTCATCATCATCACGCTGCTGTGGGGACGGCTGATCCGTCTGGACGCTGCACGGCAGCGCCCGGGGCCGGCTGTTCCGGTAGGCCGGGTCAGCCGACTGGCGGGCGCCGCCGCCGCGTGACCAAGGCCACGTCCGCCGCGGCCGTCGGTCCCAACCCTTACCCCGTTGGGGTATATAGAATGGGGGTGAGCAAGGAGGACGGCGTGTACGGATACACCTCGAACAAAGAGGACTACCTCAAGCGGCTGCGCCGGATCGAGGGCCAGGTCCGCGGGCTGCACAAGATGATCGAGGACGACAAGTACTGCATTGACATCCTGACCCAGGTGTCGGCCACGACCAGGGCGCTCGAGGCGGTGGCGCTCGGCCTGCTGGAAGCCCACCTGGGGCACTGCGTCGCCCAGGCGGTCGCCGAAGGGGGCGAGGTCGCGGACCAGAAGGTCCGTGAGGCATCCGCCGCGATCGCCCGCCTGGTGCGGTCCTGACCACGACGGAGGATAAACGATGACGACGGCGACCTATCAGGTGACCGGGATGACCTGCGAGCACTGTGTGCACGCGGTCACCGAGGAGCTGACGGACCTGACTGGCGTGCGGGAGGTGACGGTCGACCTTCGGCCGGGCGGCGAGTCCGCGGTGACCGTGGCCAGTGACGCCCCGCTCACGGCCGCGGCGGTCGCGGCGGCGCTGGACGAGGCCGGGGATTACGAGCTGGCCGGTTAGCCGGCGGCGGCGAGGGAGGGGCTGGAGGCGAGCCGCCATCTTCCGTTCAGGAGTAGTGATTTTCCTTAACGACACTGGTGACTCGCGGTACGCGAGAGGAGGACCCCGCAAATGACGGCCGTCACGGATGGCGATCGGTCGGTGGAACTGGCGATTGGCGGGATGACCTGCGCGTCGTGTGCGGCACGGATCGAGAAGAAGCTGAACAAAGTCGACGGCGTGACCGCCACGGTCAACTACGCGACCGAGAAGGCCAAGGTCAGCTTCCCTGGCACGGTCACCCCGGCGGACCTGATCGCGGTGGTGGAGCGGACCGGATACACGGCCGAGCTGCCCGCGCCGCCGCCGGAACCGGACACTACGGGTCCGGATGGTTCCGGCGCTGCCGCGGGGGACGAGACCACGGCGCTGCGACAGCGGCTGCTGGTCTCGGCCGTGCTCGCGGCGCCGGTCGTGGTGCTGGCGATGGTCCCGGCGCTGCAGTTCCGCGACTGGCAGTGGCTGTCGCTCGTGCTGGCCGCGCCGGTCGCGGTGTGGGGCGCGTGGCCGTTCCACCGGGCGGCGCTGGTCAACGCGCGCCACGGCGCGGCGACGATGGACACGCTGATCTCGGTCGGCGTGACGGCGTCGTTCGCCTGGTCGCTGTACGCCTTGTTCTTCGGCGACGCCGGCCGGCCGGGGATGCGGATGGACTTCACGCTGCTGGCCGGGCACGCGGGCGCGTCCGCTATCTACCTGGACGCCGCCGCCGGGGTGACCGTGCTGATCCTGCTGGGCCGGTACTTCGAGGCGCGCGCCAAGCGGCATTCCGGTGCCGCGCTGCGGGCGCTCGCCGAGCTAGGCGCGAAGGACGCGGCGGTGCTCCGCGACGGCCGCGAGGTCCGCGTCCCGGCGGCGCGGCTCGCCGTCGGTGACCTGTTCGTGGTCCGGCCGGGCGAGAAGATCGCGGTGGACGGCGTGGTGGAGTCCGGGGCGTCGGCGGTGGACGCCTCGATGCTCACCGGCGAGCCGGTCCCGGTGGAGGTCACCGCGGGGGACGGGGTCACCGGCGGCTGCGTGAACACTTCGGGCCGCCTGGTTGTGCGGGCCACGCGCGTCGGCGCGGACACCGAACTGGCCCGGATCACCCGGCTGGTCGAGGACGCGCAGAACGGCAAGGCCCCGGTGCAGCGGCTCGCCGACCGCGTCTCGGCGGTGTTCGTCCCGGTCGTGATCGTGATCGCGCTCGGTGTCCTGGCGGCGTGGCTGGCCGCGGGGAGCGGCCCGGCCGCCGCGTTCACCGCCGCGGTCGCCGTGCTGATCATCGCCTGCCCGTGCGCGATGGGCCTGGCCACCCCGACCGCGATCCTGGTCGGCACGGGGCGCGGCGCGCAGCTCGGCATCCTCATCAAGGGACCGGAGGTGCTGGAGTCCACGCGCATGATCGACACGATCGTGCTCGACAAGACCGGCACGATCACCACCGGGAAGATGTCGCTGGCCGACGTGGCCGACGTGGCCGACGTGGCTGAGGTGGCCATCGGGCCGGGGGTGACTGACGGGCCCGGTGCGATCAGCGGGTCCCATGCGTCCGGTGCATCCGCGGCGGAGGTCCTCCGGCTGGCCGGCGCCGCCGAGGACCCGTCCGCGCACCCGATCGCCGTGGCAATCGCCGACGGCGCCCGGCAGCGGACCGGAGACCTTCCCCCCGCTCATGATTTCGCCAGCCACCACGGGCTCGGCGTCACCGCCGTCGTCGACGGGCACGCTGTCGCCGTCGGCCGGGCTTCGTGGCTGGCCGACGAGTGGGCGCAGCCGGTCCCGCCGTCGCTGGCGGACCGGGCGGCGCGGGCGGAGGCCGCCGGGCAGACCGCGGTGTTCGCCGGCTGGGACGGCGCGGTGCGCGGCGTGCTCATCGTCGCCGACACGGTCAAGCCCACGTCCGCCGCGGCGATCGCCCGGCTGCGCGGCCTGGGGCTGCGCCCGGTACTGCTCACCGGCGACAACGACCGGGCGGCCCGGTTCGTGGCGGACGCGGTCGGGATCGGCGAGGTGATCGCCGGGGTGCTGCCGGAAGGCAAGGCCACGGCGGTCAAGGAACTGCAGGCCGCCGGGCGGGTCGTCGCCATGGCGGGCGACGGGGTGAACGACGCCGCCGCGCTCGCCCAGGCCGACCTCGGCCTGGCCATGGGCACCGGCACGGACGCCGCGATCAAGGCCGCCGACCTGACGTTGGTCCGCGGCGATCTGCGCGCGGTCCCGGACGCGGTCGGGCTGTCGCGCCGCACGCTGGCCACGATCAAGGGCAACCTGTTCTGGGCCTTCGCATACAACGCGGCCGCGATCCCGCTCGCGGCGCTCGGCTTCCTGTCCCCGCTGATCGCCGGCGCCGCGATGGCGTTCAGTTCCGTGTTCGTGGTCACGAACAGCCTCCGCCTGCGCCGCTTCCGCCCGACCTGGTAGCCCCGGCGGGCCGGCCCCCGCTCGGTCGGGCCCGCGGGCCAAACCGTTCCGTCCCGCCCGCGTCGGGAGCCAGCCGTCGGCTACTCGTCGCCGGGCACTAGGTCGTTCAGCGCGCCGGCGAGCTCGTAAAGCTTGGCGAGGTGTGCTGTCGTCAGGGCGGTGACGAGCCTGTCGCCCTTCTCGGTGAGCTCGACGCGTACCACGCGGGCGTCGTCGGGATCGGGTGTCCGGCGGACCACGCCGGCGGCCTCCGCGCGGTCGACGAGCCCGACCGCGCTGTGGCTCTGCAGCAGCAGGTACTCCGCGAGGTCACGGATCGCGGGTGACTGAGGCCCCGGATGTCCTTTGATCGCCACCAGCAACTGGTGCTGGGCAGGCGTCAGCTCCACCGCGGCGGCCTGCTCCTCGCTAAAAAGCAGGAAGCGTCGTAGCACCACGCGGAAGTGCAGGTTTTTCCGGAAGTCATCGTTGGTCGGGTGAATAAGATGGCCCCCTTTGCTCTCGGCCTCGAGGATCATCGTAGCCCGATCTAAGGGTGGTTCACCGCGCCGGGCGGGTATGGATGTACAGCTGGCGCCGGTCGGCGGGCCCGGCGGGACCCGGCGGCGGGAGCTCGAAGCGGCCGGGACGCTGGTGGTCGGCGTGCTGTCGTTCCGGGTTGTACACCTTGTTGAATTTCCACAGCATGCGGGCGAAGTTCGCCTGGCCGCGCGCCAGGTTGCCGCCGAGGATCCGGGCCGCCCCGGCCGCGGTGCGCAGCCCGAGGAACTTCCGGTTAATCACCTGCTGGGTGAGCACCAGCTCCCGGTAGAACTCGTCCAGCGGCAGCGTGGTCGGGACGACCGCGTGCTGGATGTCGAACAGCCGGTAGTCGCGGGTGGTGAGCCTGCGCGCCTCCGTCTGCCAGATCTCGGTACCCGGGTAGGGGGTCATCACGGTGAGGTGGACGATCTCGGGAACCGTCGTGGCGAAGTCCCGGACCAGCTGGAACTGCCTGGCGTCCCACGCCGGGTCGACGATCAGGTTGATCGCGACCGTGATGCCGAGGCGGCGCGCTGCTTCCAGCGCCCGGAAGTTTTCGTCCGGGCTGACCCGCTTGCGGTACAGGGCAAGCCCCTCGGCGTCGATCGACTCTATGCCGAGGAACATGTACTTCAGGCCCAGGCGGGACCAGCGCCGGAATACCTCGAGATTGCGGAGCAGCACGTCGCTGCGGGTCTCCAGGTAGTAGCGCTTGCGGACACCGCGCCGTTCGAGTTCCGCGGCGATCGCGTCGCCGTGTTCCGGCCGGATGAAGGCGACGTCGTCGACGATGAACACGTTGGGCTCGCGGATGCCCGCCAGCTCTTCGGCCGCCGCCTCAGGAGAGGCCTTGCGGTAGGCGCGGCCGTAGAACGTCCAGGCCGAGCAGAACGAGCAGTCCCACGGGCAGCCGCGGCTGAACTCGATCGAGGCGCAGGGGTCCAGTTCGCCGATGAAGTACCGGCGGCGGTGCCGCATCAGGTCACGGGCCGGACGCGGGGAGTCGATGCTGTGCAGGGTCTTCGGCGCCGGGCCACGTCCCTCGAGGCTGACGGCGCCGGGCACCGTGTCCAGCCCCCCGTCCCTGGCCGCCGCGAGCAGCGGGCCGATCGCCGTTTCGCCCTCGCCCTTGACGACCACGTCGACTGTTCCGTTTCCCTGCGCCAGCACGTCCTCCGCGATGAAGGACACGCTGTGGCCGCCGAAGAACACGAAGCAACCGGGCGCGACGGCCTTTACGTCCGCCGCGATCTCGAGCGCCTCCGGAACGTTGGCGAGGTAGTTCAGCGAGATGCCGACCGCCTCCGGGCGGAAACCGGCCAGTTCCTTCGTCAGCTGCCGGCGCGGCAGCACCTGAAGGTCCACGACGCGGACCTCGTGCCCGGCTTCCCGGGCGGCGCCGGCGACCCGCTCCAGGCCGAGCGGCTCGAGGCGCAAGAAGATCTCCGAGTACATCAGCGGGCTGGGATGGACGAGCAGCAGGCGCATGACGACCTCACTTCACTGAGTCGGGGCGGCGGCTCAGCTCGACGGAGCCGAGGGACCCGCGACGGGGACCGGGGTACGTGTGCCGCCGGGACTACCCGGCCAGATCAGCCCGACACGCACCGGGCGCGAAAATGAATCGTACCGCGATTATTGTCGGTGCCCGGACGGGCGGTGCAGTGAGGTGAGCGCCGGTGCCCTGGCGACTAGGACCACTCCGGTGAGGAGCGCGATCAGCCCCGCGATCTGCAGCGTGATCATGCCTGGCGACGTCGGCATTTTCTCGCGGAAGACGATCGCTCCGAGCAGCAAGGCGCACACCGGCTCCATCGCGGTCATCGGTGGCAGGGAGACGTGCAGCGGCGCGACGCTGAACGCGTTTTGCATGAGCCACAGCCCCGTCGCGCCGACCGCCACCAGCGTGTAAACGGGCCAGGTGGTCAGCAGCGCGGCAACCCCGTGGGTGTCCGCCGTCTGCACCACGAGCCGGGTCAGCGCGTCCTGGGTGCCGAAGACCAGCCCGGCGCCCGCCCCGACGAGCACGGCGCGCGCGTCACCCGACCGCCGCCAGCCCGCCACGGCGAGTCCCGCCACTATGGCCGCGACCGCCACGCCGCAATACGGCCAGTAGCGCGGCGTCCCGACGACGCCGTACGACGGGGACGCGGCTTGCGCCACCGACAACGCGATGACACCCGTGAGCAGGACCAGGGCGCCGATGACCTCGCTCACCGCTAGCGCCTGGCCGGATAGCGGCCAGGCCAGGCCCAGTGCGACCAGGAGGTTCGTGGCGAGCAACGGCGCGGACAGGGCCAGGACGATGTGCCCCTCCATCCACGCGGCCAGCAGCTGTCCGACGATCATGGTGGCTATGCCGGCCAGCCAGCGGGGTTTCCGCACCAGGTCGGCCACCAGCCGCAGGCGGAGGAAATCGGCGGCGGGCACGTCCTGAGCGGCACCCTGCTGCAGCACGAAGCTGATCCCGAGCAGGATCGCTGCCAGAATGCCCACCGCATAGTTCATGTCGCGCCGCTACCCAACGCGCCGCCAGTTTACCGGTGAGGCGGCGGGGCAGTTGCGAAATTATCGCGTCACGACCTACCGCAGGCTCCGCCTGCCGGTCTCGTCAGGAGGGGAAGCATGCGGCCCGAGTCAGCATCCGCCGATGGTCAGTTCCACGCGACACGGGTCATGCTCCGCCCCATCGCGAACCCGTTTCCGCTGGGGTTCGCGGGGCTGGCGGTGGCCAGCGTTACGCTGGCGGGCACCGAATTGGGCTGGGTCAGCCACTCCGATTACGTGCACGCGGGGATCATCGTGCTGATCGTCGCACCGGCGCTCCAGGCGATCGCCTGCGTGTTCGGCTTCCTCGGCCGCGACGCGGTGGCCGCCACGGGGATGGGCGTGCTCGCCGCCACTTGGGCCAGCATCGGGGCCGTCACCGTCACCTCCCGAGCGGGATCCGTCAGCCACGCGCTTGGCCTGATGTTGTTCATGGCGGGGGCGGGCGCGCTCGTGTCGGCGGTCGTCGCCGCGGGCACCAAGCTGGTGCCCGCGATCGTGATGGGCCTGACCGCGCTCCG
Source organism: Trebonia sp. (assembly GCA_035552855.1). Lineage (GTDB taxonomy): Bacteria > Actinomycetota > Actinomycetes > Streptosporangiales > Streptosporangiaceae > Trebonia. The sequence goes on along the minus strand of DASZKN010000204.1, from coordinate 4,177 downwards.
CTTCGTCGTGACCGGCGTGCATGAGTTCGTCCCGGACTCGGCCTGGAAGACCACGACCGGGATCGTCGGCCTCGTGGTCGCGTTCGCGGCGCTCTACGGGATGGCCAGCCTGGAGATCGAGGCAATGCGCCGGTCCCCGCTGCTGCCGACGCTGCGCGTGGGGCAGGGCAAGAAGGCTCTTTCCACCGATCTGTCCGCTCAGGTTAGCGATGTCGCGGCCGAGGCCGGGGTGCGCAAGCAGCTCTGAGCCGCTTAACAAGCCGGCTCGCCGGCGGTCAGCCGCCGCGGCCGGCGGTCAGCCGCCGCGGCCGATCACCTTGGCCGACTCGGCGGCGGTGGCCACGTCCCGCGGGTACGTGCGCAGCGCGGCGAGGGAGAGCAGGCCCGCGATTATCAGCGGGATCAGGAAGATCAGGAAGGTGTACTCCAGGCCGTCGGCCTGCGCCGGGGTGGACGTGCCGCCGGAGCCAGCGGACGAGCCCGGCCCGCCGAACACATACTGTGACACGTAGCCGAACAGCAGCGGCGCCGCTGCCTCGCCGAGGGAGCGCAGCGCGGTGCGGATCCCCTCGGCGCGGCCCCACAGCCGGGGGTGGATGATGTCCAGGCGCGCGGCGTCGAGCGGCGGGTTGGGCGCGCCGAGCAGGAACGAGCCGAGGATCAGCAGCGGCAGCGCGAGCGCGATCGTCCGAGTGGCGATGGCCGGGGCGAGTACCGGTGTCAGCGCCAGCAGGCAGACAGCCGGGACCAGCACGCGCGCCCTGATGTGGCCGCGGCGCAGCAGCCGGTCGGCGAAACGCCCCCCGACGTAGACGCCGGCCAGCGCGCCGGCGCCGATGACCAGGATGAGCACGGTCGCGAGGGACTTGCTGATCCCGTAGTGGCCGGTCGCGAAGATGATCGCGAACGTCCGCAGCCCGGCGAAGAAGAAGTACCCGAGCGCGGACGCGATGATGATCACCACGTTGGTCCGCACGCCCAGGATGTACCGGACCGCCCACCACAGCGAGCGGTCCGTCGGATCCTCGCGCAGCACGAGTCCTTTCTGCGGTTCCACGTCGGTGTGGCGGAGCGCGCGCTCGGCCAGCCCGGGCCCCTCCTGCCCGGGCTCCTCCTGTCCGGTTGCATCAGGCGCCGGCTCGTCCTGCCGGTCGCCCGCCGCCACGTCCCGCTCGTCGCGGATCTCCTCCTCGCCCGGTGCGATGCGGCTGAAGCCGCCGCGCGCCGGCTCGGGGAGCCGCCACACCACCCAGGCCAGGGCGAGACTCGGCACGGCCAGCCACCAGAACGACGCGCGCCACGTCGTCATGGTCGACAGCTCGCCGGAGACCAGGTAGCCGAAGCCGCTGCCGACCAGGTCGCCGCCGAGGATCAGCCCGTACATCCGGGCCCGGTCGGCGGCGGGAAAATAGTCGCCCGTCAGCGATGCGATGGCGGGCCCGGTGGTGGCGGTCACCACCCCGAGCGCGACCCGGGCCAGCACCATCCACAGGTAGCTGGTCGCGAAGCCGGACACGAGGGTGGCCACCGCCCACATCGCGATACTGCCGCTGAGCAGCCAGGTCCGCCGGGTCCGGTCGGTGAGGATGCCAGCCGGGATCGTGAACGCCGCGCCGACCACGCCCACCACCGTCAGCAGCAGGCCGATCTGCGTGTTGCCCACGCCGAACGTGTGCTCCAGGTTGTTCGCGGTCGACGAGATCGTCCCGGTGTCCGCGCCGTTGAGACCGAGCACGGCGGCCAGGATCAGCGCTACCCGCGCCCGGGCGGGGCCCCCGGCCGCGTCCACGGCGATGTCCCGGAGGCGGCCGAGCGTCAGCATTGTTCGCTGCCCGGGCAGTCGCGGACGGGATTCTCGCCGGGCTGTTCCTCCCACTTTGGCTCATCAGGCTCATCAGGCTCATCTGACTCATCAGGCTCGTTGGACAGCAGGGGAGACCTGGCCAGCACGAGCACGGCGCCGACCACGACCAGGCCGCCGGCCACCGTGACGGCGAGAAACCACCCGGTCCTGACCTGCTCGCGGAAGACGAGCACGCCCCACAGGATCGACACGATCGGGTCGGTCAGGGTCAGGCCCGGCTGGGCGGCGACCAGGCGGCCGGCGTTCAGCGCGGACTGCACGAGGAACATCGCCAGGACCCCGGCCACGATCATCCCGTACACCTGCCAGCTGGTCAGCAGCGCGCCCCATCCTTGGGCGAACTTGCTGGTCATGCCCTTGATCAGCGCCGCCGTCAGCCCGAAGCCCGCGCCCGCGCCGACCGCCAGCACGGCGGCCTGCCGGGCGCTGCTCTGCCCGCTGCGCGGCCCCTTGCCCGCGGGCCCGCGGCGCCCCCAGGCCACCATCGCCGCGATGACCGCGAGGTTGGCGCCGATGCCGATCACCCACCCGTACCAGCGGACGCTCTCCGGGCGGCCGCCGGACGGCGACAGCGAGTACAGCATCGCGGCCAGCCCCGCGGCCATCGCCGCCGCCGACCCCCATTCCCGGCGGTGCAGCCGTGCGTGAAAGACCCGCGTCGCGAGCAGCAGCGCGAGCGGCAGTTCGATCACCAAGATCGGCTCGACGACCGACAGCTGGCCGTTGCCGAGCGCGGCGGCCTGCAGCAGGAACCCGGCGGTGACCGCGAGGATGCCGCCGAACCACACCGGTTCGTGCAGCAGGCTCCAGATCAGCCGCGGGCTGAGGTTCTGCCCCTGCGGGACCTTTCGCCCGGCCTTGCGCTGGAGCACCGACGAGGTGGCGTTGGCGCACGCCGCGAGGACGGCCAGCAGGTAGGTCATCAATCCCTGCTCAGCCTCGGGCGGCCGCGCGCGACGCCGCCCTGGCGGCCACGGCGAGGGCGGCCGCGGCGGGCAGCGCGATCGCCGCGACGCCGGCTAGCGTGCGGGCGGCACGGCGGCGGGCCGGCGGTACGGGACGGCCGGGCACGCCGCCATCCGGCTCGCCCGCCCTGGCCATCGCGAACACCTGGCCGGTGTGCAGCGCGCGCTTGCCGACGCGGGCGTCCGCGATCTGCGTCTTGCACGAGAACCCGTCGGCGACGACCAGCGCGCCGCCGGGCGCGTCGCGCACCGCGGGCAGCAGCGCCTGCTCGCCGCACTCCATCGAGATCTTGTACTTGCCCTTCTCGAATCCCCAGGACCCGGCCAGGCCGCAGCACCCCCCCTTAAGCTCCTTAACGGACAATCCTGACTGCTCCAGGATCTTCTTTTCCGGGCTCATCCCGCCGGTCGCCCGGTGATGGCAGTGCCCCCACAACAGTGCCTCGCCATCCAGCCGGGGCGGCTCGATGCCGAACGTGGTGAAGAACTCGCCGAAGTGGTGGGCATTGCGCGCGAGCCGTGCCGCGTCGTCGTCGTGCGGCAGCATCTTCCGCAGTTCGTCCTTGAAGACCGCCAGGCAGCTCGGCTCCATCCCCACGACCGGGATGTCGTCGCGCACGTACGGGCGCAGCTCGTCGAGAACCCGCTGCAGGTACCGCCCGGCGCTGTCGAGGAACCCGTAGTCGTACAGCGGCCGCCCGCAGCAGATGTGCCGGTCCGGCATGATGACCCGCCAGCCCGCGGCCTCGATCGCTTCCACGCACGCCACGCCGACATCCGTGTGCAGGTAGTTGTTGAACGTGTCGGGGAACAGCACGACCGGCCGCCCGGTGGGGTTGGCGGTGCCGCCCCGCTGCCTGAACCACTCCTGCAGCGTCATCGGGGCGAACTTCGGCAGTGGCCGCCGCCTGTCGACGCCGGCGGCCAGCTTCGCGACCCGGCGCAGCACAGGGGTCTGGGTGGCGAAGTTCACCAGCTCGGGTGCGAGCGAGGCGAGCCGCGCCGCCTTGTCGATGTACCCGAACGCGTACGCGTACCGCGGCCGCCACCGGCCCGGCGACTGGTAGTGGTGGTAGAGGAACTCGGACTTGTAGGTAGGCATGTCCACGCCCACGGGGCAGTCGCTCGTGCAGCCCTTGCAGGCCAGGCACAAGTCGAGCGCGTCGTAGACCTCCTCCGACTGCCAGCCGTCGGTGACGACCTCGCCCTGGAGCATCTCGAACAGCAGCCGTGCCCGGCCCCTGGTGCTGTGCTTCTCCTCCCGGGTGACCTGGTAGCTCGGGCACATAGTGGGGGAGCCCTGCGGGTCGCGGCACTTGCCGACCCCCACGCAGCGCAGGGTGGCGTG
>DASZKN010000203.1:0-7178 GCA_035552855.1 Trebonia sp. | reverse complement strand
GGCCAGCGCTCGTGCAGGACCTGGAGCTCGAGGTAGTCGGGCCGGAAGTCGTGGCCCCACTGCGACACGCAGTGCGCCTCGTCGATCGCGAATACCGAGATGTTGCCGCTGTCGAGCAGGTCCAGCGTCTGCTTGCTGCGCAGCCGCTCCGGCGCCAGGTACAGCAGGTCGAGTTCCTTGTTCCTGAACAGGGCCTCGATCACCCGGCGCTCGTCCGGGTCCTGGGAGGAGTTGAGGAACTCCGCGTGCACGCCAAGCTGCTGGAGCGCCGTCACCTGGTTGTGCATGAGCGCGATGAGCGGCGAGATCACGACGCCGGTGCCGGGCCGGGCGAGCGCCGGGATCTGGTAGCACAGCGACTTGCCGCCGCCGGTCGGCATCAGGACGAGCGCGTCACCGCCGTCGGTGACGTGGGTGATGATCTCCTCTTGCTGGCCGCGGAAGCTGTCGTAGCCGAAGACATCGCGCAGGATCGTGGCCGCGCGCGTGCCCGCGGCGTCGGTGGAGCTCACTCTCGCGATTCTACGAGCGTCCTACGACACCCGGACCGTGATCGGCGTGCCGAGTTCGACGGTGCGGCTGACCGTGCAGAGGCGGTCGTGGGACTGCCTGACGATGTCGGGGAGGACGGCGCGCGCCTTGTCGCCGTCTTCGCCGGCGGGGAACCTGACGCGGAACGTCACGTTCAGGTCGGTCATGCGGCTGCCGTCGCGGTCCCTGATCTTCTCCCCGGCCGCCTCGACCGCGAAGGACTCCGGCTCGGCCCGGCGCGACGTGACGATGTCGACGTCCACCGCGGTGCAGCCGGCGATGGCGGCGAGCAGCAGCTCGACGGGGGTGAAGTCGGTGCCGTCACCGCCGGTGCCGATCGTGATCTGCCCGCCGCGCACGTTCGTGACCGTGTACTTGCCGCTGCCGACGCGCTCGATGCGCACCTGCCGGTGCGTGTCCTCAGCCATGCTGACCACGATGCCAGACGCGGGGCGCACGGGCGAGGGCGGTCAGGATTCGTCGGCGCGGACGAGCACGAGGCCGAGCAGGATCAGCCCGCTGCCCGCGAACTGCGTGTCCGTCGGGACCTGACGGAGCAGGAGCCAGGCGAACAGCGCGGCGAACAGGATCTCGGACATGCCGATGAACGAGGCCAGCTTGGGGCCGAGGTCGCGGACGGCCACGATCCCCGTCACGTAGCCGGCCGCGGTGGCGAGGACGCCGATCGCGAGCACCGGGAGAATCCAGCTGACGTGGAAGCTGAGGAAAGCGACGTCGCGGGTACTCGCGGCGTAGGGCACCAGCCGCACCGCCTGCAAGATCGCGAGGATGGCGGCCCCGACGCACATCCCGGCCCAGCTCAGCACGACGGCGGACAGCGGCTCGTGGGCCGGCGCCGCGCTGTCGCTCCCCGCCGTGGCGCCGTCGGCGGTCGGCCCCTCGGACAGGAAGAAGAAGACGGCCATGCTCACCGCGGCCAGCATGCCCCACATGAAGCCGATCGCGCTGATTCCGCCGGACCCGGTCACGCCGATCATCGCCGTAAGACCGGCGATCGAGGCGACCCCGCCCGCGATCGTGAGCCGCCGCGGGCGCTGCCCCCGCCGCAACCACAGCCACGCGACCACGAGGACCGCGCCCAGGTACTCGAGCAGCAGCGCGACCCCGACCGGCATGCTCTTGATCGCGTAGAAATAGCAGAGCGTGCACCCGTCGACGCCGATCAGGCCGTAGGCCAGGATCAGGCCGGCCCGCCGCCGCAGGACATGCCACCGCCCGCGCAGCTGACGGAGCGCGAACGGGGTCAGGACCAGCGCCGCCACGACGATCCGCGCGAGTACCGCGGTGCCCGGCGTCCAGCCCGCCCGCAGCAGCCCGTCGCCGAACGTCCCCGACGTGCCGAATGTCGCCGCCGACAGCACCGCCATGCCGACGCCGACGCCGCGCCGAGCCCGGACCGGCGGCGGGACGGGCGCGGGTGCCGCGGCGGGCGCGCCGCGCGACACGATGTCGTCCGATGACCGTACGGTGGCCATGTGCCGCTCCCCGTTACCCGCAGTGGCTGTAAGTGGTAAAAACTATCTACGGGTATGACGGTACCGGTAACCGAAGACAGGGGTCAAATGCTTTTTACCCATGACACGGAGGTGTCGCTGAACGCGGCCGCCGCGCTCGTGAACACGGGACGCGGAACTACCGACGAACTGCCCGACGTCGCCGCCCTTGACAAGTTCGTGGACGAATGGCGCTGGACGGGCTCCCGCGCGCACGACCAGGCCGAGCTCGACGCCGTGCGCGCGCTGCGCCCGCGCCTCGCCGGCCTGTGGGACATGACCGCCGACGAGGCCGCGACCCTCGTCAACACGCTGCTGCGCGACGCGAGCGCGCTGCCGCAGCTCGTCAAGCACGACGGCTGGGACTACCACATCCACGCCACCTCGCCGGAAGCGCCGCTCGCCGACCGGATGGCGGTCGAGGCGGCGATGGCGTTCGCGGACGTGATCAGGGGCGGCCAGCTCGGCCGGCTGCGGCGCTGCGCGGCGGCCGGCTGCGGCAACGTGCTCATCGACCTGTCGAAGAACCAGTCCCGCCGGTTCTGTGGCACCACGTGCGCGAACCGGGTGAACGTCGCCGCCTATCGCACGCGCCGCTCGGCAGGCTAGCCGCCGCCGGGCAGCGGGGGAGGCGCGGTGATTAGAAAGGTTTTTGCCCGGCTGTGACGCGTGCTGCCGAAAGCGGCGGGCCCGGCCGCTGCCTTAACACCAGCCGAGACATCTTGACGGGTGAGCAAACCGCTCAACTTACCGTTTTGGAGCTAGGCCAGGCCGCGCGCGACGATGTCGTCCGACAGGGGGGCGATGGCCCCGATGATCCGCGTGACGGTTTCGTCGTCGACGCCCGCGTCGGCGAGCGCGCCGGAGAGGTGGTGCGCGACCTTGTCGAAGTCGGCCTGGCTGATCCCGCGGCCGACGTGCACGTCGCGCATGGACCCACCCTCGTACACGTCCGGGCCGCCCAGGGCCGCGGCGAAGAACTCGACCTGCCGGCCCTTGAGCTTGTTCATATTCACCCCGGCGAAGAACGGCGCAAGCTGCGGATCGGCCATGACCCGCACATAAAAATCATCGACGACGGCAGTCAATGCGGGTTCTCCGCCTATTACGTCGAAAATCTGCACGTCCGCAGTAGAATCCATTTTAAGAAAGAACCTTTCTCGATTTATTCGCCGTCTTGGGGCGACGGCTAGCGAGGCTAGCACCGCTGAAGATCATTCGCGGGGGAACGTCCGTGTTTGCTGTGGTGCACGAGGAGTGTTCAGGCGGTGACTGGCGAGCGCCGGGGTGAGCTGGGCGAACAGTGTGATCAGGCTCACGGCCGGTTGGTGATTCGCATCACAGTCGCTCTCCGGCAAACAGGACAAGGCACGCAAAGGCGACGTATGTCTGATAAACGGCCATAAGCGCATAAGTGGCGCTGTGAACATCTGAATTCCCTAAAGATGCCATCTGGCACCCTTGCTCATGGTTGACTACCTCTGCCGCTGGCACCAATGCACATCCCGCAAGTGAAAGGAGCGCCGGTGGATGAGGCGCGCCTGAAGGAGAGCTTCGCCCGCATCGCCGTATACGGCGACGAGGTCCCGCTCTTCTTTTACTCGCATCTGTTTCTCGGGCATCCCGAGCTGCGCGACATGTTCCCGATCTCCATGGCCCACCAGCGAGACCGGCTGGTGAACGCGCTCGGCCGCATCGTCGCCGACGTGTCGAGCCAGGAGAGCCTCGTTGCGTACCTGCAGGGGCTCGGCCGCGACCACCGGAAGTTCGGCACGCTCGCCCAGCACTATCCCGCGGTCGGGGCGAGCCTGCTCGCCACGCTCGCCCACTTCAACGGCGCGGCCTGGACGCAGGAACTCGCGAACGACTGGTCCGAGGCGTACGGGCTGATCGCCAAAGTGATGACCGACGCCGCCGCCCGGGACGAGCTGAACAGCAACCCGGCGTGGTGGGACGCCGCGGTCGTCGGCTGCGAGCGGCGCACGCTGGACGTGTCGGTCCTGCGGGTGGCGCCCGAGCGGCCGTTGCCGTATGTCCCCGGGCAGTCCGTGGCGGTGGAGTTCGAGCGACGTCCCCGGGTCTGGCGCTTCTACTCGCCCGCGAACGCGCCGCGGGCCGACGGCACGATCGACTTCCACGTGCGCCTGATTGACGGCGGCGCGGTGAGTCCCGCCCTCGCGCGCCGGGCCGGCGCCGGCTCCCGGCTGCGACTGGGGGCGCCGGTCGGCACGCTGGCGCTGAACACCGCGTCCCGGCGGCCGCTCCTGCTCGCGGGGGGAAGCACCGGGCTCGCTCCGCTGAAAGCGATCGCCGAGCAGGTCGCGATGCTCCCCGACCCGCCGCGGACCACGCTCGTGTTCGGTGTCCGGTGGTCAACGGACCTCTACGACCTGCCTGACCTCGAGAAGATGGCGGTGGAGTGCCCATGGCTGACCGTGGTGCCGGCGGTCTCGGACGAGCCGGGCTTCCACGGCGAGCGGGGAACCGTGGCGGATGTCGTCCGACGGCTTCCGCACGTGTCCGCCCATGACGCGTACGTATGCGGCTCATCGGCGATGGTGGCCGCCACGGTCGGCAGCCTTGAGTCCCTCGGCCTGCCGGAACATCAGATTCACGTCGAGGATTACGGTTGGAGCGAACGGTGAGCCGAGCAATGTACGGGCCGGAGCAACTGACGCCGCAACGCATCCGGGAGACGTCCTTCTCGTCGGCCCGGCTCGGCCGGCGGGGCGCCGACGAGAACGAGGTCCGCGCGTTCTGCGCCTGGGTCTCCGACGAGGTCGCGCGGATGTACGCCGAGCGGGCCAACCTGGAAGAGGAAGTGCGGCGGCTGCGCGACCGGCTGGTGCGCGGGGGCGGCGCTAATGCGGGCGTACAGCCGGAAGACGCCCACGTCCAAGCGGTTATGGTGCTGTCGAAAGCGCAGCAGACGGCCGACCGGTACGTGGCCGAGGCGCAGGAGTACAGCCGCGAGGTGACGGAGGACGCCGCCAAGCGCGGCGATGAGGTCCTGCGCGAAGCGCAGATAAGGGCGAGCATGATCCTCGAGGAGGCCCACGACAGCGCCCAGCTGGCCGCGGAACGGGCCGGGGCCGAGCGCGACGCCCGGCCGCCGGAGGGTAACGCCGACGCGAACGCGCTCGAGGCGGAAGTGGCGTATCTGCGCACGTTCAGCACCGTCTGCCGCACGCACCTGCGGGCCTACCTCGAATCGCTGACGAAGTCGATCGAGGAGTGGGAGAAGGCGGAACGCGAAGGGCTGGCGACCACGCGGGCCGGCCGTGCCCCGCAGTCGCAGAACGCCTTATCCGGGCGGAGTCAGCCGGTTTCGTTAGGGAAAAAGGGGTTTCTGGCCTTCTTCCATTCGGCCTCCGCCGCACCCATCGGGGTTGACGGCGGGGCCTGGAAGAACGGCCAGATCTCCTCGGCCAGCGCGCGCCAGTCGCCGGTGGCGTGCATCTCGGCCAGGACCGAGAACAACCCCAGGTTGATGCGCTGCAGGATCACGTACGAGCGCGGGATGCGCGCGTAGGCGGCCAGCGGCGAGCGGAAGTCGAAGAACCGCCGGGCCACGCTTGACGCGTAGTCGGCGGTCATCGTGCGCGGGCCCGGGGTGCGGACGGTGTCGTAGAAGACCGCCATGTGCTCGATGATCTCGTCGGTGGGCAGCGGGGTCTCCGGCATGAGGAAGCCGGCCTCGACCATGGCGCGCCGGAACCCGTCCTTGTCTCCCTCCACGCACAGGAAGCGGACCATGTTCTCGAGCGGCGCGAGTTCGTCCGGCGTGAAGTACTTGACCAGGCCGTAGTCGAGGAACGTCACGCGGCCGCCGGGATGGAACAGGTAGTTCCCGGGGTGCGGGTCCCCGTTGAAGGCGCGTGCCTCATACAGGCTGCGGAAGACGAACCGGTAGACCGTCTCGGCCGCGAGGTCCTTTTCCTCCTGCGGCCAGGTGAGGAACTCCTGGAAGCGCGCGCCCGTCGCCAGTTCGCTGGTGATGACGCGCTTGGTGCAGAGGCCATCGATGATCTTGGGCACGTGGATCGTCGGGTGCCCGTCGTAGAAGGCGGCGAACCTGGCCTGGCTCACCGCCTCGCGCTCGTAGTCGAGCTCTTCCCTGATCCGCTCCCTGAGTTCCTCGATGAGCGCGCTGACGTCCTGGTTGGGGGCCGCCATCTTCAGGAGGCTGCGCAGCAGCGCGACGTTTCCGAGATCGGCGGATATCGTCTCCGCGATGCCGGGGTACTGCACCTTGACCGCGACTGCCTGCCCGTCCCGCGTGATCGCGCGGTGTACCTGGCCGATGGAGGCGGCGGCGATCGGCTCCGGGTCCCACTCGGCGAACACCTCCTCCGGCGCCGCGCCGAGCTCTTCGGCGATGACCTGGGCGGCCAGCCCGGGGCTCATCGGCGGGACGCTGTCTTGCAGGCGGCCGAGCGTGCGGCGGACCTGCGGGTTCAGGCCCTCGTCGACGTAGCTGGCCATCTGTCCGAGCTTCATCAGCACGCCCTTCATGGTGCCGAGGGTGGCGGCGACGTCTTCGGCGGTCTGGAGGGCGAGATCGTTGCGCAGCCCCTGGCGCTGCTGCCCGGCGGCGCGGAACAGCTTCGGCGCGTTGCGCGTGTAGCGCGCGCCCCCGCGGGCGGCCAGCCGGACAGCGGCGATGCCCCGCTCCATCCGGAGACGGGCGACGGACCGGTCACTCACTGCCGCGGCGCCTGCTCATGGCCAGCGTTTGCGTGGCCAGCGTTTGCCTGGCCAGCGCGTGCGTGGCGGATGCGCAGTTCGATGCGCTGCCGTGCCTCGAGCACGCCCGGCTCGCCGAGCGTGACCGCGTCGAGCACCCCGAGCGCCTGCCTGATCTCGCCGCGGCGCCCGGCGAGCGCCCGCGGATCCGTGGCGGGCCGGGCGAATCCGTAGCGGTCCGCCGCCCAGTCCGGCAGCACGGTGAGCACGCCGTCGCGGATCTCGCTCCACAGCCCGGCGAGGTCCTCGTCCAGGCCGGGCGGGTCAAGCAGGAACGCGGCGGTGTCGGCGGCCGCCGTCGTCAGCCGCAGGGCGGGCTGGACGGCGGCGAGATAGGCGTCGAGGTCGGCGGTGCTGGCCGGCGCGAGACCGTCCGGCATCCCGATG
>DASZKN010000202.1:0-7257 GCA_035552855.1 Trebonia sp. | reverse complement strand
CGGCGTGATATCCGTCCGGTAGTACCGGTCCGACGCCGAGGTGTCGCCGGGCAGCGTGAACGCGGGCAGCGCGGCCAGCGCCACGTTGGCGGCGCGCCCGAGGCCGGTTTCCAGCATCCCGCCGCACCACACCGCCACTCCGTGCGCCGCGCACACGTCGTGGATCCGGCGCGCTTCCAGGTACCCGCCTACTCGTCCCGGCTTGATGTTGACGACCGAGCAGGCGCCCAGGGTGATCGCCGCCGCCGCGGTCCGCGCCGACGTGATCGACTCGTCCAGGCAGATCGGGGTCCGCACCGTCTTCGCCAGCGCGGCGTGCCCGAGCACGTCCTCCTCCGCGAGCGGCTGCTCCATCAGCAGCAGGCCGAACTCGTCGAGCCGCGCCAGGTGGCGCGCGTCCGCCAGCGTGTAGGCGGTGTTGGCATCGACCTGGAGCCGGAGGCCGTCGCCGAACCGCTCGCGGACCGCGCGGACCGGCTCGACGTCCCACCCCGGCTCGATCTTCAGCTTGATCCGGACGTAGCCGGCCGCCAGGTATCCCTCGACCGCGTCCAGCAGCTCGCCGACCGAGTTCATGATCCCCACCGACACGCCGCACGCGACCCGGTTCCTGACCGCCCCGAGTTCCCGCGCGAGCGGCCGGCCGGCGGCCCGTAGCTCCGCGTCGAGCACGGCCATCTCGATGGCCGCCTTCGACATCCAGTGCCCCTTGAACGGCGCGAGCAGCGGCCCGACCGCGGCGCCGTCCACGTCGGCCCCCGCCGCGAACAGCCTGGGCAGGAAGAACCGGCGCAGCACGTCCACCGCGGCGTCCACGTACTCGGAGGAGTACAGCGGGTCGGACAGCGCCACGCACTCCCCCCAGCCGTCGGTCTCGCCGGACTGCCCGGCGAGCACCGCCCGCAGCAGCAGGATGTCGCGCGTCGACTCCACCCCGAACGACGTGCGGAACGGCGCCACCAGCGGCATCCGGACGCGCCGCAACTCGACTCCGGTGAGCTTCATCGGGTTTCCTCCTTCAGCGTCACGACATACCAGCCGTCTTTGTCGAAACCAGTGACGCGGGCACCGGCGGCCATCAGCGGCGCGAGCGTGTCCCGCAGCGCCGGCCGCCACGCGGCCGCGCGGGCCGGATCGGCGGACCGCATCGCCTCGATGTCCGCCGGCACCCCCACCAGGACGGTCGCGGCGTCGCCGGGAGCGAGGGCGACCGGGCGGGCGGGCCCGGGAGACGGCCAGCCGTCGGCGCCGGCCGCCAGCGCCACCACGGCCCCGCGGCCGCGTTCGGCCGCGAACGACGTGGCGGCCGGCCTGCCCGCGCACGCCTCGGCCACCAGCGGCGAGCGCAGGTCCCAGCGGACGAGCAGCCGGTCGCTGTCGGCACGGCCGTTGATGGCGTCGTGCATTCCGCCGTAGAAGTTAGGCAGGTACTCCGCGGGCCGCGCGCCGAGCTTGCCGATGTTGAAGTAGGCGTTGCGCCGCACCAGCGGGTCGTAGGTCCAGGAGATCACGGCCGCGTCCCGGCGCAGTGCCCACGCCCGCTGGTGCAGCTTGAGCGCGAACCCGACCGAGCGCCCGAGGCCGGCCGGGAGCACGCCGGCGATGTGGCTGTGCAGTTCCCCGTGCGCGGGCGGCCCGAAAAACCCGGCGCACGCCCCCACCAGCGTCCCCGAGCGCAGGTCATACGCGCCGAAGGTGTAGTTGCCCGCCTTGGCGAGCGCGCGCAGCAGCTCGATGGTGATCGGCGAGCTGCCCGGCTCCGGCCGCCAGATCTCTTCGTACAGGCGGCACACCGCGGCGAGGTCGGCGAGTTCGGTCAGCTCCTTGACCAGCACGCCCGCCGCGACCGCGGCCCGCGCCGCCGCCACGTCGGGTGTCTGCGCCGCCTCCTGCACCGTCACGTCCGCGTTGCCCCTCACGTGCGCTCCTCCGGGCCCGCGGGCGCCGCCGGCCGCAGGTCGTCGATCAGCGCCGCGAGCAACGCCGCCCGCCCGGGCAGTTCGCCGATCAGCACGTGCTCGTCGTCCGCGTGGGCGCCGCCGCCGACCGCGCCGAGCCCGTCCAGCGTCGGGACGCCGATGCCAGCGGTGAAGTTTCCGTCCGAGCCGCCGCCGACCGGGGTCCCGGTGAGCGGCCCGATCCCGAGCGCGGCGGCGGCCGACCGCGCCCGCTCGAACAAGCCGGCCGAGGCCGCTTCCGGCAGCGGCGGCCGGTTCGGTCCCCCGCTCACCTCGAGCACGGCATCCGGCACGACTGGCCGCAGCGCCCGGATCGCGGCGTCGACCCGCTGCTGCTCGCCGCTGTCCCACATCCGCGCGTCCACGGCGAACGACCCGGCGGCGGGCACGGTGTTGGACGTCGTCCCGGACGACAGGGCCGTCGGCGTCACGGTCGTCCCGCGCGCGGGATCCGCCAGCGCGCTGACCGCCAGCACCTGGTGCGCGAGTTCGACGGTCGCGTTCACCCCGCGCTCGGGCGCCAGGCCGGCGTGCGCGGCGCGGCCGATCGCCCGCGCCCGGTACAGCGACACGCCTTTGCGCGCGGTCTTGAGCGCCCCGCCGTCCGCGGCCGCCTCGAGCACCAGGGCCGCGCGGCAGCCGGCCGCCGCGGCCTCGATCAGCCCGCGCGACGAGGGCGACCCGAGTTCCTCGTCGCCGGTGACCAGCAGCGTCACTCCGGCGGGGGCGCCCAGCACGGCCAGGGCGTGCAGCGCGATCACCAGTCCCGCCTTCATGTCCAGGCACCCGGGCCCGCGCAGCACGTCACCGGTTACCGACGGCGGGTGCGTCGCCAGCGATCCCGCCGGCCACACGGTGTCGTGGTGCGCCAGCAGCAGGACAGCGGCCGGCCCGCCGCCGAGCTGCCAGCGCAGGTGCGTCCGGCCGTCGACGACGATCCGCTCGGGATCGGTTCCCAGGTGCCGCCGCCCCAGCGCCGCCACGACCTCCGCGCTGCGGGCCACCGCGGCCAGGTCCGCGGACGGGGACTCGCAGCTCACCAGTTCCCGCGTGTCCGCGACCAGGCCGGGCAACCGCGCCCGCATCGCGCCGGCCAGCGATGAGCGGCCGCCCACCTCAGCCGGCCTTGGGAACGGCGCGCGCGCCATGGTGCAGATACGGCTGGCCGCCGGGCAGCGTGTAGAACGTGACGGGCACCCAGGTCCGCGTCTCCGGCTCGCGCACCACGTACAGGCCCGGCCCGACCGCGGTCATCGCGTACTCGGTGACCGGGTCGGGGGTGATCTCGGCGAGCGGCCCGATGACGGTCGTGCGCAGCACCGGCCCCGCCTCGCCAGGCAGCACCTCCATGCGGACGCTGGCCTGCTCGTAGACGCCAAGGTAAGGGGTGACGTCGACCTCGGCCGGCGCGGCCGGCGGCTCGATCGGCGCGGGCATGGCCACCCCGGCGAGCTCGGCGAAGATCTCCGCGTACAGATCCTGGTACAGGTCGCGGGCGTTCCCCCCGTTGGTGAGGAGCGTGACCGCCAGGCCTTCCTCGGGCAGCAGCCGCAGGAACGCGGACTGGCCGATCGTGTTCCCGTCGTGCCCGAGGAGCCGCTGACCGTCCCAGCCGAAGCGGATCCAGCCGATGCCCCAGGAGTCACCGAGGACATACTTGTCCGGCAGGTCCGCCTGGTGGCTGGCCATCGCCGCGGCGCCCGCCTCCGACAACAGCCGGCGGCCGTCCGCCGCGAGCCCGCCCGCCAGGTGCATCCGGGCGAAGGCGAGCATGTCAGCCGGGGTTGAGCAGATCAGCCCGGCCGGGCCGATGGAACGCGGCAGCGTCCAGATCGGCGCCACGGCGCGCTCGCCGCTGCTGTCGACGTGCCCGGCGGCGGCCCGGAACCGCAGTGCCTCCTCCGGCAGCGTCACCGTGCGGGTCAGGCCCAGCGGAGTGAAGATCCGCTCCCGTAGCGCCGCGTCCCAGGTCAGCCCGGTCAGCTTCTCGATGACCCGCCCGGCGAGGACGAACCCGGCGTTGCAGTATGACCAGGTGGCGCCGAGCGGGTGATTCTGCTTGACGTCCGCTAGCAGCGCCACGTACTTCTCCACGCAGTCGTCGCCGCGCCCCGTGTCGGTGAACACGTCGCCGTCGATGCCGCTGGTGTGCGTGAGCAGGTGCCGCATCGTCACCGACTTGGCCACGTCGGGGCCGGCCAGCCGCAGTTCCGGCAGCACCTCCGCGACCGGCGCGTCCAGGTCGAGCTTGCCCTCGTCGACGAGCTGCATCGCCAGCGTCGCGGTCCACACCTTGGTGATCGACCCGATCTGGAACAGCGTGTCGTCGGTCGCCGCCACGCCGGCGGGCTGGTTCGCGTAGCCGCAGGAGGCGGTGACGAGCTCATCCGGCCGGCCGTCCCGCCCGGTGCGCAGGATGCCGAGCGCCGCGCCGGGCACTTTGTGCCGCTCGGCGAGGGTCGCCAGCCGCCGCCGCCAGTGCGCGGCATCGATCGGCGGCCGCCTCGTATCGCTCGTGTACTGCTCCACCCAGTCCACCACCCGCTGGTTGTAGTCGATTCGATGGGACGGCGCGCCATCCAGGACGAACAGGTGCGACTCGCCGGGGTAGAGCACGAGCCTGGCCGGGACCCGCTGCTCGCGCAGCGCCGTGTGCCACTGCTGGGCCTGCCCGACGGGGCAGCGCATGTCCGCGCCGCCGTGCAAGATGAGCGTCGGCGTGCGCACGTCGGCCACCCGGGTCAGCGGTGACATCGCGGCGAACCGGGCGCCGCGCTCCGCCGAGCCGAGCGTCTCCGCCAGCGTGCCGCCGAATTCCATGATGCTCACCAGGTGCCCGTCGTCCGACGTGCCCGCCATGCTGGCCAGGTCGGTGACCGGTCCGCCGGCCACGGCGGCCGCGAACCGCCCGTCGCGGCTTGTCAGGTAGCAGGTCATATAGCCGCCGTAGCTGTAGCCGGTGACCGCGAGCCGGGACGGGTCGGCAAGGCCCTCGGCGACCAGCGCGTCGACCGGTTCGAGGAAGTCCCTGGCATCCGCGACGCCCCAGGCCCCGGCCACGGCGGTGTAAAAGGCCGCGCCGTACCCGTCGCTGCCGCGCGGGTTGACCAGCAGCACGGTCCAGCCCCGGGCGGCCAGCTCCTGGTGGTACAGGTGCACGGGGTCGGCCGCCCCGTTCCAGGCGTTGTGCGGTCCGCCGTGGATGTCGATCAGCAGCGGTCCTGGCCGCGGCGCCGCCGGATCGCGGATCAGCCAGCCGTGCACGGTCGTGCCGTCGGAGATGGCGAACTCCCGCTCTTCGCGGGGAAACAGCTCGGCTTCGGCCTGGGCCGCGCCGTGGTCGGTGACGACCGTCCGCGTCCCGGTCGCGAGGTCGACCGCCACGATCTCGCCGTAGGAGTCCGGCGTCCCGAGCGTGACCACCGCCGTGCCCGGCGCCGCCGCCACCGACAGCCCGGACACGACCCGTCCCGGCCCCGCGACGACCGGGCGCGCGGGCCCGCTCCCGTCGGCGGGCATCGCGTACAAGGACGTGCAGCCGCGGTCCCGCGCGCAGAAAAAGACCGTGGCCCCGCGGTCGGCCAGGGCCGGCATCCCGCCGGGATAGCCGGGGCCGCCCGGCATCACGTTCCGGTCCAGGCTCGCGGTCAGGTCGACCACTCCCCCGGACGCCGCTCCCCCGGACGTCAGCGGGATCCGCAGCAGGCTGGCATGACCGGCTGGCCGGCCAATCGTGCCGACGACGAACAGCGCGTCCCCGCCCGGCGACCAGGCCGCCGGGACGCCGGCGCCGCGCGCCAGCGCGACCGGCTCCGGCCGGGTGAAACCGCCGGTCACGTCGACGACGTACACGGGGCAGCGGTAGTCCAGGTCGGCATCCGGGGCCATCGCGGCGCCGAACGCCAGGCGCGCGGAGTCGGGTGACCAGACCGGGGCGCTGGCGCGCCAGTCCCCTTCGGTGACCTGGCGGCAGTCGCCGGTCGCCAGGTCAAGCACGTGCAGGTGCTCGCGGACCGCTCCGATCAGCCCGGCCCCGTCGGCCTGGTAGCCGAGCCGATCGGCGACCATGGGATCGGCGGGGCTGGTGTGATGAGAGTGGTTAGCGGGATCGACGGGCGCGGTGAACGCCAGCTTGGTCCCGTCCGGCGACCACGCGGGCGCGCCGGCGCCGAGCGCGAGCGTGGTCAGCCGCTCCGGCTCCCCGCCGGTCATCGGCAGCAGCCAGAGCTGCGCGGGCCCGTCGCCGGCCCGCAGGAACGCTACCCGGGTCCCGTCCGGCGACCACGCGGGGCAGGAGTCCGCCGGGCCGCGGGTCAGCCGCCGCGGGGCACGGTCACCGTCGCCCGGCTCACCGGCACCTGCCGGCCAGGCATGCCACAGCGAGCGCGTGACCTTGTCGGCCCGGGCGTCGGCGGCGGTCACGACGTACACGACGTCCCGGCCGTCCGGGGATACGGCCGGCTGCCCGGGCAGGGCGAACGTGGTCAGGTCTTCGCTGCGCTGGCGTCGGGTCACGATGATCTCCTGGTGGGCGGCGCGGTCTCTTCGTCGTCGGCTGGTTCCGGGGTCGCGTCGAGCTTGGAGCCCGGCCGCGGCACCGCGGCGAGCAGCCGGCGGGTGTAGGCGTGCCGCGGCTCGGCGAGCACATCGCCGGCGGGGCCGTGCTCGACGATCCGGCCCTGGTACATCACCGCCACGATGTCGGCGACATACCGGACGACGGCCAGGTTGTGCGAGATGAACAGCATGGACAGGCCCAGCTCGCGCTGCAGGTCACGGATCAGGTTGAGCACCGCGCCCTGCGTGGACACATCCAGCGCGGAGGTGATCTCGTCCGCGATGAGCACGCGGGGCGCCCCGGCCAGTGCCCGGGCCAGCGCGACGCGCTGGCGCTGGCCGCCGGAGAGGCCGGCCGGGTGCCTGTCCGCGGTGCCCGGCAGCAGCCCGACCAGATCGGTGAGTTCCGCCGCCTTGGCGTGCCGGACGGCCCGGCCCGCGATGGCGGCCGGGCCGCTGCGCGGTATCGCCTCGGCGATCGACTCCCCGGCGGTCATCCGGGGGTCGAGGGAGGCGTACGGGTCCTGGAAGACCATCTGGAGCGGGCGCCGCCCGCGGCGCGGGACCGGCTCGCCGTCCAGCACGATCTTGCCCGCGGCCGGGGCGACGAGGCCGACGGCGGCCCGCGCCAGCGTCGACTTTCCCGACCCGGACTCGCCGACCAGCCCCACGACCTGCCCGGTCGGCACCACGAGGTCGACGTCGCTGACCGCCACGTGCCCCTGCCGCCCGGAACCGTAGC
>DASZKN010000201.1:0-3996 GCA_035552855.1 Trebonia sp. | reverse complement strand
GCCATCGGCACCACGGTAGCCGTCGGCGAAGTGATCCGGTCCACCACCGCCAGCCGCGTCCGGGGCGAGCACGCCCCCGCGTACGCGGCCGCGATCACATCGTCCTCGGCGCCCACCGGATACGCCGCGTCGACGACCCGGGCCCCGAACCGCGCGGCGTGGTGGTCCAGCGCCATCCGCACCGCGCCGTACCCGTGCGTGCCGATCACGAGTTCGTCGCCCGGGCGCAGCGTCAGCGAGCCGAGCACCGCCGACATTCCCTCGGAGACGTTGCGGACCCACCCCGCGCGCGACGGGTCGATACCTAGAAACCCGGCGGCGTGCTCCCGCGCCGCCGCGATCAGCCCGGGCACCTCGACGCGGTTGAAACGGTGCGGGTTGCGTTCCGCGCGCTCGCGCCACTCGGCCGCGGCCTGGCGCACGACGGCCGGCGCCACGCCGAACGCGCCGTGGTTGAGGTGGAGCACGTCCGGATCGAGGCCGAAGGCCCCCAGCATGGCAGGATCCACAGGCCGATTCTGCCAGCCGGCCGCTAGTGGCCATGCAGGGCGGTCCAGCCGCGTCGACAGCGCCCGTGGGCGCGGGGACCTGGTGGTGTGGGTCTTGCACACCGAGCCCGGCTCCGGCAACGCGTTCGACCCCGGCAGCGGCCACGTACGCCTCAGAGCGCCGTGGACCGGGCTTGGGAAGGTGACGATGTCCCTGCGGAGCAGCTCGGTGCACTACTCGCCACAGGTGTCATTCCGAACCTTAAACCGGTGGCCCGGGGAGCTCGAGCGGTGGTACTCGTTCTCTGCTGAGCGTCAGTACGGCCGGGCGCGGGCCTGGCTCGCCGACGCCGGTTACTACGTCAGGAAATCTGCAATCTGAGACCTGGATATATCCAACGGTCCCGTTCTCCAGCGTGACGCGGCGGCTTCTACGATGGCGTGGTGACCCCGCACTCGTTCATCGATGGCCTGTGACGGCGGCCACGGACCGCCCGGCGCTTGCCCGCTGGCGCTGGTCGGTCACCGGCGCGTTCGCGCTCGGCGGGATCACGGTTTCGGCCTGGGGGCCGCGCCTGCCGGCGATCAAGTCCGGCCTCGGCATCGGCACCGCCACGATCGGCCTGCTGCTGGCGGGGGTCACGGTCGGAGCACTCCTCGGGCTGGTCGCCTCGACTCCGCTGCTGCACTGGCTGGGCGGCCGTCGCGCGCTCACCGGCGCCGGCCTGGTCATCGCCGTCGCGCTGGCCGTCATGGGCCTCGCGCTCGCCCTCGGGTCACTGCCGCTGCTAGCGGTCACGTTCGTGATCACCGGAACGGGGGTCGGCGTCCTCGACGTGCTGATCAACGTCGAGGGTTCCGCGATCGAGCAGGTCTCGGGCCGCACGCTCATGCCCAGCATGCACGCCGCCTGGTCGATCGGGGCCGCCGCCGGGTCTGGCATCGGCGCGGGCTGCGCGGCGCTCGGCATCACCCCGGCGGGGCAGTTCACCGGCGAGGCCGTCGTCATCGCGGCGGCCACGCTGATGGCGGCGGCCGGAATACCGCTGGGCACGCAGGATCAAACGCAAAAACAGGCGGAGGACGCCGCGGAGGAGCGAAGCGCGAAGGTCCGCCAGTGGCTGCGCGGCTGGCTGGACTGGCGGCTGCTGCTCATCGGCCTCGTCATGCTCGGCGTCGAACTGGGCGAAGGCTCCGCGAACAGCTGGCTCACCCTCGCGGTCCGGAACAACCATGGCCAGTCCGCCGCCGTCGCCGCCCTGTTCTTCACCGCGTTCGCCGCCAGCGAGGGCCTGAGCCGGATCTTCGCCGGCCCCGTCGTCGACCGCCTCGGACGCGTGCGGACCATCCGTGTCACCACCGCCCTCGGGGTGCTCGGCATCGCGGCGTTCATCGTCGCCGGCAACCCCTGGATCGTGCTGGCCGGCGTCGTGGCGTGGGCGATCGGCGTCTCGATGGGCTTCCCGCTCGGCATGTCCGCGGCGGCGGAGAGCGGCCCCGGTCCGGCCGCGCGGATCAGCGTCGTCGCCTCGATCGGCTACTTCGCCAACCTCGCCGGGCCGCCCGCCATCGGCGCGGTCGCCCAGTCCGCCGGCCTGCTCAGCTCCCTGTGGGTCCTCGCCGGCCTGTTCGTCGCCGCGTTCGCGGCCGCCGGCTCGCTCGGGCCGCGCAAGCGTTCGCTATAGTGACGGTGTGCCGGAATGCATCGAAAGCTCGTTCGTGCTACGCCGCCGTTCGGGCGATGTTCCGGGCGTGCGGTGGTCCCCCGCCGTGTCCCCGGCCCCGACCGCGTCCGATCCGCCGATCGCGCTGCTCTTTCACGGCGGCAGCGGCCACAAGCGGCACGAGCGGCTGCTGCGCATGGGCCGCTGGCTCGCGGCGACGGCGGGCTTCACGGCCGTCGCGATCGACGGGCCCTGCCACGGGCACCGGGTGCCCGCGCCGATGGCGGCGCGGGACTACCAGCAGCTGATCGTCGACGAGGGCGTGAAGCGCGTGATCGCCCGGATGACCGGCGACTGGCTGGCCGCCCTGGCGGAGCTCAAAGCCGAGGGCCGAGCGGACGACGCGAACGAAGCGGACGTCAGCGTCTTCGGGATGTCGATGGGCGCCAGGTTCGGGCTGCCAGTGGCGGCCGCGCTCGGCACCCGGCTGCGGTGCGCGGTGTTCGGCAAGTTCGGGATCTGGCAGGCCGAGCCGCTCCACCCCGGGCTTAGCACCCCGGAACTCACGCTCGCCGCCGCCCGTGCCATCGACGCGCCCGTCCTGTACCACGTGCAGTGGAACGACGCGATCTTTCCGCGCGACGGGCAGTTCGAGCTCTTCGACGCGCTCGGGTCCACGGATAAGCGCCTGGTCGCCCGGTCAGGCCCGCACGCCGCGACGCATCCCGACGACGAAAGCGACTGGCAGGAGTTCATCGCGGCGCACGGCCGTCCGTGATCTTGCGGAAATAGGTCGCCGACTCCTCATAGCCCAGCGCGCGGTAGAACGGCGCCGCCCGCCTGGTGGCCAGCGCGACCAGCGCGCACCCGCCGTCACTGGCCCACTGCTCGAAGCCGTCCATCAGCGCCCGGCCGATCCCGGTCCCCCGCCGGGTCCCGCGCACGACGACCTCTTCCACCCAGCCCACCGGCCCGTTGGCGTTGAACGTCAGGTGCCTGAACCCCAGCAGGTAGCCGAGGATCTCCGGCCCGTCCGCCGCCAGCAGCAGACACGCCTGCTCATCGGCGAGCAGCTCCGAATAGTTGCCGCGGAACGATTCCGGCGCGAACCTGAACGACATCGCCAGCTCGGCCGCCAGCGCCGCCACGCCGTCGAGGTCGCCGCCCCGCGCGCGCCTGATCTCCCCGCCCCAGCCGGTCACCGCGCCTCCCGATTCTCCTTAACGTGCCCTGGTGTCTCGCCTCGCTCCACGAGGTTGAGCGCGCGGAAGACAAGACGGCCGATGCCGAGCCCGATGGCCAGCGTGACGCCGGGAGCCCGCAACTTAAGCGGCGCCTCGAGGAACGAGATGGCCAGCACCATGCCGGGCCAGACGAAGACCACGGCGGTGCCGATAGCGGCGGTCGCGGTCACGCGTTACGCCTCGCCGGCGGCCGCGGATTCACAGCCGTCCCGGTGCCCTTCGCTGACGATCGCTCCGCACTCGGCGCAGACCAGATGTGCCCAGCAGACGGGGTCGCCGCCCGCCTCGACCACGTCGCCCGCGGTCTCCGCCGGCTCGGCCGGTCCGGGGTGCTCGGTATCCATGGCGGCTCCTTCCGGCTTGGCACCCGCACACCTTCATTTATACGGGTCGCCCGCGCGGCCCTGGACCGACTCCGGACCCGCGCGGCGGACGGGCCGCTGACGCTGCTGACCGCCACTAAGGAACTCGACCTGAGCCAGGCCGCGGTCCTCGCCGACCTGCTCACCCGGGACGAGCGGTGACGATCGCTATCAGGCCGGCGTGCGCCGAGGATGTGCCCGCGCTGGTGGCGTTGCGCATCGCCAACGCGGAGCGGCA
>DASZKN010000200.1:0-11914 GCA_035552855.1 Trebonia sp. | reverse complement strand
ACGACGCCGTGCCGGCCGCGCGGTCGTGCCGCAGCGTCAGCGCGCCCACCGCCATCGTCGCCGGCCGGGCGGTCAGATCACAGGGATCCTTGACGGCCGAGCGCAGCGGCAGGTCGTCGAGCAGACCCAGTCCGGCGGCCGCGTACTCGTGCGCGGCCGCGCCGCCGACGTCGACGCCGTCGAAGAACCGGCCGAACGTGAACTCCAGCCGTGGGTGCTCCCCCGCCAGGTCCGCGCCGGTCAGCCGGTACAGGGTCCGGTTCTCGAAAACCGCCGGGGCGTCCAGGTCGCGCGTCGCCGCGGAGTGGCTGGGGTAGGCGGCGCCATCGGGGCGTTCGGGAAACAGGGCCGGGGCGATGGCCGGGATGTCCGCGCACCGCGGCACCGGGGCGACGGGGTCGAGGCGCAGGCGGACCTGATCGAGCGGGATCGGCCGGGACGGCCGCCAGGCGGGCTCGGCCAGCAGCGGCGTGCCCGCCACGGAAGCGTCGCGCGGATAGCCCGCCGCTGCCCGCACCGCCAGTTCGTAGCGGTGCCGCCGTAGGTAGTCGTTGACGCGCAGCCACTGGGTCTCGCTGAGTGTGCGCTCGGTTCCTGCTCGCGTGGTGGGCACGCCGCCACGATAGCCGCCCCGTTTTGTCAGAGGCCGGTGATACGACGGGACTATGCGATGGACAGATTTTGAGCGGGCCCAGCCGCGGCTCGCCGAGCTGGGACGGCTGCGGCTGATCGCGCCGGGCGTCGTGCTCGTCGCGACGGTCCGCCGGGACGGCTCGCCGCGGCTCGCCGCAGTGGAGCCGCTCCTGCTCGACGGCGCGCTGTGGCTGGGCATGATGTGGCAGTCGACGAAGGCGCGCGACCTGCTGCGCGATCCCCGGATCCTCGTGCACAGCGTGGTCACGAGCCGGGAGGGCACCGAGGGCGAGTACAAGGTCCGCGGCACGGCCCGCCCGGAGACCGATCCCGGGACGTATCAGCGATACGCCGACACGGTGGCCGAGGAGCTTGGCTGGCGGCCCGCGCCCGGGCGCATGCACCTGTTCGAGGTGGACGTCGGGGACGTGACGTTCGTCGTCTACGACAACGCGACCGGCGACCAGCACGTGGCGATGTGGCCGCCGCCGCGGGAGTTCATCCGCCGCGGCACCACGCCGACCAGCGTGGGCGAGCCCGAGCCCGCGGCGGAGTTTCTCGTCACCGGCTAGCCCAGCTAGCTAAAGGTCGCGGGCGTAGCGGACTTCCACGACCCCGCCAAGGCCAGGCATCTCGTTGGCCGCGCCGTCCGGGCGGAAACCCGCCTTGCCGTAGAACCGCCGTGCCCGCGCGTTCGCCTCCAGCACCCACAGCACGGCCCGCTGGTAGCCGTCCGCGCGCAGCGCGGCGAGGACGGCGTCCATGAGGGAGCGGCCCACGCCCGCCGACCACCAGTCCGGGGTGACGTAGAGCGCGTAGAGTTCGCCCACTTCCCCGCCCAGCCCGGCGGGCGTGAGGGGGGCTGGTGAGGGAGGCAGGATGGCGCGTTCGGGGCCAAAGCCGGCGTAGCCGATGACCGGCCGCGGCTCGCCTGGGAGCGGCGGGGCGCTGACCGGCGGGGCATCGGCCGGCGGGGCGCTGACCGCCACGAGCATGCGGCGCCAGGGCGGCGGGCTGACCGCGCGTCCGCCGCCCGCCGTGGCCCGCTCGATGATCGGCGCCGGGATGATCCCGGAATAGGCGGCGACCCAGCTCGCGCGGCGCACGCGGACGATCTCGCCGGTGTCCGCGTCGGTCGCCGGCCGGATCTCGGTCATCCGCCGATCCTAGGCGAGGCGGCCCATGATGTACTAAATCGATTTCGGCCGAGCACCAGTGAAAGGCGAACCTGAATGAACCAGCTCCGTTTCCCCGATGGGTTCGTGTGGGGCACGGCGACGGCCGCGTACCAGATCGAGGGGGCGCCGGCCGCCGACGGCAAGGGCGCGTCGATCTGGGACACGTTCAGCCACACGCCAGGCAAGGTCTGGCACGGCGAGACGGGCGACGTGGCGTGCGACAGCTACCACCGCTACCCCGAGGACATCGCGCTGCTCGAGCGGCTCGGCGTGGGGGCGTACCGGTTCAGCCTTTCGTGGCCGCGGATCCAGCCGGACGGCCGCGGCGCCCCGAACACCAAGGGGCTCGACTACTACAAGCGCCTTTGTGACGCGCTGCTGGCGAAGGGCATCGAGCCCGTCGTCACGCTGTACCACTGGGATCTGCCGCAGGCGCTGCAAGATAAGGGCGGCTGGGCGTCGCGGGACATCGCGGAGATCTTCGGCGACTTCGCGGCGGTCGCCGGGGAGGCACTCGGCGGCCGGGTACGCCGGTGGATCACGCTGAACGAGCCGTGGGTCGTCGAGCACGTGGGTTACCGGGACGGCCGGCACGCGCCCGGCCTGTCCGACCCGGCGGCGGCGACCGCCGCCACTCACCACCTGCTGCTCGGGCACGGCCACGCGGTCCGGGCGCTGCGGGCGGCGGGCCCGGCATCGGCTCGGGCGGCGGGCGGCGCGGCTGCGGCCGGCGGCGGCGCGGGCGGGGCGGCGGCCGAGGTCGGGATCACGCTGAACCTCGGCGTATTCCGGCCGACCTCGCCGGCGGCCGCCGGCTTCGCCAGCGAACTCGACGCGCGGCAAAACGGGGTGTTCCTGGGCCCGCTGCTGCGCGGCGCCTACCCGGAGGGGCTGACCGCCGACTACTCTCCCGCCGCGGTCGACGGGCTTGTGCACGACGGCGACTTCGACGTGATCCGGGCGCCGATCGACTTCCTCGGCGTGAACTTCTACTTCCCGAACTACGTCGGCGTCCTCGCCCCGGACGGCCAGCCTCGCCGCGGCGAGACGATCGCGGGGCCTGGCTACGTGTCGGTGCAGCCGGACGGCCGGCCGGTCACCGCGATGAACTGGCTGGTCGAGCCGGACTCGATCTACGAGCTGATGACGCGGCTGCGCGACGAGGCGCCCGGCCTGCCGCTGTACATCACGGAGAACGGGTCCGCCTGGCACGACTACCCCACCCAGGACGGCGCGGTCCACGACCCCGAGCGGATCGATTACCTTCGCGGCCACCTCGCTGCCCTCCACCGCGCGATCGGTGACGGCGTTGACCTGCGCGGATACTTCGCCTGGGCGCTGCTCGACAACTTCGAGTGGGCCGAGGGGTACGCGAAGCGGTTCGGGCTCGCGTACGTGGACTTCGCCACTCAGAACCGGGTCCTCAAGGACAGCGGCGAGTTCTACGCGCAGGTCACGCGGGCCAACGCGGTGCCCTTGTAAAGGAAGGGCCGCGTCCCGGGGCCTGGGAACCGGAGCGCTAGGAAAAGGCCGTGTCCTGGAGGGCCAGGAAGAAGTCCACCCGATCGGGAAGGGCCGACAAGTCTCGTCCGGTCAGCGTCTCGATCCGGCCGATACGGTAGCGGACGGTGTTGACGTGCACATACATCCGGCCCGCGCACGCGGTCCACGACCCGTCGCACCCCAGAAACGACCGCAGCGTCGGCAGCAGCTCGGCATTATGGCGGGCGTCGTAGTCGACGAGCGGGCCCAGCAGCCGGTCACGGAACGACCGCAGCAGCGGTGCCGGGACGCATCTGAGCAGCAGTTCACGGGAATCGAGTACTTCTCCAGCCGGCACGCGCACCTCCAGTAGCGATGGCGCAACGGTAACCCGCGCGTGTTTAGCGGAAGCTACAGCCGCGCTAGCCGCACGTTACGCGGCCAGCGTGGGTAGATGTCGTCTCGTGGACCTGGCAACGTTCAACGAGTCGCCGGACGGCGCGGCGACCGGCCTGCTGCTGTCCTGCTGCGCGTCCCGCCGGTTCGCGGCGGCGGTGGCGCGCGGACGGCCGTACCCCTCGCTGGCCGCCGTGAACGCCGCCGCCGACGCCGCGTTCAAGGAGCTGACCTGGGATGATGTCAGCGAAGCGGTGGCCGCGCACCCGCGCATCGGCGCGCGGGCCACCGGCCAGTCGGCCGCCGAGCAGTCCGGCGTCCGGCCCAGCGACCGCGCCGCGCTGGCGGCGGCCAACGCTGAGTACGAGGCACGGTTCGGCCACGCGTTCCTCATCTGCGCCACCGGGCTCAGCGGCACCGACATGCTCGCGGCGCTCAAGTCGAGGCTTGCTAATAATCCTTACACTGAACGCGCCCTGGTGACTCAGGAGCTCCGCAAGATAACCGCTGACCGCGTCCGGAAAGCCCTCGATGCCGCATGACCGTCTCCACACACGTCCTCGACACGAGCGCCGGGCACCCCGCGGCCGGCGTCACGGTGTCGCTGTCGCGCTGGGACGGCGCGGCGTGGGCGGCGGCGGACTCCGGCCGGACGGATCCGGACGGCCGACTGCGGTTCACCGGGGACACGCCGCCCGGACAGTACCGGCTGACGTTCGGCACCGGGGCGTACTTCGCCGCGCGCGGCGTCGCGACCTTCTACCCGGAGGCCGTCGTCACGGTCACGATCCCGGACGGCGCGCACTATCACGTGCCGTTGCTGCTGGCACCGTTCGGGTACTCGACCTATCGTGGCAGCTGATTTTCGGGTGCGGCGGTTACTCGGGCCGCTGTAAGTCGGCACCTACCGCACCGGCTGTTGAACTGTCGCCGCGGCCACGGGCTAACGTCGACGCGGCCAACCCCGTGCGTCTCAGCCGCCACGCGATGTGACTGCAGCATGGGCGTTCCCGCCGTCGCGGGCACCAAAACGTCTCCGCGGCAGCTTCACGCCCTAGTTGGTGGCTAAAACGAATTCGCAATCGATTGCGGGCCACCATAGCGGGCGTAAAGTTCCTGTAGGGCAATGCGCGGGAATAACGAGGCACATGGGATTCGAACTCAATGAGCAGATCGAACGTCATCTCATCGGCGACCAGATCGCCTGGCTGACCACGGTGTCCCCCACCGGATGGCCCGCGCCCAAGCCCGTCTGGTTCGTCTGGAACGGTGCCGCCATCACCGTCTACAGCCTGAACACCGGGGCCAAGCTCCGGCACGTCGCCGCCAACGACAAGGTGGCCGTGCACTTCGACTCCGGTCCCGGCGGCGGAGACATCGTCGTGATCTCGGGCCACGCGCGGCGGGTGCCGGACGCCCCGCCGCCGTCGAGGTTCCCCGGCCTCCTGGACAAGTACCTGCCGGCGATCCAGGCGATGGGCCGCACCGCGCAGTGGTACGACGACGAATACGGCGCGGCGATCAGGATCGCTCCCGACCGGGCGTGGACGATTCCGTGACCGCGCCCCGGGCGCCCCAGCGCTTCTTGCTGTTATCAACGACGCGCGCGCGGTGCAGTGCGGGGACGTGCGGGGCGGGGACGTGCGGATTAGGGTTCGTCGGTGAGCGCGGCGATGATGCGCGTGCTCGAGTCGGCCTTCTGCGTGCCGCCGACGCCGAAACGCAGCGCGATCTCGAGTTCCGCGCACACGGCCGCCTCGGAGATGGCGGCCGCGCTGCCCCGGTCGCCGCCGTTCGCGAAGAGCAGTTCGGTGTCCGGGTACTTCTCGCGGATCGCCCGCAGGGTACGCCTGACCGTGGCGTCCGCGTCGATGGCGGCGACCGCCTCGTCGGTGACCCGGAGCGCGCGGACGATCTCCAGGCGGTCGTCGAGCGGCACGATGACGCGGCCCTTCTTCAGCAGCTGCTGATCGTCGTTGTTCACGACGACGATCAGCCGGCCGGTCAGGGCGCGCGCGGCCTCCATCATGCGCAGGTGGCCCACGTGGAGCGGGTTGAAGTAACCGCTGACGATGCTCGCCCGCCGCACAGTTTCCGGCATGCCCGGCAGGGTAGCGCGGCTATCCCCGGGGAGCGAAAAAACCAGCTCAGGAGGCTGGCGTGGCGAGCAGCGCGGCGAGCCGCCCGACCTCGCCGGACACGGCCAGGCGACCGGGACCGAGCCAGCGCCGGGGGTCCACCCCCGTCTCGTCCGCGGCCAGCGCCGCCCGGACGGCCCCGGTGAGGACCTTGTTCAGCTGCGTGGCGATGTTGATCTTGACCATGCCGTGCCGCACCGCCGCCGCGAGCCCGTCGTCGGGCACCCCCGACGAGCCGTGCAGGACCAGCGGCACGCCCGCGACCGCGGCGATCTTACTGATCAGCTCGTTGTCGAGCCGGGCGTCGCGAGTCAGCATCGCGTGCGAGGACCCGACCGCCACGGCGAGCGCGTCCACCCCGGTGGCGGCCACGTACGCCGCGGCCTGCGCCGGATCAGTGCGGGCGCCCGGCGCGTGCACGCCGTCCTTGCCGCCGACCTCGCCGAGCTCGGCCTCGACCCACGCGCCGCGCTCGTGGCACCACTGTGCCACTTCCGCGGTCGCGGCCACGTTGTCGTCGTAGCCGAGGGCGGACGCGTCAAACATCACCGACGGGACGCCGAGCTCGACGGCCTCGGTGACCAGGTCCCGGCGGACCGCGTGATCGAGGTGCACGACGACCGCCGCGGCCGACTCGTCGGCGATCCGCAGGCAGGCGAGCGCGAGCGGCGCCAGCGTGCCGTGATAGTCGACGGTGTTCTCGGAGATCTGCAGCACGACCGGGCGCTCGGCGGCCGCCGCGCCCGCGACGATCGCCTCGGCGTGCGCCAGCTCGATCACGTTGAACGCGGCGAGGCCGCCGGGGCGGGCGCTCGCCACCGCGTGCGCCATGGAGACAAGGGGCATGTCAGGAGACCTCCCGCACTACTGCTTGGCTACGGAGCCGGGTGACGTCGGCGGGGGCGACCTCGCCGGCGACCGGGGCCAGCACGGCGGCCGCCGACAGCGCGACGGCGTCGCGGACGATGCCGGGCCACTTAGCGTTCGCCGCGAGCCCGGCGACCAGCGCCGCCGTGGCGGCGTCGCCGGCGCCGGTCGGGTTGCCGGCCAGCGGCTCGGCCAGCCGGCCGAGCCAGGTCCCGGCACGGGCGACGGCGGCCAGGCCGTCGGCGCCGAGCGTGACGACCACGGCCAGCGGGCCGCTCGCGAGCAGGCCGCGGGCCGCGTCCAGCGCGTCGGCCGGCCGGCCGCAGTCCCGGCCGGTGAGCTGCGCGAGCTCGGCCGCGTTGGGCGCGAGCACGACGCCGGGCACCAGGGCGGCGTGCGCGAGCGCCTCGCCGCTGGTGTCGACGACGGCGGGCACGCCCGTGTCGACCGCCAGCGCCGCGAGCCGCGCGGGCAGCCGGGAGTCGAGTCCCGGCGGCAGGCTCCCGGAGATCGCGACGCCGGCGGCGCTGATTCCGGCCGGGCTATCCGGGCCGAGCCACACGCGCACGCGGCTGGCCAGCGCCTCGGCGGCACGGGGATCCGGCTCGACGCCGGGTTCCCAGAGCGACGTGGTGGTGCCGTCGCCGCCGTGGACGACGAGCGTCTGCCTGATCGCGGGGAGCACGGGGACGACGTCGCTCACCAGCCGCGCGTCGTCTGTCCCGTCAAGAGCGGCCTGGGCGGCCAGTCCTTCCGGGCCGGGGAGCACGGCGACGGCGTCGTGGCCGGTCGCGGCCAGCACCCGGGCCACGTTGACGCCCTTGCCGCCGAGCCGGCGGTGCACCCTGGTGACCCGGTGCACTTCTCCTGGCACCAGCGCGGGGACCTCGTATGTGACGTCCCAGGCCGGGTTGGGAGTAACGGTGATGATCATGAGTCACCAGGGTCCGTTCGGGAGAATGGTTACGGGCAGCAGCCCGTGACTGGCGTCAGGCGAGGATGACAGCGCGGGTCAGGTTGCGCGGGCTGGCGGGGTCGAGCCCGAGGTCGGCGGCGCGCAGCAGGCAGAGCAGGTGCACGCGTACGAGTTCGGCCATCGGGTCGGCGTCGCCGTGCTCGAGGTGGGCGCCGGTCGCGGCGACGTCGCGGGTGAAGCCCGGCACCAGCGGGCCGAGCGACCAGACCGCGCGGCCCGGCTGCGCGATGCTGACCGGACCGTGCCGGTACTCGGTCGCGGGGTACGACTCGGCCCAGGACTGGGTGGCCTCGCGCAGCTTGAGCGCGGCTTCCTCGGCGAGCGCGGCGCCCAGCCCCATGCCGACGAACGTGAGCTGGTCAGCGGAGCGGACGGCGGCGAGCGACTGCTCCAGTTCGGCGGGCGACGCGCCGAGGATCTCCTTGGCCTGCGCGATCACCGGGCCGAGGTCTTCGCCCAGGTGGGCGCGGAGCAGCGCGAGCGCGGAGGTGGCGAACCTGGTCTGGACGACCGAGGTCTCGTCGAACTCGGCGAGCGTGATCGTGTCACCCTTGGACTGCACGGGCGTGCCGGGGGTGGCGGTGATGGCCGTGACGGGCGCGGTGCCGCCGGCCGCCCGGTAGTCGTCGAGCGCGGTGAGGATCTCCGTCGTGGTGCCCGAGCGGGTGAGCGCCACGATCCTGTCGTAGTCGCGGTGCAGCCGCGCCTCGCTGGCCGGCCACGCGTCCGTCACGCCCTGGCCCGCCTGTTCCCGCAGGAACGAGTAGGCCCTGGCGATGAACAGGGAGGTCCCGCAGCCGATGACGCCGACCCGCTCACCAGGGGCCGGGAGCAGGTCCGAGTAGCGGCTCGCCAGGTCGGCGGCCACGGACCAGCAGTCGGGTTGGGAGTAGATCTCGGCGCGCAGCGATGATTCGGGCATGTATCGATCATCACTCCGAATGATCGTTTGTGTCAAATTACTGCACTAACATGCAGTCTCAGTCACATTGACGTGCTTGCGGATGAGCGATGTGCGCATTCGTTGTTGCCGGGGTCAGACGAGCGTGACGCGGACGCCGGCGTCGGACAGCGCCTTGACCGCCGCCGCGTTCGCCGCCGTGTCGCTGATGAGCTCGTCCACCGCCCGGGCCGGGCAGATCCGGGCGAACGCCACCTTGCCGATCTTCGAGCTGTCGGCGACAAGGACTACGTGCTTGGCGTGCTCGATCATGACCGAGTTGGTGTGCGCCTCGACCTCTTCGTGCGTGGTGCAGCCGGCCTTCGCGTCCACACCGTCGACGCCGATGAACGCCATGTCGAGGTTCAGCCCGAGCAGGCTCCCCTCCGCGATGGGGCCGGACAGCTCGTACGACTGGCTCCTCGCGAGGCCGCCGGTGACGATGAGCTTGATGTTGGGCCGGACGCCGAGTTCGGAGGCGATGTTGAGCGCGTTGGTCACGATCGTCAGCCCCTGATGGTCGGCGAGCGCGCGCGCCACCTCGGTCGCGGTCGTGCCGCCGGTCAGGCCGACGGCCATGCCCTCGGAAACCAGCGCGGCGGCCGCCTCGGCGATACGTCGTTTCTCTTCCGCATAGCGAATGCCTTTGTAGCGCAGGGGTAGCTCATAGCTGACCGCGTGCGCGACCGCGCCGCCGTGCGTGCGCGCCAGCAGCCGCTGGCGTTCGAGCGCCGCCAGGTCCCGGCGGATCGTGGCCGGGGAGGCGGACAGCTCCTCGGCGAGTTCGCCCACGTCGACGGTGCCCCCGTCGGCGAGCCGTTCGAGGATCGCGCTCAGGCGCGCTGACTTGTGCATAGTGCGCATAATCCTAGCCGGGTGCGGTTCAATGGGGCCGGAAGGCAGATCCGATCAGATCCGCCCTTGTCACAGCGGCCTTTTTTGATCTATTTTTGCCCGATACGGACGTGAACGATCAAGTGACGGCCTCACCGGGGTTGCCACGGGTCTGACAACATAGAGGAGGACCCTCGTGACTACGAAGCACCCGGAGGATCCGGGCACGGCGGTCAGCGACAGAGGATTCATTCAGGCGCTTGGCCTCTTCCCCGCGACCGCGCTGAACATGGCGCAGATGGTGGGGATCGGCCCGTTCATCACGATCCCGCTGATCATCTCGGCGATGGGCGGGCCGCAGGCGATCGTCGGCTGGATCGTCGGGGCGATCATCGCGCTGCTCGACGGGCTGGTCTGGGCCGAGCTGGGCGCGGCGATGCCGCGCTCGGGCGGCACGTACACGTTCCTGCGCGAGGCCTTCCAGTACTCGACCGGCAGGCTGATGCCGTTCATGTTCGTCTGGTCGACGCTGCTCGTGACGCCGCTGATCATGTCCACGGGCATGATCGGGATGACCGACTACCTGGGCTACTTCTTCAGCATGTCGGCCACCGAGAGCCACCTGATCGCGGTCGGCTTCACCGTGGTCACGGTCGCCCTGCTCTACCGGCGGATCGACTCGGTCGCGCGGCTGACCCAGCTGCTGTGGGCCGGCATGATCGTCACGGTGATCGTCGTCCTGGTGGCGGCGTACTCGCACTTCAGCTCGCACCTCGCGTTCACGTACCCGGCGGGCGCGTGGCAGCTGAACGGCAAGTTCTTCGGCGGTCTCGGCGCCGGGCTGGTGCTGGCGATCTACGACTACTTCGGCTACTACACCGTGACGTACGTGGGTGACGAGGTCCGCAACCCGGGCCGCGTCGTCCCGTGGTCGATCATCCTGTCGATCGGCGGCGTGCTGCTCATCGACCTGTCGATGAACATCGGCATCATTGGCGTCCTCCCCTGGCAGCAGGCGGAGAAGTCGGTCTCGATCGGCACCGACTTCATGGTGCGGGTGTGGGGCGGCGCCGGCGCGTCGACCCTCGCGGTGCTGATCATCATCGCGGCGTTCGCGTCCGTGTACACCGGCCTGCTGGGCGCGTCCCGGCTGCCGTTCAACGCGGCGCGCGAAGGGCTGTTCTTCGCGCCGTTCGGGAGGCTGCACCCGCGGCTGCGCTTCCCGCACGTCTCGCTGCTCGTGATGGGCTTCGTCACCGCGATCGCGTGTTTCCTCTCGCTGACCACGGTCATCAACGCGCTCATCGCGCTGACGCTGTGGGTGCAGTTCATCGCGCAGATCGCCGCGCTCACGATCCTGCGGCGCAAGCAGCCCGGCCTCAAGCGCCCGTACCGGCAGTGGCTGTACCCCGTGCCGAGCATCCTGGCGCTCGCCGGGTGGATCTACATCTTCCAGGCGTCCGGGTGGGCGGCGATCCGGGTGGCGATCGGCTGGACGGTCCTCGGCATCATCGCGTTCCTG
Source organism: Trebonia sp. (assembly GCA_035552855.1). Classification (GTDB taxonomy): domain Bacteria; phylum Actinomycetota; class Actinomycetes; order Streptosporangiales; family Streptosporangiaceae; genus Trebonia. The sequence goes on along the minus strand of DASZKN010000200.1, from coordinate 948 downwards.
ATCTGGGCACGGGTGGAGCACGTGTGGCCGTTCGGGCCGAAGGAGATCAGGGAAGAGTTCCTGGCGCGGCAGGAGCCCACGTCGGAGATGCAGGGCTAGCCGTCACCGCGAGGTGACCGGTTAGCAGGTCGCGAGCGCTTCGCCGAGGAGGGTGCTCGCCGTGGCGACGGCTTCCTCGCGGGTCGGCTGGGCACCGGTGCCGCCCGCGGCGCGAGTGGACAGGGCGCCGCAGGCCGCGCCGAGCGCCAGCGCGCGCCGCGTGTCCCAGCCCCACAGGGTCGCCGCGAGGTAACCAGCGTCGAAGGAGTCGCCGGCGCCCACGGCGTCCACGGGACGGACGTCCGGCACCGCGGGCACGCGGACGAGTTGCCCGTCGGGGAAGGCGGCGAGCGCGCCGTCCGCGCCCATCTTGACCGTGACGGCGGGCCCGGCCTGCGCCAGCATGCGCGCGGCGCCGGCCGGGCCGTCCTCGTCTGAGACCCGGTGCCCCCGGGCCGCGGCGTGCGCGCCGGCGAGCGCGGCCGCCTCGGCGTCGTTGGGCAGCAGGGCGTCGAGCTGGTCGTAGACGCCGGACAGGCCCTGGTCCCAGGTTTCCGCCGGATCCCAGTTCGGGTCGAGGGAGACGGTGGTCCCCGCGGCGCGTGCCTGGCGGAGCAGATCGGCCAGGCCCGTCCACAGCCCGGTCTGGAGGAAATACGAGCTGACGTGGACGTGCCGCGCGGACGCGAGCAGCTCCGCGTCGATGTCCGCGGTCCGTAGCTCCGTGATCGTTCCTGGATTGGTGATGATCGCGCGGTCGTCGCCGCGGACGAGGTGAATGCTCAGCCCGGTCGGTATCCGCGGGTGCGTCCGCACCGCCGACATATCGACCCCGCGCTCGGCCATCGATTCCCGCATGAACCGGCCGAACATGTCGTCGCCGACCACCCCGACCATCGCCACCCGCAG
>DASZKN010000199.1:0-11894 GCA_035552855.1 Trebonia sp. | reverse complement strand
GCCGTCACAGCCATATCGAATGAGCCCACGCCGCGCACCGCGTCGTTCACTTTCGCGGTCGCGCCGTCGAGCGAGATCTGCACGTCGACGTAATCGCTGGTCGCGAGCCGATGCGCGACCTCGGGCGTGATCTTCACGCCGTTGGTCGAGAACTTCACGCCCACGTGGTGGGCGGTCGCGTAGTCGACGAGTTCCCAGAAGTCGGGCCGGACGGTCGGCTCGCCGCCGCCGATGTTGACGTAGAAGACCTGCATGCGCTCCAGCTCGTCGATCACCGCCTTGCACTCCGCGGTCGACAGTTCGCGCGGGTCGCGGCGGCCCGACGACGACAGGCAGTGCACGCACGACAGGTTGCACGCGTAGGTGAGCTCCCAGGTCAGGCAGATGGGGGCGTCGAGGCCGCGCTGGAACAGGTCCGTCAGCTTGGGCGCCGCGCCCGCGGGTCGACTGGCAGACAAGTTCGAGCTCGGACTCGACGCGCCAATCTGCCTGACCTGGGAGCTGACCTACGCCTGCAACCTCTCCTGCGTGCACTGCCTGTCCTCGTCCGGCCGCCGCGACCCGCGCGAGCTGACCACGGCCGAGTGCAAGGCGGTCATCGACACGCTGGAGCGCATGCAGGTCTTCTACGTGAACATCGGCGGCGGCGAGCCGACCGTGCGGCCCGACTTCTGGGAACTCGTCGACTACGCGACCGCGCACCACGTCGGCGTGAAGTTCTCGACCAACGGCGTGAAGCTGGACGCGGCGGCCGCCGCCCGGCTGGCGGCCAGCGACTACGTGGACGTGCAGATCTCGCTCGACGGCGCGACCGCCGAGGTGAACGACGCGGTGCGCGGGCCGGGCTCGCATGCGACCGCGATCCGGGCGATGGAGAACTTGCAGGCCGCCGGCTTCCGCGGCTTCAAGCTGTCGGTGGTGATGACCAGGCAGAACGTCGGCCAGCTAGACGCGTTCAAGGAGATCGCGGACCGGTACGGCGCGCAGTTGCGGATCACGCGGCTGCGCCCGTCGGGCCGCGGCGCGGACGTGTGGGACACACTGCATCCGCTGCCGTCCCAGCAGCGCGAACTGTACGACTGGCTGGTCGCGCACGGCGAGCAGGTGCTGACCGGCGACTCGTTCTTCCACCTGTCGGCGTACGGCTCGGCCCTGCCGGGCCTGAACCTCTGCGGCGCCGGCCGCGTCGTCTGCCTGATCGACCCGGTCGGGGACGTGTACGCGTGCCCGTTCGCGATCCACGAGAACTTCCTGGCCGGCAACGTGCGGGACCCCGGCGGCTTCGAGGCCGTGTGGAAGTCGTCGTCCCTTTTCGAGTCGCTGCGGTCGCCGGACACCGGCGGCGCGTGCCGGTCATGCGGGTTCTACGACTCGTGCCGGGGCGGCTGCTTGGCGGCGAAGTTCTTCACGGGCCTGCCACTCGACGGCCCCGATCCCGAATGCGTCCAGGGCCACGGCGAGCCCGCTCTGGCAGCGGTCTCCGCCGCCGCGGCTGGCGCGGTGGCCGGCGCGGTGCCGCGCCCGGCGGCGGACCACTCGCACCGGACGTCGCCGCCCCGGGGTCGCGCCCCCCGCGGGGCGGTTCCGGCCGGCCCGGTCCCGGTGACGATCGGCCGCCGGCGCCCGCCCGCGCACGACTGCGACGAGAACCCGCTCGCCGGCTTCTCCGCCTAACCGGCGTCACCGGCGTCCCCGCGTCCCCCGGAACCCGCCTCATGGCCCCCGCCATCCCCCGGAATCACATCTCATGGCCCGATCGTGGTGCGCCCGCCGGTTTCCGCCTCTTTCCGGACCCGGCCACCCGGCTCGTGGCGGACGGTTCGGTCCTCGTGGGCGGATCACCGGTACGGGTGTTGCGGCTGACCCCGGCCGGGGCTCGTCAGGTGGCCGGATGGCTGGCCGGCGCGCCAGTCGCCGGAGGGGACGCGGTACGGCGGCTGGCGCGCCGGCTGCTCGACGCCGGGCTCGCGCATCCCGATCCCGACCCGGGCGGCGGCCCCCGCGCGGGCGACGTCACGGTCGTGGTCCCGGTACGAGACCGGCACGCGGAACTGGCCCGCTGCCTGGCCGGGCTGCGAGCGGCCGCGCGTGACCTGGGCGACGAGGCCTACCAGGTGATCGTGGTGGACGACTGCTCGGCGGACCCGGCGGCGATCGCGGCGATCGCGGGCGCGGCGGGCGCGGAGGTGATCCGGCGTCCGGTGAACGGCGGGCCGGCCGCGGCCAGGAACACGGGGCTGGCCGCGGCCCGGACCGGGTTCGTCGCGTTCCTCGACTCCGACTGCGGGCCGCGCTCCGGTTGGCTGGACGGGCTGCTGCCGCATTTCGCGGACCCGGCGGTGGGGGCGGTCGCGCCGCGCATCGTCCCGCACGAGGCTGGAAGGGGCTGGCTGGCGCGTTACGAGGGCGCGAGTTCCACGCTGGACATGGGCGCGCGGCCGAGCATCGTCCGCCCCGGCGCGCGGGTTCCGTACGTCCCGGGCGCGGCGCTGGTCGTGCGGCAGAGCGTGGCGGGCGCGGGGTTCGCCGGCGGGATGGTCGTGGGGGAGGACGTCGACTTCGTGTGGCGGCTGGCGGCCGCGGGCTGGCGGGTGCGGTACGAGCCGGGCGCGGTGATGGGCCACGATCACCGGGTGCGGTTCCGCGCGTGGTTCGCGCGGCGCACGGATTACGGCACGTCGGCGGCGGTCCTCGAGGAACGGCACCCGGGCGCGGTCCGCCCGCTGTACGCGTCGTGGTGGACGGCGGGGGCGTGGGCGGCGGCTCTCGCCGGGCGCCCGGTCACGGCCGCCGCGCTCACCGCGACGGCGACCGCGTTGCTGGCCCGCCGCCTGTCCCCGGTCACCGGTGCCGGCACCGCCTGGCGACTGGCCATCCGGCTCGCGGCCGGCGGGACGCTGGCCGCCGGCCGCCCGCTCGGCAGCGCGCTGTCGCGCACCTGGTGGCCGGTCGCCCTCCCGGCGGCGGCCGCCGTGCCGAGACTACGACTGCCGGTCGCCGCCTTGCTGCTGACGCCGCCGCTGCTCGACTGGGCGGACCGGCGACCGCCGCTCGACCCGGCGCGCTACGTCGCCGCTCGGCTGCTCGACGACGTCGCCTACAGCGTCGGCGTGTGGCAGGGCTGCCTGCGGCGACGCACCATGCGCCCCCTCATCCCGGCGGTCGGCGCCAATCGCGGCCGGGCTCACGGGCGGCGCACGCGGTAACGTACCCGCATGGCGGACACGCGTGCCGCGCCGCGGGAACGGATAACCGCCGAACGTGCCCGGCGCGGTAAGGACGCGCTGGTCAGCGGCTGTATCGCGTTGCTCGAGGGCCGGCCCGGCGACGTCGACGACGACCTCGTGCTCGCGCTCGGCGGCGAGCCCGGCCGGTCCTGGACGGCGGGTGCGAGATGGCGGCCAAGGTGGTCGCCCGCCACCACGTGGGCGCCGCACTGCCGGCCGTCGCCGGGCTGCGGTCCGACAAGATCCAGAGAGTAAGAGCCGCCGCCGAACGCGCCGTGCTGACTCTCACCGCGTCCGCCGACTGACCGCGGCCGCCCGTCGCCGTCACGGCGCGGCTCGCACGGTTCTCGCAACCTCCACTTCGCAGCGACACCTCGAGCCTCTCTTTCCCCATGATCGCGAAGGCTTTTTTCTGCGCGAAGCTTTGTTGTGCCTATTCGATAAAAAGCCTTCGTCAAGCCGCCAACCCGCCAACACAGCGTTACGGCGTCAGCCGGTTCGGCCCGCGGAACAGGAACGTCGCGTCCCGGATCGACTCCAGGCCCAGCAGCACCATCAGGAACCGCCCGAGGCCGAGCCCGAGCCCGCCGTGCGGCGGGCAGCCGTACTTGAAGCAGTTCAGGTAGTCGAGCATCGGCTCCGGGGACAGGCCGGCCTCGGCCACCTGCCGCAGCAGCACGTCATACCGGTGCTCGCGCTGCGCCCCGGTCGTGATCTCCAGGCCTTTCCACAGCAGGTCGAAGCTGTACGTGAGGTCCGGCGAGCCCGCCGGACGCATGTGGTAGAACGGCCGCGCGCTCGTCGGGTATGACGTCACGAACACGAACTCGTGCCCGTACTTCTCGCGCGCGTACGCGCCGAGCGCGCGCTCGCCGGCCGGGTCGAGGTCACCGCGCGGCCCGCCCCCGCCGGCCGCGCCCGCGATTTCCCGCGCCTCCGCCATCGTGATACGCGGGAACGGCACCGACGGCACCGTCACGTCCATCCCGAACTCCGCCTTGATCGCCGGCCCGTGCTCGGCCGCGACCGCGGCGAGCGTCGCCGCCAGCATGTCCTCCTCGAACGACATCACGTCCTCGACGTCGGTGATCCAGGCCAGTTCGACGTCCACCCCGGTGAACTCGGTGGCGTGCCGCGAGGTGAACGACGGCTCGGCGCGGAACACCGGTGCGATCTCGAAGACCCGGTCGACGCCGGCCGCGATCGCCATCTGCTTGTAGAACTGCGGCGACTGCGCCAGGTAGGCGACGCGGCCGAAGTAGCCGAGCGAGAACACCTCGGCGCCGCCCTCGGATGGCGTGCCCATGAGCTTCGGAGTGTGCATCTCGGTGCAGCCGCGGGTGTAGGCGAACGCGCGCATCGCCTGCTCGACGGTCGTCTGCGCGGCGAACACGAGGCGCCGCGCCGGATGGCGGCGCACGTCGAGGAACCGCCAGTCGAGCCGCCCCTCGGGGCCGGTGTTGTCATCGATCGGCAGTGGCGCGACGGCCAGGTTCTCGACGGTCACGGTGTCCGGGATGATCTCCAGGCCGCCCAGCGCCACCGCGGGGTTCTCGACGACGCGGCCGGTGACCCGGACGGCCGATTCGGCGGTCAGCCCGTCGAGCAGGGTCTCCAGCCGGTCGCCGGAACGCCGGCGGGTTATCTGCACCGTGCCGGTATGGTCCCGCACCAGCACGAACTGCATGGCGCGCTGCAGGCGGAGCGTCTGCACCCAGCCGCAGATGGTGACGGTTTCGCCGGCGCGGGCGGGCAGGCCGGCGACGGTGGTGCGAACGGTTTCGCGGATCATTTCCAAGTCCTCCGTTAGGACCTCGACGTGATCCCTTGGGGACGCGGGCGAGAAGGGCAACTCGCGGTGCCACCGCGTCTTCACCGCCGGCTGCCGGGCAGCCAGCGACCTCTTTGGAGATGAACGCTCGGGAGTGTCTTCGCTAGCAGGGGCGCGAGGCCGCCGTCACAGCGGCTGGCGGCTCTCTCGGCTCGCGGGGATCCTGGCTACTTGTCTCCGTCGACGCGTTATACGCAGGCTAGGGTACCGGCGCGCGACACGGCAACGAAATAACGGGCCGGCGGTTCACCGGCGGCATACCCCTGCGAAATAATGGCACCGACATGAGTGAGATGCTGCCGCTGTTCCCGCTTTCGACGGTGCTGTTCCCTGGCATGCGCCTGCCCTTGCACATCTTCGAGCCGCGCTACCGGCAGCTCGTGCGCGACCTGCTGGCCAAGCCGGAGCCGCGCCAGTTCGGCGTGATCGCGATCCGCAAGGGCCAGGAAACCGGCGCCGACAGCGTGACCGCGCTGCACGAGACCGGCTGCGTCGCCGTCATCAGAACCGCCGGGGCGAGGGAAGACGGGCGCTTCGACCTGCAGACCGTGGGGACCGACCGGTTCCGGCTGCTGCGGCTGGACAAGTCGCTGCCGTACTTCCAGGGTGAGGTCGAGCGGGTGCCCGACGAACCCGAGGGGGCGGCGGCGGGGGAGGCGGCCGGGCTCGTTCAGCGTGTGCAGGCCGGGTTCCGCGCCTACCTGAACGCGCTCGCGGACCGCGGCGGCGGGGTGATCAGCGTCGCCGACCTGCCGGACGAGCCCGTGCTGCTGTCCTACGTGGTCGGCGCCGCCATGATCATCGACTTGCCGGACCGGCAGAACCTGCTCGCGGCGCCCGGCGCGGTCGCGCGGCTGAAGGCGGCGCGGGCGCTGCTCGCGCGCGAGACCGCGATGCTGCGGGCGACCACGTCCAGGCCCGCGCCGGACTTCAAGTACGAGCCGTACAGTCCCAATTAGGCTCCGGCCTCAGCCCTCGAGGCCGAGGACGTGCGCGGCGTTCGCCCGCAGCAGCGCGTCGCTGGTGAGGCCGAGTTCGTCGAGTTCGGCCAGGCAGCGCCCCGGCGCGATGAACGGGAAGTCGCTGCCCCACACGAACTGGCCGGACAGCCGTCCCCGCAGCTCGCGCACCACCTCGGCGGGGATCCGCTTCGGCGACCAGCCGGAGATGTCGATGTAGACGTTGGTCTTGTGCAGCGCGATCGCGATCAGGTCCATGTGCCACGGCCACCCGAAGTGCGCCGCCACCACGGTCAGCCCCGGATGCGCCGCCGCGACGGCGTCGAGCTTGAGCGGGTGCGCGTAGTCGATCCGGATGCCCTGCCCGCCGGGCTGGCGCGCGCCGATGCCGCTGGTGCCGGTGTGGAACAGCGCGAGCAGCCCGTGCTGCTCGCAGGCCGCGAAAACGGGGTCGAACCGCGGGTCGCTCGGGTCGAACGCCTGCAGCGACGGGTGGAACTTGACCCCGCGCAGCCCGAGCGCGGCGATGTTCGCGACCTCATCGACGGCCGACGTCTTGTGCGGGTCCACGGACCCGATGCCGGTGAACGCGTCGGGGAACTCGCGGCAGGCCGCGGCGACGGTTTCGTTCGGCACCCGCGGCCGGCCGGTCGCGGTCTCCGCGTCCCAGGCGAGCAGCACCGCCATCGCGTCGAGGCCGCGGTACTTGCCCGCGAGCTGGGCGAGCGTCTGCCGCTCGACCGTCGACCGGAAGTACGCCTCCGCGGCCTCGACGTAGCCCGCCATGCTGCCGTCCAGCCAGTCCGGGGTCGGCAAGTGGACATGGAAATCAATGGCTCGCACGCAGGGCATCCTAAACCCTTCCGTCCGGGCAAATCAGTCGAGGCAGAGGCAGAAGGGATGGCCGGCTGGGTCGAGGAACACCCGGAACGTCGTGCCCGGCTGGTAATCGTGCTTGGTCCCGCCCAGGCTGAGCACGGCCGCCTCGGCGGCGTCGAGGTCCTCGACGACCACGTCCAGGTGCATCTGCTGCGGCACCTCCTGCGCCGGCCAGCGCGGCGGCGTGTAGTCCGCCACCTGCTGGAAGGAGATGCACTGACCGTAGTCGGCTTTGATGTCGACCCAGTCGGGCTTGGCCTCGGTCTTCCAGTCGAGCAGCGCGGCGTAGAAGGCCGCGAGCGCGCTCGGGTCCGGGCAGTCGATGACGATGCTGGGGAATCGCGCGATAGCCATGCTCCGTACACTACGGGCTATTGCGGACGATCCGCGTCCGGTAAAGCTTTTAGCGGTGACGGCCTTCCAGCCCGGTCAGGCGCAGCAGGAGCAGCAGCAGCGCGATAAACATTTCGCGATGAGCGGGCGGCCGGTTATCGGACCGTGGCTGCACGGCGGCCCGGCGCTCAGCCCCGGGGTCAGCCTGTACTCGTTCTTCGGCTACTGCCTGCTCGTGATCGCGGCGATTCTCGCCGTGCGGGTGCTCGTGCAGGTGTTCCGCTCGGACACGGGATAAGACCGCTGCCGGCCGGTTACCGCTCCAGGTAGCCCTGATACGGGGCGCGTGCCCCGTCGTCGTAGCCATACTGGTCCCGGCGCAGCTGCACGATCCGGAAACGTTGCCGGCTGACGAGCGCGCGCAGGTGCCGCACGCCGGTCGCGGCCGCGATCACGACCGCCGCCGCGGCGGCGAGTATCGAGGCACCGAACAGCGCCAGCCCGCCGACGACGTGCCCGAACAGCATCAAGATGACGCCGGCGAACAGCGCCACGGGCACGGCCGCCACCAGCAGCGCGGCCAGCACGCCGAGGGCGATCACGACCTTCGTCGACCAGCGCGCCGTCCGCCCACCATACCCAACCATCGCACATCCTCCATCGAGCAGGTACTAGACAAGATATGTCTCGTCTGTAAAGGGTGCAACACCGGGGCTAGGAGGCTTGTTCCGGGTCCGGGTCCGGGTCCGGGTCCGGTCCGGGCCGCGGGCCGCGGCGGCTACGGCGCCACGGCGGCCGCGGTGCCGGCGGACGCGGCGATCTGGGCGATCCGCTCGCTGATCGCCGTCAGCCGGCCGGGTGTGATGCGGTAGCAGATCGTCGTGCCGTTCCGCCTGGTCGTCACCAGGCCGGCTTCCCTGAGCACCTTCAGGTGCGCGGAGATCGTCGGCTGCGAAATGCTGAAGAACTCCGTGAAGTCGCATGCGCAGATGCCCGGCTCCGCCGCCAGCCGCCGCAGGATGCCCCACCGCACCGGGTGCGCGAGGGCGCGCAGGACCACAAGGTCGCCGCCCGCCAATTCCTCATCCACCCCACTAGCGTATCGCGCCCAACCGATATAGTTTACGAGCTATATAGCGAGGAGGCTATGGAATGAGCACGCTCGACGACGTCATCCTGGACGAGGGGCTGCGCCGGCTCGCGGGCACCGGGCCCGAGTTCGGCGGCGGCCTGTCCAACCACGGGCCGATGGCGGCCGAGGCCCTGCTGCGCCTTGGCCGCGCCGACGAGATCGGGGAGTGGCTGGACGGTTACATCGCCCGGCTCGACGAGGCGCCCCGGCCGGGTGACCGGATTACCGGCGCCAACTGGCGGGACGCGCTCGGCGACCTGCGCCGCGCGGCCGACTGGGAAGTCTGGTTCCGGGCGCGGATCGCCGCTAGCGGCTGGCGCGCCGTCCTCGGCCAGTGGTGGCCACGGCTGCTGCCCGGGCTCGCGGCGGGCGCGACGCACGGCATCATCCGCACGTCGCACGCGGCGCGCAGCCTCGCCGACGCGGCCGCGGCCGCCGGCACGGCGGAGCGGGAAGCCGAACTCGCCCGCGGCCTCGCCTACTGGGCGGCGGGATACACCGAACTCCCCGGCACGCCCCGCACGAGAGGCACCCTCGACCTGGACGCCGCCCTCGGCGGCCTGCCGCGGGCTCCGGAGATCCCGCGCCGCAACCTGATCACCGAGACCCTCGGCGCCGGGCTGTCGGCGCAGCCGGGATTCCCGGCCGCGCTGGGCGCGCTGCGGCCGCCGGGCGACGTGGCCGCCGGGCTGTACGCGCTGGCGCGCGAGTTCGCGGGGGTCTTCCTCGTCTACGGCCGCGCGCGTCCGATCGCCCTGCTGCACGCGGTCACCGCGCCGGTCGCGGCCCGCTCGGTGCTCCCGTTGCTCGACGAGAGCGCCGCGCGCCCGACCTACGACGCCCTCTGGCAGATCGGCGCGGCCGTCTACACGGTGTACACCGGCGCGCTGACACCCGAGCCGCTGCCGTCCGGGCCGCCCGCCCCGCCGGACGTGCTCGCCGACCGCGCCGTGGCCGCCGGCGACGAGCACGCGATCAAGCTGACCGAGGCGTGCCTGCGGCTGCACAAGGAGCGGCCCGACCCGCTGCTCCTGCACGCCGCCGCCCGCGCCAGCGACCTGCTGGGCCGGGACTAGCGGCAAGGCCGGCGGCAAAGCTGCCGGCGGAAACTAGTGCTCGTGGATGATGACGCCGCGGATGTTGCGGCCGGCCATCATGTCCTCGTAGCCGCGGTTCACCTCATCGAGCGTGTACCGGGTCGTGATCAGCTCGTCGAGCTTGATCTTGTCCGACCGGTACAGGGACAGCAGCCGGGGGATGTCGTCGAACGGGTTCGACGACCCGAACAGCGACCCCTGCAGCCGCTTCTCGAACAGCGCCAGCTCGAACCCGGTCACGTGCACGGTCTTCTTCGCCGGCCCGGCCAGGCCGGTGACCACGACGGTGCCCCGCTTGCGGATCGCCGCGAACGCCGCCGACACCACGTCCTCGCTTACCACTCCCATCGTGACGATCGCCTGGTCGGCGCCGACGCCCTCGCTCAGCTCCTTCGACAAGTCGGCCGCCTGCTCGGCCGAGGCCACGGCGTGGGTCGCCCCGAGCTTGAGCGCGGTCGTCCGCTTGAACTCGACCGGGTCGACCGCGACCACGTAGCGGGCGCCCGCGTAGGCCGCGCCCTGCACCGCGTTGATGCCGACGCCGCCGACCCCGTAGACCAGCGTGACGTCACCCGGCCTGACCTCGCCCGCGTTCACCGCCGAGCCGAACCCGGTCGGCACCCCGCACCCGACCAGCGCCGCCACGTCGAACGGGATGTCGTCGTCGATCTTGACCGTGGACGCCTCGGAGAACACCGCGTACTGCGAGAACGTCCCGAGCAGGCACATTTGCCCGAAGTCGGTGCTCCCCTCGTGGTACCGGAACGTCCCGTCCGGCAGCGAGTTTTCCACCATGAAGCGGCCGAGGTCACAGAGGTTCGACTGCCCGCGCGCGCAGAACCGGCACTTGCCGCAGACCGGCAGGAAAGAGCCGACCACGTGATCCCCGGGCGCCAGCCGCGTGACCCCGGCGCCGACCGCCTCGACCACCCCGGCGCCCTCGTGGCCGCCGACGATCGGGTACCGGACCGGAATGTCGCCCGTGCGGAGGTGGTCGTCGGAATGGCACAGGCCCGAGGCCTCGAGCCGGACCAGGACCTCGCCGGTCTTCGGCGCGTCCAGGTCGAGCTCGACGATCTCGAAGTCCTTCCCGACGTCTCTGAGCACCGCTGCTCGAGTCTTCATTCACCCTCCCGGGAGCAAAGCATAGTTTGCGCCATCATCCGCCCCGTTGCGCGCGGGGTCATTGTGCCCTCCTTACAACGACAGCGCGCAGCGCTTGTGATCATGGCACTGTCTAGTGTTGTTGCGCCGCGCAAGTACTAGTGGCTATCGTCAAGGAATGCGGATTTTCCCGTCATCTCGCCGCGCCCGCACGCGGGGCGTGGCGCTGATAGGCATATCGTGCATCGGGCTAGCGGCGGCCGCGGGCTGCGGTAGCTCATCGTCCTCGTCGTCCGCCGCGAGCAGCAGCAGCAGCAGCGGCGGCTCGAGCCCCGCCGCGAGCAGCACCGGCACCGGCAGCAGCACCGGCACCGGCACCGGCGCCGCCAAGGTGTCCGGCACGGCCAACGTCGCCTACGCGTCGTCCCTTGAGTACCTGAACGAGCATGTGGCGAAGCCCGCGTTCACCGCCGCCACCGGCGCCGGCTACTCCGGCACCGGCAACACCTCCGGCGGGCTCGAGCAGGACATCGCGTCCGGCGAGATCACCCCGAACGTCTTCGAAGCCGTCGGCGGGGACAACATCACCCCGCTCGAGCCCAAGTTCACCAAGTGGTACGTCCAGTACGCCGGCACCTCGATGGTCGTGGCGTACAACCCGAACAGCAAGTACGCGAGCCAGTTCGAGGCGATCGGCAGCGGCGCCAAGCCGATGAAGGACCTGTTCACGCTCCTGCGGACGACAGGCCTTAAGCTAGGCCGTACCGACCCGGCCACCGACCCGCAGGCACGTGACTTCATTATCATGCTCGAGCTCGCGCAGCAGCACTATCACCTGCCCCCCGACACGGTGGCGAAGATCCTGGGCACGACTGACCTCGGCTCGTCGAACTCCAGCCAGATCTACGCCGAGTCCTCGCTCGACTCCACGCTCGAGTCCGGCCAGGTCGACGCGGCCAGCGCGTTCGTCACGCAGGCGGTGCAGCTTCACCTGCACTACATCAAGCTGCCGGACGCCATCAACCTCGGCAGCTTCGCCGACGCCGCGCAGTACAAGAAGGCCACGCTCACGGTCGGCTCCAAGACCTACAAGGGATCGCCGCAGGTCATCGACATCACCACGATCGGCCCGCCGACCCCGGCGGCCGAGGCGTTCGTCGCGTACACCCTGTCGGCAGCGGGCCAGGCGCAGTACAAGCAGGGCGGCTTCACGATGATCACGCCGACGGTGTTCGGCGCCAAGAGCGCGGTGCCGGCGCCGATCCTCAGTGAGCTGGGCGGCTAACCCGGCCGCGCCTCCCGGACCGCCCCCCGGAGCGCGGTCCCCCGGAG